>JBFIJC010000088.1:0-11976 GCA_041600915.1 Nitrogeniibacter sp.
ATATAGCCGGCGGTGACGGCCACGGTTTTGAGCCCGCGCGCGTGGCAGGCGATGGCGGTGTCGATGGCGTACTCGGCGAAGATCACCGGGTCGTTATAGGTAAAGGCGACGCTCTTGCACTGCCAGCGCTCGGCCGCGGCGGCGATGGCCGCAGGCGTGGCGGTGTCCATCAGGCGGTCCATGTCGCGGGACTTGCTGATATCCCAGTTCTGGCAGAACTTGCAGGCGAGGTTGCAGCCGGCGGTGCCGAAGGAGAGCACGCTGCTGCCGGGGTAAAAGTGGTTGAGCGGCTTCTTTTCGATGGGGTCGATGCAAAAACCGGAGCTGCGCCCCCAGGTGGTGAGTTCCATGTGGTCGCCAACGCGCTGGCGCACAAAGCAGGCGGCGCGCTGGCCTTCGTGCAGGCGACAGGTGCGCGGGCACAGATCGCACTCGATCCGGCCGTCGTCCAGCGTATGCCAGTAACGGGCGGGGACTCGGGATGCTGCGTCGTGCATGCTCATCTCCTCGCGTGCTGCGGCTTAAGTGTCGCCCTCCTGCCACTTCCGGACCGGATAGGTGGCGACCATCACGGCCGAGCTCCAGTAGTCGGCGCTGAGGCCGGCCTTTTTTTTGAGTTCGGCGAGGAAATCGCGCGGATTGGGGAGTTGCGCCCACACCTGCGGCAAAAAGGTGGCTTGCTGGCAGCCGTTGAAGAAGATGACGCCGTCCTCGCCCGGCTTGAGCTGCGCGAGCACCTCGGCTTCGGATTTGGCGTCGAGAAATTCGAATCGCCCAAGCAGCGAGACCTCGACACGGATGTCCGGCCACTCCTCGGCGGCCATGGGTTTGAAACGCGGGTCGCGCAATGCGGCCGCTTCGGCGTTGATGACCACGTCGTCGCCCAGTGCGCGTTGCGGCTTGAGGCTGCCGATGCAGCCGCGCAGCTCGCCCTCGCGGGTGAGTGTGACGAAGGTGGCACCACGCTCGGCCAGATCGGGATCGGGCGCCGGTGGGGGGCCGAGTTCGAGTGCGTGTTCGATGGCGGCGCGGGCGCGGGCGAGCAGACGGGCGCCGAGTTCGGGTTCAGTGAGCGACATGAGCTTTAGCCGGAGTAAAGGCGATGCTGGTGTAACCCACCACGCGATTGCGGTCGCCGGCGGTGTCGCCGGAGTTTCGCAGATCGAGCACGGTGGGTGCGAGATGGTGGCGCTGCGCGGCAAGCAGCATGCCTTCGATGGGCAGCGCGCCGCAGGCCTGGTCGAAGGCGAGCCCGCCTTGCAGGCGCTCGATCTGCTCCACCGTCGAGCGGTCGCGCCAGCGTGCCTGGTGGTAGGGCAGGTAGTGCGACAGGTCAGACGAGATGACGATCAGCGTTTCATCGTCGCCCCACAGGCGGTCGAGCAGGTGGGCGACGCGCTCGGGCGTGGTGTCGCCGACGACGATGGGCACGACGCTGAAGTGGTCGAGTACGGTTTGCAAAAAGGGGAGCTGCACTTCGAGCGCGTGCTCGGTTGCGTGCGGGGCGTCATCGACGACGACGTCAGGCTCGTCCTGAATCGCCAACCAGGCTTCGCGGTCGATGGCGACTTCGCCCAGGGGCGTGGCAAAGGATTGCGACGCCGGCAGCGCGAAGCCTTGCACCGGTACCCGGTGGCAGGGGCCGAGCAAGACCACGCGCCGGTAGAAGGCCTGTGTGCTGCGCAGTCCGGCGTAGGCGGATGCCGCGATCGGGCCGGAATAAACATAGCCGGCGTGCGGCACGATCAGCGCCTTGGGCCAGTGCACCGTCTCCAGGGGCATGGCCATGTTCAGCATGTCGCCGATCATGATCTGCAGCGCCCGTGGGTCGGCCGGGTAAAACGCGCCGGCGACGGCAGGGGGGCGGATGGAGGCATTGGCCATGTCAGTCTCCGAGAGACCTTGAGAGTGATATGGGAATTATAGACGTGGCACGGCGCACTTGACGGCATTCGCTTCGGGTGAGGTGTCGTGGTCAAGTCGGGCGCGAGGCTGGCCGACCCGGGTGTGAGCCGTTAAGGTATGCCACATCAACGTTTTTTCTGGGTATGCATTTTTGATATGACGGCTCGTCATCGGCTGCGCAACTTCTTTCTGAATCTATGGGCGGAGCAGCCGCTGTGGCACTTTCTCGTCCTCATCGTGCTGCTGACGGCGACGGTGGTGTTTGGCTTTGCGCTGCTCTACCACGCGGCAGGCCCGTTGGATCAGCTGAGCTGGCGCAATCTGCCGGGCATCTCGGACAAGCCTTTTTTGCCCTGCGTTGAGCGGGCGTTTCTTGAGTTCGTCACCTTGTCGGGTGGCAACACGCAATGCGCGGTGCCCGTGCCCTGGCTGGACAAGGCAATTGCCGCAGCGCAGATTCTGTGCGGCTTGTTTTTCTTTGCCGCCATTGTGGCTTTTGTTACGGCTGTGGTGCTGCGACCCAAGACGGTGTTTGAGCTCAAGCACTGCCTCAATCTGCATCGCGCCGAAGGTCGCTATGACCTGATCTTCAGTCTCTACAACGCCTCGCCGGTGACGGTGAGCCAGCTCCATGTGCGCATCATTGCGCGCGCCCGCATCAACAGCACCACGCTGCGCAATGTGGTGTTGCGCGACGAGGCGCCGCGTCAGCCGCTTGCCGAGCCGTATATTCCGCTGCGCATCCGGGCGCCGCTGCATGATCACGGCATCATCATCAATGCGGTGGACGCGCAGGGCTTTGTGACCGCCGCCAGCTATCAGAGTGAGCGCGATCCGCATCCGCTGCCGATCGAGGCCTTCTATGCCGAGATCCGTGGCGTGATGGTCGGCATCGAGCAGGCCGTGCATGGCGCGCGGCGCTATCGGATTGATGGCGGCGCGCTGTTTCATGGCCGCCATCGTTCGGTGACCTCCGACTATGCCTACGCCCGGGGCAAGGGCCTGCTTCGGCGACTGGCGCCGCCGGGTGATGTGCAGCGCGCGTTTCACCTCAATGACGCGGCCTTGGCGACGCAGACCGACAAGATCTACGTATTTGGCTTTGGTTCGCTGGTCGACCCGGCATCGTTCAGCCGCACGATTGGACGCGAGCAGTGGGTGATTGAGGATTTTCCGCTCGCCACCTTGAAAGGCTACAAGCGCGTGTGGGGCGTGGCGATGGACAATCGCGTCAGCCTGCCTGGTTATAAACACTATGTTCGTGAAGACGCGCCCGATAGCCCGCTGGCGGCGTATGTGTGTTTTCTGGATGTGGTGCCTGAGCCATCAAAACAGGTGGTCGGTGCGCTGGCGGCGGTGAACGCGGAGGAGTTCGAGCGGCTGAAGCTTCGAGAGCGTAACTACGCGGCCGTGGATGTGACGGCCGATATGGCACACCCGCCGCTCGATGGGCGCGTGTTCACCTTTATGGGGCTGGATGAGGCCAAGGCGCGCTTTGCGGCAGGGCGTGCGGCCGGCACGCTGGTCATCAACACCGGCTATCAAGCCACGGTTGAATGTGCGTTTCGCGCGCGTGGAAAAGCCGCGTTGGAGAACTACCTGGCATCGACCGAGATGCCCGAGGGCATCGCGCTCATGGCGCTGAAAATCGTGCGCGTACCGGAGGCTGGCGCGCGGTAGCGCAATGTATCACAAGGTCAGTACGCCATTTCGCCAGCCGAGCCACGCGAGTCCGCCGGCCAGACCAAATCCGACGGCAAGCATGGCGGTGAGCACACGCGTGGCGACGCTGCGTCCGCCCACGCCGATGGCCAGTGCGGTCTTGAACGCCAGATTGGAGATCATCGCCAGGCCGATGGCGGTGACGGCGGGAACGGATTCGAGGCGGTCGATCGAAAACAGGCGCAGGCTGGACAGGGTGATCGCGTCGACATCGGTCAGGCCCGAGACCACCGCGATGAGATACAGCCCCTTGCTGCCTGCGACGTCCGATAGCCACGCCGCGCCCAGCAACACGGCGGCGTAAAGCGCGCCAAAGGTGAGCGCGGCGCGCAGTTCGGTCGGGTTTTTGGTGTCGGGCACCGGGCTGCCGTCGTGGCTCATCAGTGTTTTCCACTGAAGGCCCAGGGCAAGCAGGCCGAGCGCCAGACCGGGCGCGGCGATGCTCAGCACCTGCCACAGCAAGCCGGGGGCCAGCACGGCGCAGACCACCGCCACGCGCACCAGCATGACCAGATTGGCGATGACGATGACCAGCGCCGAGACGGGCGCAAAGTCGGGCCGTTTGCGTGCGTCGCGGGCAAACACCAGCGTTGTTGCGGTGCTCGACACCAAGCCGCCAAACAGGCCCACCATCGGCGCGCCATAGCGCCCGCCCACCAGCTGCAGCGCGGCGTAGCCAGCCAGGCTGACGCCCGAGATGAGTACCACCATCAACCACACCTGATACGGATTGAGCGCGTCGAAGGGGCCGAAATTCTCGTTTGGCAATACGGGCAGGATGACCAGCGAGATCACGCTGAACTGCAGAATCGAGTTCCAGTCGCGCGCAGTCAGCCGGGTGGCCCAGCCGCGCAGCGTGGTCTTGAAGTAGAGCAGGGTGGTGACACCGACGGCGATCATGATCGACAGGCGCACTTCGCCTTCCCACACCATGAAGCCGAGCACATGGCATAGCAGCAGCGCCGCCACCGAGGTGGTGCCGGCGTCTTGTGGGTCGGGGTTTTGCAAATAGGCGGCGATGATCATCACCCCCACCAGCGCGAGGCTGACGAGGAAGGGCCACAGGCTGTCGAAACGCTCGCCCAGCAGGCCGGCGAGCGCGCCGAGCAGCCCGACCAGCGCGAAGGTGCGCAGGCCGGCGCGGGGTGCCGGTTGGCGTTCGCGCTCCAGCCCCAGCATGAGTCCGATGCCGAGGGCAACCAGGATGGCCTGGAGCTGACGCGTGTCGAGGGGCAAGTCGGGTGCCATTCGAATGGGTCGGGTTATGGGCCTGAAGGTCCATTCTACGCCGCCTTGCTGGCATCAGAGGCCGTGCCGCGCGGCCCCGGCGCAGGTAGAATCGCGCCATGCAAAAAATTGCCCATCGACATTTCGCTCTGGTGCCTGCCGCTGGCGGCGGCACGCGCATGGGGCGAGAAACCCCAAAGCAGTATCTGAATCTGATGGGCGAGCCGCTGCTGCGCCACACCTTGCGCGTGCTGTGCGCGGTGTCGCAGATCGAGCGCGTCTATGTGGTCTTGTCGGTCGGCGATCAGACCTGGAGCAGCTTCGACTGGTCGGATCTGGGCGACAAGCTCAAGCCGATCTATGTGGGTGGCCCCTCACGCGCCGACAGCGTGCTCAACGGCCTGCGCGCCATTCGGCCCGATGTGCGCGATGGCGACTGGGTGCTGGTGCACGACGCCGCGCGCCCGTGTCTGGCGACCTGGCATGTGGATACGCTGATCGATGCGCTTGACGACGACGAGGTCGGCGGTCTGCTGGCGGTGCCGGTGGCCGACACACTCAAGCGTGCTGACCCCCAGAGCCGTGCCGTGGCCACCGTGCCGCGCGACAGCCTGTGGCAGGCGCAAACGCCGCAGATGTTTCGCTACATGATGCTGCGCCGCGCGCTCGAGTCGGCGCGCGATGTGACCGACGAGGCCAGTGCCATCGAGGCCGCCGGTTTGCGTCCGCGTCTGGTGCGTGGCGATCCGACCAATCTGAAAGTGACTTATCCGCTCGATCTGCACCTGGCCGAGTGGATTCTGCAAAACCGGGAGAGCTGACATGAGCGCGCCTTTTCGAATCGGCCAGGGCTTTGACGTCCACGCGCTGGTGGCCGGTCGACCGCTGATCATTGGCGGTGTATCGATTCCTTTTGCCAGCGGTCTGCTCGGCCACTCGGATGCCGACGTGCTGCTGCACGCCATCACCGATGCGCTGCTCGGCGCGGCGGGGCTGGGTGACATTGGCCGTCATTTTCCCGACACCGACCCCGCCCACGCTGGCGCCGACAGCCGTGTGTTGCTGCGCGAGGCGATGGCGGCTGTGCGTGCGGCCGGCTACACGGTGGGCAACGTGGATGCCACGGTAATCGCCCGCGCGCCCAAACTGCTGCCGCATGTGCCGGCCATGGTCGCCAATATCGCCGCCGATCTGGGTGTGGCGAGCGACTGCATCAACATCAAAGGCAAGACCACCGAAAAGCTTGGCTTCACCGGCCGCGGCGAAGGCATTGCCGCGCAAGCGGTGGCGCTGCTGTTCCGGGCGGATGCCGGCTGACGCACTGCGCCCGGGCGATGGCGCGCCGGTCGCGGCGCCGACCGCCCGTGTGTTTTTTGCGCTCTGGCCGAGCCCGGCCGTCGCCACCCAGCTGCACCAACTCGCGCGCGACGCCGCTGCACCCGACGCGCGCCTCATGCGTGCCGACACCCTGCATCTCACGCTCGCCTTTATTGGCGACGTGGCGGTCGATCGGCTGCCGGCCATTGAGGCCGTCGGCGACCAGACCGCGTGGCCGCGTTGCACACTCCAGCTCGATCAGCTTGGCCATTGGCCGCATAACCAGATTCTGTGGGCGGGCAGCCAGTCGCCGCCGGACGCTTTGGCGCGGCTCGCCGACGAACTGTCCTCGGGTTTACAGGCCATCGGCATTAGGCTGGCCGCTCGCCCGTTCGTACCGCATGTCACGCTGGCACGCCGGTGTCGGCATGCACAGGTCAATGCATTTGCGCCGATTGAATGGGCGGTGGAAGGCGGTGTGCTGGCGGTCTCGCATCGGGATGCGACCGGCGCACGTTATGAAATGCGTCGGCGCTGGTCGGCGGCGTGAGCGCAGGAGTCAGAATGAAAACCATCGGTTTGCTGGGCGGCATGAGCTGGGAGTCCACCGTGAGCTACTATCAGGCCATCAACCGCGGCGTGAATGCCGCGCTCGGCGGCCTGCACTCGGCCAGGCTGGTGCTCGCCAGCGTCGACTTCGCGCCCATCGAGGCCGCACAGCATCGCGGCGACTGGGACGCCACCGCGCAGATGCTGGTCGAATCGGCGCAGTCGGTCGAAGCGGGCGGGGCGGATTTTCTGCTGATCTGTACCAACACCATGCACAAGGTGGCGCCCCAGATCGAGGCGGCGTTGTCGATACCGCTGCTGCACATTGCCGACGCCACGGCCGAGGTGCTGCAGGCCGACGGCGTGCGTCGAGTCGGCCTGCTCGGCACGCGATTCACCATGGAGCAGGATTTCTACCTCGGCCGTCTGCGCGACCGCTTCGGTATGGAAGTGCTGGTGCCCGAGGCCGCAGAGCGCGACTTTGTGCATTCGGTGATCTATGACGAGCTGTGCCGAGGCGTGGTGTCGGAGGCCTCGCGTGCGCGCTATGTCGAGATCATTGCGGGTTTGCAGACGCGTGGCGCCGAGGCGGTGATTCTGGGCTGCACCGAGATCGCGCTGCTGGTGCAGGCAGAACACACGGCGGTGCCGCTCTACGACACCACGGCCATTCATGCGGCCGCCGCCGTCAGGCACGCGCTGGCCTGAGCGTTATTTGCGGATCAGGCGCAGGTCGGTGATGAAGTCTTGCGGCGCGCCAATCTCGATCCTGGCGAAGTCGGGGTGCAGCGGATTGATGAGGTAATTGGTCTCGGCCGGAATCACCGCGCTCGGCACTGCCAGCACCGCACTGCGCCCGCTGCGTGCCCAATCGCTGCCTAAGGCTTGCAAGTGCGCACGGTTGGCCGGGTCATTCCATTTTTCGGGTAACTCGGTGAGCGTGATCGTTTCGACCTTGAAGCGCTTCGGCAGCGTGGCCGGGATCATCACGTAGCGCGCACGTAGCGGCTCGTCCTGCACCAGGATTTCGAGCATCGCCAACGACTGGCTGGCGGCGGTATAGACCATGGGCACGCCTTTGCGATTCCAGCGCCCACCGTACAGGCGCGCACCTTCGCCGTTGAAGGCGGTGTCGGCGAAGCGGGCGGTGACGAGGCGCCAGAGGGTGGTCATGGTGTGCCGCCTTGGCGGCGGGGCGTGCGTGTATCGGAGGTTCGTTGGCCGGGTTTCGCCCCGGCGGGCGACTCCCTTTCTTGCGCGCGCAAGAAAGGAAGCAAAGAAAGCGCCCCGACTGTGCCGCCGGCTTCGCCGGTGCCCTCTCTGCGCCCAGCGCCGGCGGGTCGTGTCGCAAACTCGCCCTCCGGGCTCAGACAGCGACACGACAATTCCCGCCGTCCCCGGGCTTCGTTCGGCGGCACAGAAGGGGAATGGCATGCGGGCTCGGCTTCGCCATTGCCCGCCCGGTGGGCACTTTGCAGGGCGAATATGCGAAGCGTATCCGTTGACAGTCGCGTCGTTGGGTACGAGCGGCGGGTGCGCCTGTGGCTTATCCGCCCTACGAATTCGAGCGCGATCGTTGCAGGCTGGCACCCCATTCCCCTCTGTCGTGCCGAGTGAAGCGTCGCAGGGTGGGCGGGTTGCCGCCCACCATTGTGCCTCCGGGCACATGTTGCTTGGTGGGCAGCGAAGCTGACCACCCTGCGAAGCCACCGCAGCCGTTCAGCCGGGCACAACCGACGCGCCCTCTGCCGCGCCAACCGGAGGCGGTGGCGGGCGGAAAAAGGGGCTTCGCTGTTTGAGCCCGCAGGGCGAGTTTGCGAAGCACCCCGCCCGACAGCTCCGCAGGGCGGGAACCCCGAAGGGGCGCGAAAGCGGGCTGTGCTTCTTTGCCTGGCTTTCTTGCACAAGCAAGAAAGTAGGTCGCCCGCCGGGGCGAAACCCGGCCAACGATTCTCATCGAAAGGCCGTGCTCGCTGAAGGCAGGAAAACGGTGTTCCGCCGCTCACCGAGTGGATCACACAAATTTTCGGCTCAGCCATACACCCCATGCTCAATCCGCCCCAGCGTATCCATCACGCTCTGCGTGCCGATGTCAGTGTCGATCAGCGACAGCGGGGTGTCGCCGCCGAGGGCGGCGTTGGGGGATTTGAGCCAGTCGAGGGCGGCGCCGAGGTCTTCAAAGACTTCTTCGGCGCGCTCGACCACGCGGGCCAGGCGCACGACCTTGGCGGACTCTTCGCTGCTGAGCGTGCCTTCCTTTTTGCGGCGGGCCAGCGTGCGCTCGGGGATGGCGAGTGCGCTGGCCAACTCACTCTGGGTGAGGTGCAAGGTTTTGGACAGTACGTCGATGGCGGTGGAGGAGATGCCGTGACGGATCAGGCCGACCCAGTCCAGCGGGGTGCGTGGCTGGCTGTGCAGGACTTTTCGCCCGCCCAGCAGGCGGTCGACCGAGAGCGGTTCGGGTGCGATTGCAGCGATGGTGCTCATGCGGGCTCCTTGTGTGCCATATGGCATTCATTCTATGCAATATTGGCGTAAATCGCCAGTTGCTTCATCTGCACAAGGTGGGTAGGCAGCAAAAAGGGGCGCCAGCGGCGCCCCTTGCTTGTGCTGCAAAGTGCTATCAGAGGCAGATGCTGCTGCCGAGTCGCACGGTCAGGTCGGGTTCGGTTGTCTTGGTGTAGTCCTTTTCGACCCGATCGGTAATGAGCTGAGCCGTCGGGCCATCCATGACCGCGTTGAGCATGCCCATGAAGGCGGGGGGGGCGACGAGGATCGCGCGGCCGTAGGCGTTCTTGTTACGGCCTTGGTAGAACTCTTGCGCCAGTTCCTGTGCAAAGGCGCGCGCGGCTTGGGTTTTTGGGGGCGTGTGAGACTCATAGCCACTGCCGTGACTCGATTGGATATTGCCGGCTCGGTCGGTGACGAGGTCTTGGTTTTTCTGTCGGCTTTCCGGGTGGATCAGCTCCTTGACCAGTTTGAGGCCTTTGTTGGGGCCATAGTTGGCGTAGAGCTTTGCAAGGCTGGCGTTTGCGACCAGGATCCAGGTGATAGCCATAGAGCATCCTCCGAAAGAGTGTGTGGTTCACTGCGCTCGACCGATCCGTCCAGACGGCGGGCGCAGAACTCTCAGCGTAGAAGGCGCAGGCGAACACTTCAAAAGTGTTTTGCGGGTGTTTTTGTCGCGCGCTGGCGACCGTGGCGGTGAAAGCCGCGCCATGGATGGCTGCGGCGAGGATTAACCGTTCGTCTGACGCTTGTGGCTGTGGCAATCGGCCGCAGCGTTCAGAAAATACCCATCGCCAGTCCTTCGGCCATGGCGGCACCGAGCGCGTGGCAGGCGTCGATGTCCGCCGGCTGGATGTCGCCGCGGGCAATGTGGGGTTCGGACACTTCGCGCCAGCCGTAGCCAGTGGCGATGCGGCGGATTTCGCGCACGGCGTTGGTGCCGTCATTGCCGGCGCTGATGAAGATGGCGAAGGGCAAGCCGGTGAGCTGGCCTTCGAGCGGGTAGTAGGTGCGGTCGAAGAAGTCTTTGAGTGCGCCAGACATGTAGCCGAAGTTTTCGGGGGTGCCCAGTAGCAGGGCGTCGCACTGGGCCAGATCGTCGACGCCGGCATCAAAGGCTTTGAGGCAGCGCACGGTGATGCCCTCGGCGGTGTCGGCACCGGCTTTGACCGCATCGGCCAGCTGCCCGGTGTTGCCGGATTGAGTGTGATAGACGATCAGCAGGCGTTTCATGGCGTACCTCGGGCTAGGCTTCCGTAAGTTTGGAGTCCCCGCCGGGGCGTCGGTTCGCACCGGCGGCGGGATCAAGGCCATAGAGCCGCTTGAGCTGGGCGTAGGCGGCGGGGTAGGCGGCGCGGAGTTTGAGCGGGGTTTCAAAGAAGGCTTCGCTCATGACGGCAAAGAACTCGGCCGGGTTTTCGGCGGCGTAGGCGTCGATGGCGTGGGGCAGCTCGTGATCGACCCGGTGGCAGAAGTCCTCGTAGGCGGCGCTGAAGATGCGCGCCCAGTCGGCGCGGCGCATCTCGGGTGGCAGCGGCGGAAAGCCGTCGGCCTGGCCATTGCACATGTCGAGTTTGTGGGCGAACTCATGGATGACCACGTTCAGGCCGTCGGCGTGTTCGTTGGGCTGCCAGGAGACGATGACCGGCCCGTCCGGCCAGGCTTCGCCGAGCACCGGGGCCTCGTATTCGTGCACCACACCGTCTTCGTCGATCTCCTCACGCGAGATGACAAAGTCGCCGGCATAGACCACCACGCCGACCCAGTCGCGATAGGCGTCCAGTCCGGTGCGGTAGACGGGCAGGCAGGCTTGCAGGGCGATGTTCAGCAGCATGTCGTTGGTGAGCACCAGTTCATGCGCACCATGGAAGGTTTTCTGGTCGAGAAATTCGAGCGCCAGGGCGCGCAGGCGCGAACGGGCGTCGGCGGGCAGATAGCTTAAAAAGGGCAGGCCGGCCTCGACGCGCAGCCATTGCGCTTCGGTGATGGCGGGGTGATCCGTCTGGCCGAACAGCCAGCGTTGCAGGCGGCGCAGCATGTCAGTGGCGCTCGGGGTGACGCGTGGTCAGCCAGATGCCGGTGAGGATGAGTGCGATGCCGGCACCGTGAAACAGGGCGGGCAGTTCGTCCAGAAAGATGACCGACAGGATGGTGCCGAAAACGGGCATCAGATGAATGAACAGCGCGGCCCGGCTGGGGCCCACCATGATGACGCCGCGGTTGTAAAACACGTAACCCAGAAAGCCGGGAAAAATCGCGGTATAGACAATGGCGGTGATGCTGGCCGGATGCAGCACGATGTGCCGCCCTTGGGAGAGCTCCCAGGCCCAGGCCGGCGCGAGAAGGGCGATGCCGACCACCGTCATCGCCGCCAGCAGCACCATGGGGTGCATGCCGCCGGGGCGCCAGTGCAGACCCACGGTGTAGAGCCCCCACACCATCACGGCGGCCAGCATCCAGAAATCGCCGGGGTTGAACTGCCAGTCGAGCAGCATGGCCGGGTTGCCGTGGGTGACGATCACGCTCACGCCGATCAGCGATAGTCCGACGCCGATGACTTCGAGCCGCTGCAGGCGTCGGCCCAAGAGCAGCACCGCCAGCAGCAGCGTGGCGACCGGAATCAGCGAGTTGAGCATGGTGGCGTTGATCGCCGTGGTGTGTTGCAAGGCCAGGTAGGCGAAGGTGTTGTAGGCGCCGACACTGAGCGCGCCGAGCAGCGTGATCGGCCGCCAGTGGCGTTTGACCAGC
>JBFIJC010000089.1:0-11867 GCA_041600915.1 Nitrogeniibacter sp.
ATGCCGGGCCAAACGCCGGCTGCATTCTTCATCGACGTTGGGCAGACGAAGTGGGGACAGCACTACAGAGGTCTGTCCGTGCGCTAACACGGCAGATAGCCCGGATCGTCCCTCCACCTCGGCTCCCCCGCACGCTGAGAACAAGGGAGCACCGATAACATACAAGCCCGGATGCAGGCCAAAGGCCGGAATCCGGGAATGGCGGTTAAACAGCCACGGTTTGCTTGTTCAGCCAATGCAACCCGGATTCCGCTGCGCTGCATCCGGGCTACGCTTGCCGGATGGGGTTGAGGGTGGATGACGCCGGCGGCCTATCTGCGCTGCGCGGCCATTCTTCTAACGCGCATTAGCGGAATGAAGCCGCTGGCAATGCCCGTCAGAGCGATCAATGCCTGCACGCCACGTGCAGGAAAAAGTGCGTTCCAAGTGTCAAAGAAGAGTCGCAGTCTATGGGTGTTTGGTCTTAAGGGCATCGGCGTGTCCCAGTTGATCGCGGCCCAATAGACGCAGCCGACCCCAAACAGGAGTGAAATCAGCGTTTCAAGACGTACTCGTGTTCGATGCGTTCCCGTCAGGTAAGCAACGAATGCGACGGTACAAGCGGAGAACAGCAACCAGAGGGGCGGCATTCTGACTCCCACAATAACGATATAGGGCTGCGCCTTTCCCCAGCTTCACCCCTTCACACAAACCACCTGCCTTAACCGATACACCACCTCGACCAGTCCCACCTGCGCCAGCATGACAGCGTCGATATCCTTATACGCCATCGGGATTTCGTCAATCACTTCCGCATCCTTTCGGCATTCGACGCCTTCGGTCGCACGCACCTGGTCGTCGACGGTGAATTGCTTGCGCGCGGCGGTGCGGCTCATGACGCGGCCGGCGCCGTGGCTGCAGGAGCAGAAGCTGTCGGGGTTGCCCTTGCCGCGCACGATGTAGCTTTGCGCGCCCATGGAGCCGGGGATGATGCCGAGCTGGCCGGCGTGGGCGGAGACGGCGCCTTTGCGGGTGATGAAGACTTCGCGGCCGAAGTGGGTCTCTTTCTGTACGTAGTTGTGATGGCAGTTCACCGCCTGCTGGTCGGTGGTGAAGGGTTTTTGTATGACTTTGGCGGCGGCGTTGAGCACGTGGCGCATCATCAGTTCGCGGTTGTGGCGGGCGTAGTCTTGCGCCCAGCCGACGGCTTCGACGTAGTCGTCGAAGTGTTGGGCGCCTTCGGTGAAGTAGGCCAGATCGCGGTCGGGCAGGTTGGCGATGTGTTGGCGCATGTCGGCCTGGGCCAGTTCGATGTAGTGGCGGCCGATGGCGTTGCCGACGCCGCGCGAGCCGGAGTGGAGCATGAACCACACCTGCCCGGCCTCATCCAGGCAGACCTCGATGAAGTGGTTGCCGGTGCCGAGCGTGCCGAGGTGGCTGTGGTTGTTGGTCTTCTCCAGCCGGGGCGCCCGCTCGACGAGGCGGCGGAAGCCGGGCAGGAGGCGCTTCCAGGCGGCGTCCACGCTGGCCGGTGGCTTGACCCAGCTGCCGTGGTCGCGCTTGCCGCGGGTCATGTCGCGGCCGTGGGGCACGGCTTTTTCGATGGCGCTGCGCAGGCCGTGCAGGCTGTCGGGCAGGTCGGCGGCGGTGAGCGTGGTGCGCACGGCCATCATGCCGCAGCCGATGTCTACGCCGACGGCGGCGGGGATGATGGCGCCGACCGTGGGGATCACGCTGCCGATGGTCGAGCCCTTGCCCAGATGCACATCGGGCATGACCGCCAGATGTTTGTAAATGATGGGCAGGCGGGCGGTGTTGATGAGTTGCGCGCGAGCGGCGGGCTCGACGGGCACGCCGTGCGTCCATAGCTTGATGGGCGCGGCGCCGGGGGTGGTGAGGGTGTCGTGATCGCTCATGGGTGTGCTCGTGCGGCAAAGGTTTTACCCGACTTTACACCCCCCAAACTGGACTTTACGTGCGCGTCAGGCAGTATCAGCACTCGTTAATGTTTGGCTGTCGCTCATGTCTCAACTGCTACTCCGTGGCCCGCAACACACCCGCTGGATTCGACGCGCCGGCGTGCTGCTGAGCGCGCTCGCTCTGGTGGGCTGTGCCACCGTCGGGCCGGATTTCACGCGCCCGGTCGCCGTGGCACCCGCCGCCTGGCAGGCCGCCCAGCCGCATGACGGTGCGCCGGCCGCGCTGGTCGACTGGTGGGCGCAATTCAATGACCCGGTGCTCGCCGGTCTGATCGCCGATGCCGACGCTGCCAGCCCCACGCTGATGGCCGCCGCCGGCCGCATTGCCGAAGCCCGCGCCGGGCTCACCGTGAGCGAAGCCAGTGGCCTGCCGACGGTCGATGGCAGCGCCAGCGCCTTGCGCAGCGGCACCGAGCGCGACACGCCGGTGGCCGCACGCACGACGGGCACGGTGGCGGTCGATTCGGCCTGGGAGATTGATCTCTTCGGCCGTGTGCAGCGCAGTACCGAGGCCGCCGAAGCCCGCCTCGCCGCGCGCCAGTTTGACTGGCACGAAGCGCGCGTGTCGCTGGCTGCCGAGGTGGCCAGCAGCTATGTGAACTACCGCGCCTGCCGCCAGCTGCAAAGCGCGCGCGCCGACGATGTGCTCTCGCGCACCGAAACCAACCGCCTCACCCGCGTGTCGGTCGACGCCGGCTTTACCGCGCCGGCCGACGCCGAGCTGGCCCGCGCCAGCCTGGCCGATGCACGGGCCGATCTTGAAGACCAGCGCGCCCAGTGCGAGGTGACCATCAAGTCGCTGGTGGCGCTGACCGGCGTGCCCGAAACCGACCTGCGCAGCCGCCTCGGCGAGGGCGTGCCGCCCCTGCCGGTGCCGGCTGCGTTTGTGGTCGACGCCGTGCCGCTGAACGTGCTCAGCCAGCGTCCCGACCTGGCGGCCGCCGAGCAAGACCTGGCGGCGGCGAGCGCCGACATCGGTGCGGCCGAGGCCAACCGTTACCCGCGCCTGAGCCTGTCGGGCAGCGTGTCGCTGTCCAGTGTGCTGACCGGTGCAGCTGCCACCAGCCTGCCGTGGTCGATTGGCCCGGCGCTGTCATTGCCGATTTTTAACGGCGGGGCGCTTACGGCCGAGGTGAAAGGGGCCGAGGCGCGCTTGATGCAGCAGCAGGCCGCGTATGAGTCCGCGGTGCGTGCGGCGGTGCGCGAGGTGGAGCAGGCCCTGGTCACGCTCGACAGCGCCCAGCGCCGCGAGGCCGACGCCCGCACGGCGATGGAAGGCTATGCCCGCTTTCTGGCCGCCACCGAAACGCACTGGCTGGCCGGCGGCGTGAGCCTGCTCTCGCTCGAAGACGCGCGGCGCAGCGCCACCACCGCCCAACGCAAGCTCATCACCCTCCAGCGCGACCGCGTGCTGGACTGGATTTCACTTTACAAAGCCGTAGGCGGGGGCTGGACAGCCGACGCCGGAGATCGCTCATGAAACGCGTACATCAACTCACCGCATTCGCCATCGCCGCCGCTCTGGTGCTTGGCGGGGCCTATCAGTTCACCCGTCAGCCGGCTGAGGCCGCAGTAGAAAAGCCCGCCGCCCGCGCCGCCATGGCGGTGAGCGTGACCGGGGTGTCGCAGGTCGGCTGGTCGCGCCAGATCAGCGCCAGCGGCAGCGTGACGCCGTGGCAAGAGGCGGTGATTGCCGCCGAAACCGGCGGACTGCGCATCGTCAAGGTGGCCGCCGATGTGGGCGACGTGGTCAAGCGGGGCCAGACGCTGGTCGAGCTCTCGCGCGACAGCGTGTCGGCCGCCGAGGCGCAGCAGCGCGCCATGGTGGATCAGGCGCGGGCGGCACTGGCTGAGGCCAAGGGCAATGCCGACCGTGCCCGCAAGGTCAGCGGCAGCGGGGCGCTGTCGGACCAGCAGGTGCAGCAGTATCTGGTGGCCGAGCAAAGCGCCAAGGCCAATCTGGCGGCGGCGCAGGCGGCGCTCAAGAGTGAGCAGATCCGTCTCGGACAGACGCGCATCGTGGCGCCGGACGACGGCGTCATCAGCCGCCGCAGCGCGACGCTGGGCAGCGTGGTGCAATCGGGCACCGAGCTGTTCGGCATGGTGCGCCAGGGCCGGCTGGAGTGGCGGGCCGAGCTGTCGGCCGAGCAATTGGTGGCGGTGGCGCCGGGGCAGGCGGCGCAGTTGCGTCTGGCCGATGGTAGCGCCGTGAGCGGCACGGTGCGCATGCTGGCGCCGACGCTGGATGCGAGCAGCCGCAAGGCGCTGGTGTATGTCGACCTGCCCGCGGGTGGCGCGGCGCGGGCCGGCATGTTTGCCAGCGGCGAGATCCTCACCGGCGAGGCGCAGGCCACGGTCTTGCCGACGGCAGCGGTGATTCTGCGTGACGGCCACAGCTATGTGTTTGAGGTGAACGCCGAGGGCGGCGTGACGCAGCACCGGGTCGAGACGGGCCGGCGGCGCGGCATGCAGGTGGAGGTGCTGACCGCACTGGCGGCCGATGCGCGCATCGTCGCCAGCGGCGGCGCCTTCCTGAATGATGGCGACCTGGTGCGGGTTGAGTCGGCGCCGGAGGTGGCACGATGAACTTTTCGGCCTGGTCTATCCGCAACCCGGTGCCGGCGCTGCTGTTGTTTGCGCTGCTCACCGTGCTCGGCCTGGGCGCGTTCCGCGCGCTGGGCATTCAAAACTTTCCTGACATCGAACTGCCGACGATTACCGTCAGCGCAAGCTACGAGGGCGTGGCGCCCAGTCAGCTCGAAACCGAGGTGGCGCGCAAGATCGAGGATCAGGTCGCCACGCTGGGCGGCATCGAGCACATCACCACCACGCTGACCGATGGCTCGGCCAAGATCAGCGTGCAGTTTGAGCTGGAGAAGAACACCGAAGTCGCGCTCAATGAAGTGCGCAACGCGGTCGACACCGTGCGCGCCGATCTGCCTGCCGACATGCGCGATCCGGTGGTGTCGAAAGTCACCACCTCGGGCAGCGCGATCCTCACTTACGCGGTGCGCTCGGATCGTCTCGACGAAGAGGCGTTGTCGTGGTTTGTGGACAACGATGTGTCCAAGGCACTGCTGGCGGTCAAGGGCGTGGGCGCGGTGTCGCGCGTGGGCGGCGTTGACCGCGAGGTGCAGGTCGACCTGCTGCCCGAGCGCATGGCCGCGCTGGGCGTGACGGCCGCCGATGTGTCCAGCCGCCTGGGTCAGGTGCAGGTGGATGCCTCGGGTGGACGCGGCGACATCGGCGGCACGATTCAGTCGGTGCGAACGCTGGGCGCGGTGGCCACGGTGGCCGATATTGCGGCGCTGGAGATCCCACTGGCCGGCGGTCGGCGGGTGAGTATCGACGAAGTGGCCACGGTGCGCGACGGCATTGCCGAGCGCAGCAGCATCACCTTGCTCGACGGTCAGCCGGCGGTGAGTTTTGAAATCACACGCATCAAGGGCGCCAGCGAAGTGGCAGTGGCCGATGCAGTGCGCGAAGCGGTGGCGAGCTTGCAGGCGAAGTCGCCGCAGGTGGTGATTGAAGAGGCCTTCAACACGGTCGAGCCGGTCGAAGACAACTTCGAGGGCTCAATGGAGTTGCTGTACGAAGGCGCGCTGCTGGCGGTGCTGGTGGTGTGGTGGTTCCTGCGCGACTGGCGCGCCACGCTGGTGTCGGCGGCCGCGCTGCCGCTGTCCATCATCCCCACCTTTCTGGCCATGCAGTATCTCGGCTTCAGCCTGAACACGCTGACCCTGCTGGCGCTCGCGCTGGTGGTGGGCATTCTGGTGGATGACGCGATCGTCGAGATCGAGAACATCGTGCGCCACCTGCGCATGGGCAAGACGCCCATTCAGGCCGCCACCGAGGCGGCGGACGAGATCGGTCTGGCGGTGATTGCAACCACCTTTACGCTGGTGGCGGTGTTTCTGCCAACGGCCTTCATGGGCGGCGTGCCGGGCAAGTTCTTCAAGCAATTCGGCATCACCGCGGCGGTGGCCGTGGTGGCCTCGCTGCTGGTCGCGCGTCTGCTCACGCCGATGATGGCGGCCTACTTTTTGAAGCCGCATGGCGCCCAGCCGGCCGATAGCGGCTTGATGACGCGCTACCTCGGCTGGGCCGACTGGTGCCTCAAGCACCGCAAGACCACCGCGCTGGCGGCGCTGATGTTCTTTGTCGGTTCACTGATGCTGGTGCCGCTTTTGCCGACTGGCTTTGTGCCGGCGGCCGACCGCGCGCAAACCAAGGTCAGTATCGAAATGCAGCCGGGCAGTCCGTTGGGCGATACCTACGCGGTGGCCGAGCAGGCGCGCCGTCTGCTGATCGAGATGCCGGAGGTCACACGCGTATTCACCTCGGTGGGCAGCGGCGCCAGCGGCGGCACCGGGCCGTTCGCCGGCGGCAGCACCGCCGATGTGCGCAAGGCCACGCTCACGGTGAACCTGGTGTCGCGTCATGACCGCGCCAAGCAGAGCGCGGTCGAGGCGGAGATTCGCCAGCGCATGGCGGCGCTGCCCGGCGCGCGGGTGTCGGTCGGTGCCGGCAACACCGGCGAAAACCTCAAGGTGGTGCTCGCCGGCGAAGACGCCGAGGCGCTGCGTCTGGCCAGCGCCGCGGTCACCCGCGAGCTGCGCACCCTGCCGGGCATTGGCAATGTCACCTCCGGCGCCAGCCTGCAACGGCCGGAAATTCATGTCACGCCCGATTTCGCCCGCGCGGCCGATCTGGGCGTGACCGCCACCGCCATGGCCAGCGCCATCCGCGTGGCCACGGCCGGCGACTACGACGCCAATCTGCCCAAGCTCAACCTGCCGCAGCGGCAGATCCCGATCCGCGTGCGGCTGGACGCCTCGGTGCGTCACGACCTCGACGCCGTGCGCCAGCTGCGCGTCGCCGCCAACCGGGGCGAAGTGGCGCTGGAGAGCGTGGCCGAACTGCACATGGGCAGCGGCCCGGCGCAGATCGACCGTTTCGACCGCCAGCGCAATGTGAGCATCGACGTCGAACTCGGCGGCCGCCAGCTCGGCGACGCGGTGGCCATGGTCGATCAGCTCCCGGCCATCAAGAACCTGCCGGCCGGCATCAGCCGCCCGGCCTCGGGCGACGCCGAGCGCATGAAGGAGCTGTTCGGCAGCTTCGGCTCGGCCATGCTGATCGGCGTGCTGTGCATCTATGTGGTGCTGGTGCTGCTCTTCCACGACTTTTTGCAACCGGCCACCATTATTGCCGCGCTGCCGCTGTCTGTGGGTGGCGCCTTTCTGGCCTTGTTGATAACGAATAGCAGCTTCTCCATGCCCTCGGTGATCGGTCTGCTGATGCTGATGGGCATCGTCACCAAGAACTCGATCTTGCTGGTGGAGTACGCGGTGATGGCGCGGCGCGAGCACGGCATGGGCCGCTTCGAAGCGTTGATCGATGCCTGCCATAAACGCGCCCAGCCAATCCTGATGACCACCATCGCCATGGGCGCCGGCATGATGCCTATCGCCCTTGGCCTGGGTGCTGAGCCGAGTTTCCGCGCGCCGATGGCCATCGCCGTGATCGGCGGCCTGATCACCTCCACGCTGCTCAGCCTGCTGGTCATCCCGGTGGTGTTCACCTATGTGGATGACTTGTTGCTATGGCTCAAGCGTGTCGCCGGCCGCCTGCATCGGGCCAATCATGGCGCGGCGGGTGCCGCCTCATGAGCCGCAGCGGCTGACGAAAATGCGGCGGCGCAACAGGGAATCTCACCGCTTGCAGGGAGAGTGCGTCCGAAAATAGCGGTAAATCTCCTGCCGGAGTCTGACTAGACTGCTTGTAAGGCTTAGTCAAAATACAGGAGACCGTCATGCAGATCGGCATCCCCAAGGAGATCAAGACCCAGGAAAACCGGGTCGGGCTCACGCCGCAGGCCGTGGCGCAGCTGGTGCGCACCGGTCACAGCGTGGTGGTGGAAGACGGCGCCGGCGTGGGCAGCGGTTTTGCTGACGCCGAATACCAGGGCGCCGGTGCCCGCACCGCGAGCGTCGATGTCGTGTGGTCGGCCGAGCTGGTGGTCAAGGTCAAGGAGCCGCAGCCGGTCGAGATTGCCCGCCTCAGGAGCGGGCAAACCCTGTTCTGCTATCTGCATCTGGCGCCCGACACCCCGCAGACCGATGGGCTGCTCGCCAGTGGCTGTACCGCCATCGCCTTCGAGACCGTTGAAGACGCGCAAGGCCGTCTGCCCCTGCTGGCGCCGATGAGCGAAGTGGCCGGGTCGCTCGCGCCGCAGGTGGGTGCCAGCGCGCTGCATGCCTGGCGCGGCGGTCGTGGCGTGCTGCTTGGCGGCGTGCCCGGCGTGGCGCCGGCCGATGTGCTGGTGCTTGGCGGTGGCGTGGTCGGCACGCATGCGGCCAAGGTGGCGCAGGGCATGGGCGCGGACGTGACCATTCTCGACCGCGACCTGAACCGTCTCAAGGCGCTCGACGCGCAGTTTGGCGGGCGCCTGAAAACCGCCCATGCCGGCATGCTGCACACCCTGATCCGCGAAAGCGACATGATCATCGGCGCGGTGCTGGTCCATGGCGCCAAGGCCCCGCACCTGATCAAGCGCGAAGACCTTGCCGAGCTGCGCCCCGGCTGCGTGCTGGTGGATGTGGCCATTGATCAGGGCGGCTGTTTTGAGACCAGCCGCGCCACCACCCATCAGGACCCGACCTACATCATTGACGGCGTGGTGCACTACTGCGTGGCCAACATGCCGGGCGCGGTGGCGCGTACCGCCACCGAGGCGCTCACCGCTGCCATTTTGCCTTATGCGCAAAAGCTCGCCGACAGCGGCTGGAAGGCCGCGCTGAAAGCCGATCCAGGGCTGGCGATGGGGCTCAATGTGCACGCTGGCGGGCTGTACGAGCCGCACGTGGCCGAGGTGCAGGGCAAGCCCTTGGCCGTGCTGGCCGACGCCTTGCGCTGATTGCTTTGTGGCGGCGCCGGCCCGGGATCTGAGGGGCCAGGCGCGGTGCTAGATCCCGAAGGCGAAAATCACTACCAGACCGCCGGCCAGCCACCCGGCGCGCAGCGGCAGCGCCTCGCGATGAATCAGCCCACGGCTGATCATCCATACGCCAAGGCCGATTTTCGCGCAGGCGGCCAGCGCCATCCACGGCGTGCTGCCCAGCGCGGTGAGTGAGGGGTTGGCGATGAAGGCCAGCGGCACGATGTAGAGGCCGATGCCCAGACTCATGGCGTGCATGGCCACCTTCAGCCAGGGCGCGCCCGCCATGCCGGCGGCGATGAACACCGCGCCGCACACCGGTGGGGTGATGGTCGACAGCAGGGCGAACCAGAAGATGAACAGGTGCGCGTGCAGCGGCTCGACGCCGATCTCGATCAGCGCCGGGCCGGCCACCGCCACGCAGATGACATAGGCGGCGGTGGTCGGCACCTCCATGCCGAGGATCAGGCAGGCCACACCGGTGAGCAGCAGCGCGCCCCACAGGTTGCCGCCCGACAGGCCGAGGATCAGCGAAGTGATCTTGACGCCCAGACCGGTCATGTTAAGCACACCGATGATCAGCCCGGCACAGAAAATGATGGCGGCGATGGTGGCAATCTGCCGTGCGGCACTGATCGCCGCCTCGACCAGCCGCGTGCCCCAGCGCGTGAGTGAGGGACGCAGGCGCTCGTCAAAGAGCAGCAGTGCGGCGGCGGCCCCTGCCGCAGCGGCGCCGGCATATTGCGGCGTGTTGCCCGACAGGAACAGGATGCCCAGCAGCAGCCCGAAGGGAATCACAAAAAACAGCACCAGCCGCGCCACCTTGGCAAAGGGCGGGATGTCTTCAGCGCGCATCGGCTCCAGGCCGTAGCGCCGGCCGTAGAGGTCGCAGCCGGCCCACACGCCCCAGAAAAACAGTACCGCCGGCAGCAGCGCGGCCATCAGGATTTCGCCGTAGGTGGTGCGCAGCAGCTCGACCATGATGAAGGCGCCGGCGCCCATCACCGGCGGCATGATCTGCCCGCCCGATGAGGCCACTGCTTCGACCGCCGCCGCCAGCGCGGGCGGATAGCCGAGGCGCTTCATGGTGGGCAGGGTGATGGCGCCGGTGGAGGCGACGTTGGCCGAGGCCGAGCCGGAAATCGAGCCGAACAGCGCGGAGGACAGCACTGAGACTTTGGCGGCGCCCGCGCGCAGCCGCCCGGCCATTGCCACCGACGCGGCCATGAAGCCCTGGCCGCCTTCACCGGCGCTGACCACCGCGCCGAGAATCACAAAGACCGCAACCACCTCGGCCGAGACACCGGTCAGGCTGCCCCACAGGCCGCCTTCGGTGATGGTGAGGGTGCCCAGAAAGCTCGCCAGCGGAATGCCGGCATGGCCGAGTTCGCCGGGCAGGTGCTGGCCGAACAGGCCGTAGAGCAGGGCCAGCGCGGCGGTGATGGGCATGGCCCATTTCACTTGTCGGCGGGCCATCTCCAGCGCCAGCAGGATCAGGCCCCAGGCGACAACGAACTGTGTGGTGCTGCGCAGGCGGCCGTACTGGTTGTCGAGCATTTCGTGCTGCACCAGCACGTAAATGCAGGCGGCCAGCCCCAGCGCACACAGGACAATGTCGACCACGCGGCGCCAGCCGGTGGCACGCTGGACGGTGAAGATGAACACGAAGGGAATGGTGGCAATGATGTGCAGCGGGCGGCTGATGAGGTGGGGGATCAGCCCCGCCATGACCAGCCACAGGTGATAGCCCACCGAGGTGATGGCGAGCGCCACCATGAGGGTGTGCAGCGATAGCAGTGTTTTGGCGGGGGCGCCGGCGGAGTCGGTCATTGGGGGAGCGTAGCAAACTGCCCGCGTGGTCGCGGGTCTGGTCGGGGGGTAAAGCAGCGCGGCGTCCGAAGACGCCGCGCAGAGGTGAGTTGCTGATTACTTCAGCCGGTCCGGCACGTCGATGCCGGCCTCGGCGTAGTACTTGAGTGCGCCCGGATGCAGCTTGACGCTGATGTTGTCGAGCAGCGAGGCGTCGATGCTCTTCCACCACGGGTTGGACTTGGCCATCTCGGCCAGACCTTCCCAGTAGCTGCGGGTGAGCTGATAGGCGGTGGCTTCGTCCATGTCGGTCAGCGCGTAGGCAATGACGGGCAGCGAGGTGGTGACCACGTCGGTGTCCACGCCCGGGTAGGTGCCCTTCGGAATCACCAGACGGGTACGGCCGGTGGCTTTGACTTGCTCTTCGGTCATCGACAGCAGGGTCACCGGCGAGCTGGCCGCCACTTCGACGACGTTGGGTGCAGGCCAGGAGCCAGCGGTGGCAAAGCCGTCGACCTGACGGTTCTTCATCGCGGCGCCGGCGCCGGACAGCTCGATGTCGATCACTTCGATTTTGTCTTCGACGCCGAAGAGCTTGAAGTTCTTCACCGCCTCGGTGGCACCGAAAGAGCCCTTGCCGGTCACGAAGCGCTTGCCGGCCAGGTCCGCAAAGCTGTTGACCCCGGCGTCGGCCCGCACCACGTAGTGCATGGTCAGCGAGGGGATGGGGAACATGGCTCGGATTTTCTTGAAGGCTTCATCGGCCGGCTCGAAAGGCTTTTCGCCTGCGACGGCTTTCTCGACCAGCGCCGGCGGCGAGGTGAACATGTAGTTGGCGTCGCGCGCGGCGGACTCCATCACGTTCTGGACCGAACCCTGACTCTCTTCGACCGTAACAATGATGGCGCTGGCGCTGGCCTTTTTCACGTTCTCGCCGATCTGCACTGCCATCTGGTAGTACGAGGTGCCAGCCTTTGCCGCCTTGAGGGTGACGCGGGTTTCTGCCGTTGCCAATGTCGAAACCAGGGCCAGCGTGAGTGCCGCGCCGAGGCTTGCCATACGTCCAAGCTTCATAGTCATCTCCATCGAATCGCGCTTGCCAAGAAGGGAGCGCGGGTCAGGTCTGTGCCTGAAAAGTTTTTGTTTGTTGTGCTCGATGC
>JBFIJC010000090.1:0-11787 GCA_041600915.1 Nitrogeniibacter sp.
CTGGTCGGTGAGCTGGTGATTACCCAGGCGATGTTGATGGAGTCGGCGCAGGGAATTGATCCGGTGCTCTATGAGCGGCTGCTGGCGGGTATCAATCAGCTGCAGCGCAACACGCGCGACCTTCAGGAAACCGTGATGTCGGTGCGCATGCTGCCGATCTCGATGGTGTTTTCTCGCTTCCCGCGGGTGGTGCGCGATCTGTCGCGCAAGCTTGGCAAGCAGGTCGAACTCAAGCTCATTGGCGAGCATACGGAACTGGACAAAGGCCTGGTCGAACGCCTGGCCGATCCGCTGACGCACCTGGTGCGCAACAGTCTCGATCATGGTGTCGAGACGCCCGAGCGGCGTCGTGCGGCCGGCAAGCCCGAGACCGGCATCATCACGCTCTCGGCCTCGCATCAAAGTGGCAACATCGTGATCGAGGTCGGTGATGACGGTGCAGGGCTCGACCGCGCACGGATTCTCGCCAAAGCACGTGAAAACGGTCTGCATGCGCCTGACAGCCTGAGCGATGCCGACGTCTGGATGCTGATTTTCGAGGCGGGTTTTTCGACCGCAGAGCTTGTCACCGATGTGTCGGGGCGTGGCGTGGGTATGGACGTCGTCCGCCGCAATATCGGTGCCATGGGTGGGCGGGTCGATGTGCAGTCGATTCTTGGTGTGGGCACGCGTTTCACGGTGCGCTTGCCGCTGACGCTCGCCATCCTTGATGGCATGTCCGTGCGCGTTGGCGGTGAGACTTATATCCTCCCGCTGGGTCATGTGGCCGAGTCCTTGCAACCGACGGCCGACATGATTCACAGCATCTCCGGCGTGCCGCGCCTGATTCGCCTGCGTGGGCGCTATGTGCCGGTGATCGAGCTCTATCGTGAGTTCGGCGTGGCCGATAGCTGTGTCGATTGGACATGCGGCATCATGGTGGTGATCGATGTCGATGGTTTGCAGGCCGCCTTGTTTGTCGATGAACTGCTTGGGCAACACCAGGTCGTGATCAAGAGCCTCGAAGCGAATTTTCGTCGGATCAAGGGTTTTTCGGGGGCCACAATCCTTGGCGATGGCCGTGTTGCCATGATTCTGGACATCCCCGCGCTGGCCAGTGGCGCCCGGCGCCTGCAGTCTGTTGCCGCCTGATTCAGTCTCCTCTCAGGTGGTGTAATTTGCGGCCCCTCGTCGGGCCGTTCTTTTTTCGCCGCGTGGTCTCCAGCCCTTCAGAAGCACACCTGAACTGCCGTTGTTCGAGGTGAGCATTTTGAGGGTTTTTGCAATGCAATACGCACGGGGCACGCCGGAAGAGGACTCGTTTTCTCAAGAGTTCCTGAGCTTTATCCTCGGTAATGAGGAGTACGCCATCGATATCCTGAAAGTGCAGGAGATCCGTGGCTACGACCCGGTTACCGCGATTGCCAATTCTCCTGCGTTCATCAAGGGCGTGATCAATCTTCGCGGCACGATCGTGCCGATCGTCGACCTGCGCATCAAGTTCGGGGTCGGACGGGTTGAGTACACGGCATTTACCGTGGTGATCATTCTCAACATCGGGTCGCGGATTGTCGGCATCGTCGTCGACAGCGTGTCGGACGTGCTTGCGTTGGCGCCGAAGGACATTCATCCGGCTTCGGACATCTCCGCTGACATCGGCGCGGGCTTCCTGCAGGGGCTGGCCACCGTGGGCGATCGCATGCTGATTCTGCTGGATATCGACTGCATGATGCGCTCACGCGAGATGGCCTTGCTCGATGCCGATGATGCGCAATAAGCGAAGGGTCAAGTCGCCCTTGCTGGCGCCGTAAACAGTTGCACTGTCGAACGAAACCGAAGGGTCGCCGGAGAAGGCGCCTCGGAAGGGGAGCACCATGAAAACCAACCTGCCTGTGACGGACCGAGAGATCGAGATCGAGAATGACGCGTCGCTCGTCTCGATGACGGACCTCAAGGGGCAGATCACCTATGCCAATCGCGATTTCGTCGAGGTCAGCGGTTACACCGAGGCCGAACTGATTGGCAAGTCGCACAATCTGTTGCGTCACCCTGATATGCCCACCGAAGTCTTTGACGATCTGTGGCGTTGCCTCAAGGCTGGCCGGGCGTGGACCGGCTATGTCAAAAATCGCAGCAAGAACGGGGATTACTACTGGGTGCTGGCCAATGTTGCCCCGGTGCGAGAGGGCGGGCAAGTGGTGGGTTATATGTCCCTGCGTAGTCGGGCTGATCGCCAGGCTGTCAGCGAAATTGCCGACGTCTATCGCCGCTTCCGCGAGGGCCGGGCCGGGGGCGTGGCATTTGAGGGCGGGCAGCTTGTTAGTCAGCGGCATCAGCGGTGGCGCAAAGTATTTGGCAACATCACGATTCGCCAACGCCTGAGCGCTTTGGTGCTCGTGGTGTGTGCGCTGGTGGTGACTGGCACGGCCATTGGCTACTTCGGCATTCAGACTGCCGAGCGCGGCATGGCCTCGGTATATGAATCGCGCCTGGTGCCGACGCTGCAGATGGCGCAGGTGCATGAGCGCTTTGCCGAGATCGGCCTCCAGCTGAGAATGGCGGCGGCCCATGACCCGAATGCGCCCAGTCACGCCTTGCACCAGGATTCGATCGAATCGCATTTGTCGGTGGTCGAGCGAGACATCGGTCGGATCGAGCAGGTGTGGTCATCGGGCGTACCCACGGGTTTGCCGGAACGCGAGCGCGTTTTGATCGACGGTTTTGTTCAGGCGCGTGCCGAGTTGCTCGATAAAGGCGTACATCCAGCCATGCTCATGCTGCGCGAGGGCCGCTTTACTGCTTTCAACGCGCACTTCGTCAATGTGTTCATGCCCATCCATGAGCGCGCTTCAGAAAGAATTACCGAAGCCATGGCCGTCTATGACAGCCTGGCGCGAGCGGATATCGACGCGGTTGGGGCGTCCTCGGCCGTGTTGCGCTTGACCGGAGTCGCCGGCGGGCTGGTCGCCCTGGTCGTGCTGGTGGTCATGGGCTTGACCACTTTCAGGGCAGTCACGCGCCCGCTGGCGCGCGCCAACGAAGGTCTGCGTCTGATCAGTGAGGGCAACTTCCGTTCCGCCATCCGGGTCGAGCAGCGGGACGAACTTGGCTCGGTCCTCAATGGACTGCAGTGCATGCAGGTCAAGCTCGGTTTTGATCTGAGCGAAGCGCGGCGGGCCGCAGATGAAACCCGCCGCATCAAGATCGGGCTCGACAATGTGGCCACCAACGTGATGATCGCTGACCAGGATCTGAACATCATTTACATGAACCGTGCCATTGCCGAGATGTTCCGTGCGGCCGAGGCCGATATTCGCAAGGATCTGCCCCATTTTTCTGCGAGCGATCTGATTGGCCGCAACATCGACGTGTTTCACAAGGATCCCGCCCATCAAAGGCAGATGCTTGAACGTCTGAGCCGTACGCATCGGGCGACCATCCACCTCGGTGGGCGGACCTTCAATTTCACGGTCACCCCGGTGCTCGATGATGAAGGTGACCGTCTCGGGACGGCAATTGAATGGGTCGATCGAACGGCGGAAGTGGCGGTAGAAGAAGAGGTGGCGGCGCTGGTGAGGGCGGCAGCACGCGGTGACCTGAGCCAGCGGGTGCCGGCAGAAGGCAAGAGCGGCTTCTTCCTCCAGCTGTCAGGTGACTTGAATGCCTTGATGGAAACCATTCACGCGGGGCTGAGCGATGTCGCCGATGTGCTTAACAGCGTGGCCAAAGGTGATCTGACACGCACCATCAGCGCCGAGTATGGCGGCACCTTCGGACAGCTCAAGGAAGACACCAACGCGACGGTTGCCCGTCTGCGCGAAGTGGTGGGGCAGATCAAGGAAAGCGCCGACATGGTCAACAGCACGGCCGAGGAAATTGCGGCCGGCAACGCCGACCTGTCGAGCCGTACCGAAGAGCAGGCCAGCACGCTGGAGGAGACCGCCAGCTCGATGGAAGAGCTCAACGCCACCGTTCAGCAGAACGCGGCGAGTGCCCGGCAAGCGAACGAACTGGCCATCGCGGCAAATGCCGAGGCCGAGGCGGGCGGAGAGAAAATGACGCAGGTGGTGAGCATGATGCACACCATCCAGGGCTCGGCGCGCAAGATCAGTGACATCATCGGGGTGATTGACACCATTGCCTTCCAGACCAATATTCTGGCGCTCAATGCGGCGGTGGAAGCCGCACGCGCCGGCGAGCAGGGCCGCGGGTTTGCCGTGGTGGCCTCCGAAGTGCGGGGGCTGGCACAGCGGAGTGCGCAGGCAGCCAAGGAGATCAAATCGCTGATCGCCGATTCGGCCAGAGCCATTGAAGATGGTTCGCAACTTGTCAACGATACCGGCGAGACCATGACGACGGTGGTTGGGAACTTCAAGCGGCTCACCGCGCTGGTGACCGATATTGCCAACGCCAGCCGTGAGCAAAGCTCGGGTATTGAGCAGGTGACCCATGCGGTCGGTCAGATGGACGAAGTGACTCAGCACAATGCCGCACTGGTCGAGCAGGCCATGGCGGCCGCGATGAGCCTGGAAGACCAGGCCCGTTCGCTGGTGGACATGGTCCAGCAGTTTCAACTGGGCGGTGAGTCGGCAGCGATTGCGCCTGCGCCGGCGTCGAAGACGGTGCCGCGAAAGTCCAAAGTAGCCACTTTGCCCACGCGTGGCGCGCGACGCACACATCGCACCGATGTGGCTGCGCCCTTGCCCAAGGTGAAGCGTGCGCGGGGCAGTGTTCTTGAAGACGAGTGGGAGGAGTTCTGAGCATGGCTGACGAGTTCAAGCGACCGCCCACGGTCGGCCTCTCGCCGGTTCAGTTGGCCTCGCCGCTGCGAGAGTTTCATTTCACAACCGCCGATTTCGACAAGATTCGGAGATTGATTCATCAGCAAGCCGGTATTTCGCTGTCGCCCGCCAAGCAGGACATGGTGTACAGCCGCTTGTCACGTCGCCTGCGAGCGTGTGGCGACAAGACGTTTGCCGACTATCTGGGCCGGCTCGAGCGCGACAAGGCGGAAGCAGAAACTTTCATCAACTCGCTCACGACCAACCTCACCTCGTTTTTTCGCGAAGCGCATCACTTCGATATTCTGGCCGAGCGGCTCAAACAGATGGGCGATCGACAGCCGATCAAGATCTGGTGTGCGGCGGCATCGACCGGCGAAGAGCCGTATTCATTGGCGATGACGGCCTGCGAGGCATTCAACACCCTGACGCCGCCGGTACAGATTCTGGCAAGTGATATCGATACCAATGTGCTGGCACACGGTCGGGCGGGCGTCTATCGTGCCGACCGCATTGAGCGAATGGATCCGGCGCGGGTGAGACGCTTTTTTCTCAAGGGCGTTGGCAGCCAGGAAGACCAGGTGCGGGTACGGCCAGAGCTGCAACGTTTGATCAGCTTTCGGCAGGTCAATCTGCTGGACGCGCGCTATACGATTTCAGGCCCCCTGGACTTCATTTTTTGTCGCAATGTGATGATCTATTTTGACAAGCCGACGCAGTACGGAATCTTGCAGCGGTTTTCGCCGCTACTGAAGCCGGAAGGGCTTTTGTTTGCAGGGCATTCGGAAAGCTTCCTCCATGCGGCCGACCTGTTCCGCTCCCGGGGTCGAACGGTGTACGAGCGTAGCGATGCCCCGCGCAACAAACTCTGAAGTTTCGGAGCATCTCGCCACTCAGCGCTATTTCGATCGGGCGTTCGAGTGCGAGGCGGTGAAGGTTTTGCCGGGTGAGTACTACGTGAGCGCGGGCGGCGAGGCCATTGTGACCATTCTGGGTTCATGCGTTGCAGCGTGCATACGCGATATACGCCTTGGTGTTGGGGGCTTGAATCATTTCATGTTGCCCGGGGGCGGCGCGGGCGCTCATGTGTCGTCGGCGTCGGCGTCGGCGCGCTATGGCGTGTTTGCGATGGAGGTGCTGGTCAATCATTTGCTCAAACTGGGCGCGCGGCACGAAAATCTTGAAGCCAAGGTGTTTGGCGGCGGACGTGTGGTCGCCTCCTTGTCGCAGAGCGATGTTGGCGCGCGCAACGCGCAGTTTGTCCGCGACTATCTGGTGACCGAAAACATACCGCTGGTGGCCGAAGATTTGATGGATGATCATGCGCGGAAAGTGGTGTTTTTCCCGGCGACGGGCCGCGTGCTGGTAAAACGGGTAGGCATTTCGTCGCACAGTGCAGAACTTCAGCGTGAGCGACACTATCAGCGTCGGCTGCAGGCGGCGCCAATTGTCGGCGAGGTCGAGTTGTTTGATTCGGAGCCGACAGGGAGGCGCGGATGACCATCAAAGTGCTGATCTGCGATGACTCCGCTGCAACGCGCCTGCTGTTGCGCCGGGTGATTGATGCGCAAGACGACATGACCGTCGTGGGTGTGGCGGCCGATGCCTTGATTGCGCGGGAGATGATCAAGACGCTCAACCCCGATGTGCTCACGCTCGACGTCGAAATGCCGCGCATGGATGGCCTGGAGTTTCTCGAGCGCTTGATGCGCCTGCGGCCGATGCCGGTGGTGATGATTTCGGCTTTTACCGGCAAGGATTCTGATGCGTCCATCATGGCTTTGGAGTTGGGCGCGGTCGAAGTGCTTGGTAAACCCGAGGCGCGAACGCCCTCTGCCCTGGCTGCCTATTCGGATGAGATCTGCGACAAGATTCGTGCGGCGCGGGCGGCGCATGTTCATCGTCATGTTCCTGAAGCCGCGATCGCGCCAGTCGCGGCGGCCGGCTCGCTAGGCGCGCGAGCGACACAAGGACGTATTGTCTGTATCGGGGCCTCGACCGGCGGCACCGAGGCGATTCGCGAGGTGCTGATTCGTTTGCCCAAGCAATGTCCGCCCGTGCTGATTGTTCAGCATATGCCCGAGATGTTCACCGGCGCCTTTGCCAAACGCCTGGACAGCCTCAGTCAGATTCACGTAAAAGAAGCAGAAAATGGCGAATGCGTAGAGCCCGGGTGCGCCTATCTGGCCCCCGGTCATTCACATCTGCTGCTCAAAAGGCGCGGACTGGCCTATCATTGCGAGCTTTCTCGCGCCGATCCGGTCAACCGGCACCGGCCGTCGGTCGATGTCTTGTTTCACTCGGCCGCCGAGCAAGCGGGCAAGGCCGCGCTGGGTGTATTGCTGACCGGCATGGGCAAGGATGGCGCACAAGGTTTGTTGGCAATGCACCGTGCGGGTGCATGGACGATTGGTCAGGATCAGGCCAGCTGCGTGGTGTATGGCATGCCGCGAGAAGCTGCGGTGATTGGGGCGGTGTCCGAAGTGGCGCCGCTCACCGAGGTGGCGCAACGCATCATGAGCCGCCTGGCGTGTGGTGCCGCAGCCACGGTCAGACAGGGCAGCTGAGCGGGATACGCAAGCTAAGGAAAGGGGAGCGATATGGATGTAACGGTTAACCAGAGTGATGCTGGCGCGGTGATCAAGCTTGTCGGCCGCTTTGATTTCAATGCACACCGCGAGTTTCGCGATAGCGTTGATCGCGCCCTCGGGAAAAAGGGCGATGTGCATGTTGATCTTGGTGAGGTGTCTTACCTCGATAGCTCAGCCCTTGGCATGCTGCTCATGCTTCGCGACAAGGTTAAAACCGATGGGCATCAGGTGAAACTGGTCAATGCCCGTGGCAGCGTTCGTCAGGTGCTCGACATCGCCAATTTTGGCAAGTTGTTCGCGATCAGCTAGGTGCCTGGTGCGCGCGGGTTCGCGCGCCGTTATTACGAAAGAACTAGAAAGCCGTTGCGGCCTCCGACCGGGCCTGCAACGGCTTTTTGCCGTCCAGCCCCGTCATTGCGCGGCAACCGTTCCTCGCTTCATTGAGAAACGCCGCTAAAGATTGCGTCCCCCGAACCGTAATCCGCCTTACAGATCCAGGACACGGATTGCATACACACCTATAGAAAGCATCCCGATCAAAATCGGGCGGGGGAAAGAAAATGGGGACGTTTCTAAGTTTAGGCATTGTCGGCGTGTTGGTCGCAGCGGCCGGCGTGGCGATATCGATGATGGCCGGCGCGCCGTTGGGTACGACGCTCATCGCCGGGCACTTGGTACTCGGTCTGGCGTTGGCGGGCGTTCTGGCGGGTTTGCTTAAGGCGCGCTTTTTGGCGCCGCTGGAAGCACTCCAGGTCGTTTTTGCGCGGATGTATCGCGATGGCGACTTGTCACAGCGTGCGCAGATCGGCAGCGGACCTGTCGGTGCGTGTGCGGAGCAATTCAACGCGTTGATTGGCAGCTTTCAGGGCATTGTCGGCAAGGTGATTTTCGATGCCGACCGCGTGGCAGAGGCTGCGGACAAGTTGTCGGCCCATGCCGGGAAGGTGGCGGATGGTTCGCGCACCCAGCGACGTGAGTCCGAAACCATGGTGCAGTCCATCGAAGAGATGACGGCTGGCGTCAATGCCGTTGCCGAGCATGCGGGGCAGACGGCTCAGAATGCACAGCAGGCGAGGGAGTTGTCGCTCGAAGGCGGGCGCATCGTCTCCGAGGCATCAAACGAGATCGAGCGCATCGCCAAATCGGTTGAGCAGTCGGCGCAGGTGATCGCCGCCCTGGGCGATCGATCCGAGGCGATCAGCGGCATTGTGAAGGTGATCCGGGAAATCGCTGACCAGACCAATCTGCTTGCGCTCAATGCGGCCATTGAAGCGGCGCGTGCCGGTGAGCAGGGTCGGGGTTTTGCGGTGGTGGCCGATGAGGTGCGCAAGCTGGCTGAGCGGACATCAACGGCAACGACCGAGATCAGCGCCATGATCGAAGCCATTCAGGTCGAGACCCGCACCGCGATCGGGTCGATCAAGGCCGGCAGCGATCAGGCCAGATCGGGCGCGGAGCTGGCGCGTCAGGCTGCGGATTCGCTCGACAAGATCAACCGTGGTGCGACTGAAACCATGGAAAAAATCGACGCCATTGCGGTGGCGATTGGGCAGCAGAGCCGGGTCGCCGATGGCGTGGTCTCGAACGTGCGAGAAATCATGGTCATGGTCGAGCGCAACACCGAGGGCGCTTCAGCGACTTTGAGTGAAGCGCAGCGGCTCGAAAGCCTGGCGGTCAACCTGCATGAGATCAGCAAGGTTTTCCGCCTGGGGGTGACGGGTGAGGCGGCCATGAAGATTCATGGACAGATGCCGGATCTGGCCAAGGCGGCAGCGGCGAAGGTGGCCGCGGCGTTTGAGCAAGCTGTGAACAACAAGCGGATCACGGCTGAGGCGCTGTTTGATCGCAAGTACGATCCGATCCCGAATACCAAACCGCAGAAATTCAGCTCGCGCTACGACAAGCTGGCCGACGAAATCCTGCCGGCCATCCAGGAGCCGGTGCTCAAGGAGCATCCGGAGGTCGCGTATGCGATCAGTACCGACAATAAAGCCTATGTGCCGACCCACAACAAGGTGTTCTCACAGCCGCTGACGGGCAATTACGAGAAAGACTTCGTCGGCAACCGGACCAAGCGCGTCTTTGATGACCCGGTGGGGCGTCAGTGCGGCGCGCATGAGCTTGAATTCCTGATTCAGACCTATCGTCGCGACACCGGTGAAATTTTCCATGACGTGTCTGCGCCGGTATACGTCAATGGCCGGCATTGGGGCGGATTCCGCGTCGGATATCGTGCCTAAAGGTCTATTGGCAACGTGCCGTTAGTAGTAGCAGAAATAGCCAAGAAGATGCTTGGCCACTGAGTTGGTAACGCATCAACGGAGAAACAAGATGTCGGATTTGCTAAAGAATATCGATGCGCGTACCCGCCTGGCAGGGACCAACAAGCTGGAAATTCTGCTGTTCTCGCTTGGCAAGGATCCGCGCACCGGCCGCCGCGAGACTTTTGGTATCAACGTCTTCAAGGTGCGTGAGGTCATGCGCACACCGGCCGTGACCGCCGCGCCTGAAATGCCCACTTCGGTCGAAGGCATGGTCAGCCTGCGTGGCACTTTGGTGCCCGTGGTTGATTTGGCAAAGTACGCCGGGATCGGTCTGGAGTCGGCGCGCGAAATCATGATCGTGACCGAGTACAACGGACACACTCAAGGCTTTCTGGTCGAGGCGGTCGACACCATCTTGCGTCTGGATTGGTCGCAGATGCGCGTGCCGCCGCAGATGCTCGCCGCCAAGCTGGGCGGACTGGTCACTGCGGTCACCGAACTGCCCAACGGCGAGCTGGTTATGATGCTCGATGTGGAGAAGGTCTTGTCCGAGACCTCGGGCTACGACGATGACCATCTGTTCAAGGGTATCGAGCCGATTGGCAATCCGGAGGCGACGGTGTTGTACGCCGATGACTCTTCAGTAGCACGCAACCAGATTGCCCGTACGCTGGAAGTGTTGAACGTAAAAGGGATTGTTGCGGTAAATGGCCGTATGGCCTGGGAAGAGCTGCAGAAAATTGCCCTCGTGGCGGAGAGTACGGGCTGCAAGGTCAAGGATCTGGTCGGTGTGGTGCTGACCGATATCGAAATGCCCGAAATGGATGGCTACATCCTGACCAAGAAGATCAAGTCCGATCCCCGCTTTGAAGGGGTGCCGGTGCTGATGCATTCATCCCTGTCGGGGATGTCGAATCAGCAACTCGGTATGTCAGTCGGGGTGGATGAGTACGTACCCAAGTTCGAACCTCAGCGCTTGTCGTCGACGCTTCGACGCTTGCTGAAGAAAGGCGAATCGGACGCTGCGGCGGCCTGAGCGAGGATGACGCACATGAGCAAAGTGCAAGCAAATACCAAGAGCGAAGCCTACGCGGTGGCAGAGAAAAATCTGCTCGACGCAGTGGATGCGCGCACGACCCTGGCGGGTTCGAACCGGATGGAGATTCTGTTGTTCTCTCTCGGGACGGGCGAAACCTTCGGGATCAACGTGTTCAAAGTGCGCGAAGTCTCAAAGGCGCCTTTCGTGACCAAGGCACCGAACATGCCCAAAGGTGTCGAGGGCCTGATCTCTCTGCGCGGGAACGTCATTCCGGTGTTGGCGCTGGCCAAGGTGCTGGAGCTGACGCAGCCAGGTGATCCGCTCGGCGGCTCGATGATGGTGACCGAATACAGCAAGCGCACGCTTGGCTTCCTGGTCGACGAGGTGGATCGCATCATCCGTGTGGATTGGGACAAGGTGCGCACGCCCGAAAACGTGTCGAGCGGCGTCAACAGCTTTATTACCGCGATCACCGAACTGCCGGATGGCACGCTGGTCTCGATTCTCGATGTCGAAACCATCCTCGCCAATACCTTTGGTGAAGCGATCATCGGCAATATCGAGCCGCTCAATGCCGAGCATGACGTAAATATTTTCTTTGTCGATGACTCCGCCGTAGCACGCAAGAAGATCGCTGAAGTGCTCGACAAACTCGACGTCAAACACAAGCACGCCCAGAACGGGCTCGAAGCCTGGACGCGTCTCGAAGGCATGGCCAAGCATGCGCATGCCTGTGGCCGACCGCTGATTGACGAGGTGGATCTCATCCTGGTCGACGCCGAAATGCCTGAAATGGACGGCTATGTCCTGACCCGAAACATCAAGGCAGATATTCGATTCGAAGGCATCCCTGTGGTGATGCATTCGTCCCTGTCGTCCGAGGCCAACCGGGCCATGGGCAAGCGCGTGGGCGTAGATGCCTACGTTGCGAAGTTTGATGCAGACAATCTCGCGGACACACTGCGTCCGCTGCTGATGCGCAACCGCTAAGCCGTATCAGGCACAAGCAATACTCCGGAGAAAATGATGGCGGATCCCAACATGAAGTTCCTCGTTGTCGATGATTTTTCGACCATGCGCCGAATCGTGCGCAACCTCCTCAAAGAGCTCGGCTACACCAATGTGGACGAGGC
>JBFIJC010000091.1:0-11759 GCA_041600915.1 Nitrogeniibacter sp.
CATGCGCGTGGCCGTGGTGGGGCCGGCCGGGCCGACGACTTCATCGCGCACCGGGTCGACGGGGCCGACGTAGTAGATAACGCGATTGGTGAAGTCGACCGGCAGCTTCTCGCCCTGGGCGAGCAGGTCGGCGATGCGCTTGTGCGCGGCGTCACGGCCGGTGAGCATCTTGCCGTTGAGCAGCAGCACCTGACCCGGCTTCCACGACGAGACCTGCTCGGTGGTGAGGGTGTTGAGGTCGACCCGGGTGGCGACGTCGGTGTCGGCCTGCCAGGTGACTGCCGGCCAGTCTTCGAGGCGCGGGGCCTGAAGGTGGGCGGGGCCGGAGCCGTCGAGTTCGAAGTGAACGTGACGGGTGGCGGCACAGTTGGGAATCATCGCGACCGGCAGCGAGGCGGCGTGGGTCGGGTAGTCGAGGATCTTGACGTCGAGCACGGTGGTGAGGCCGCCCAGGCCTTGCGCGCCAATGCCCAGCGCGTTGACCTTGTCGAAGAGCTCGAGGCGCAGCTCTTCGACGCGGGTCAGCGTCTCGCCCTTGACGGCGCGGGCCTGGAGTTCCTGGATGTCGACATGGCCCATCAGCGATTCTTTGGCCAGCAGCATGGCTTTTTCAGGCGTGCCGCCAATGCCGATGCCCAGGATGCCCGGCGGGCACCAGCCGGCGCCCATGGTCGGGAGGGTTTTGAGCACCCAGTCGACGATGGAGTCGGAGGGGTTGAGCATGACCAGCTTCGATTTGTTTTCGGAGCCGCCGCCCTTGGCCGCACAGGTGATGTCGACGGTGTCGCCTTCGACGATTTCGTAGTGCACCACGGCCGGGGTGTTGTCCTTGCTGTTCTTGCGGGCGCCGGCGGGGTCGAGCAGGACCGAGGCGCGCAGCTTGTTGTCCGGGTCGGTGTAAGCGCGACGCACGCCTTCGTTGACCATCTCCTGCACGCTGAGGGTGCTGTCCCAGCGCACGTTCATGCCCACTTTGAGGAAGACCACCGCGATGCCGGTGTCCTGGCAGATGGGGCGATGCCCTTCGGCGCACATGCGGCTGTTGGTCAGAATTTGTGCAATGGCGTCTTTGGCGGCCGGCGACTCTTCGCGCTCATAGGCTTCGCCCAGCGCCTGGATGTAATCCAGCGGGTGGTAATAGCTGATGAACTGGAACGCGTCCGCGATGGACTGGATGAAGTCTTCCTGCTTGATTGTGCTCATGTGGGCTCCCTCACAGAGAAATGCAGACGCCGCCGGCAAAGCGGTCACTGCCATGATGCGTCCACGAATCGTCCGAAAGGCGACGTGGCGTCGGGCGTGATTCTACCACCGCCATGTGACGTGCTTCGTGTTGCAGTGCCACGAAGGTGTAAGTCCTGTGTAAGATAGATCTTCTCTAATGCGATCTGTTTTCGGCGACGGGCTGTAACAGAAATGTCGCCGATGGTAATGTCAGTTGATTGCTTCGCCGCAGGCTGGAGCAAGTAACCGAATTTCGATTCCGTGAATTGAGGAGAGGTGAGAGATGTCCGACAACGCCCCGAAGCTGTACTACCCGCCCGAGACCCTGGTCAAGAATGCTGCCGTTCCCGGCATGGAAGCCTACCAGGCGCTGGTCAAGCAAGCCGAGACCGACTACGAAGGTTACTGGGCGGACCACGCCCGCAAGCTGCTCGACTGGAAGAAGCCTTTCACCAAGGTGCTGGATGAAAGCGATGCGCCGTTCTTCAAGTGGTTTGACGACGGCGAACTGAACGTTTCCTACAACTGTATCGATCGCCAGGTGAACAACGGCCTGGGCGATAAAGTTGCGATCATCTTTGAAGCCGACGACGGCCAGGTCACCAAGGTGACCTATAAGGACCTGCTCGGCCGCGTCTGCAAGATGGCCAACGCGCTCAAGAGCTCGGGTGTTGCCAAGGGCGACCGCGTTGTCATCTATCTGCCGATGTCCATCGAAGGCATCGTCGCCATGCAGGCATGTGCCCGTATTGGCGCAACACATTCCGTGGTGTTTGGCGGTTTTTCTGCCCAATCGCTGCGTGACCGTATCGAAAGCTCCAGCGCAGCCGCACTGATTACCTCCGACGGCCAGTTCCGCGGCGGCAAGGCGCTGCCGCTCAAGCCGATCGCCGATGAAGCGCTGGCCATGGGTGGCTGCGAGACGATCAAGAAGGTGCTGGTGGTCAAGCGCACCGGCGCCGAGACCAACATGGTCGCCGGCCGTGATGTGTGGCTGAACGACATCCTGGCCGAGCAGGCTGATACCTGCGAGCCGGAGTGGGTGGGTGCCGAGCATCCGCTGTTCCTGCTTTACACCTCGGGCTCGACCGGCAAGCCGAAAGGCGTTCAGCATTCGAGCGGCGGCTATCTGCTGCACGCCATGCTGACCATGCAATACACCTTCGATATCAAGCCGGACGATGTGTTCTGGTGCACGGCCGACATCGGCTGGGTCACGGGTCACACCTACATCGCTTACGGCCCGCTGGCCTGCGGCGCGACCCAGGTGGTGTTCGAAGGCGTGCCGACCTATCCGGACGCCGGCCGTTTCTGGAAGATGATCCAGAATCACAAGGTCAGCATCTTCTACACTGCACCGACCGCCATCCGTTCGCTGATCAAAGCGGCCGATGCCACCGAAAGCGTGCATCCGAAGCAGTACGATCTCACCAGCCTGCGCATTCTGGGTTCGGTCGGCGAGCCGATCAACCCGGCCGCCTGGGAGTGGTACTACGAAAACATCGGCGGTAGCCGTTGCCCGATCGTGGATACCTTCTGGCAGACCGAAACGGGTGGCCACATGATCACCCCGCTGCCGGGTGCAACGCCGATGGTGCCGGGTTCATGCACGTTGCCGTTCCCGGGTATCCAGGCCGCCGTGGTCGACGAGACCGGTCTCGAGCAGCCGTGGGGGCAGGGCGGCATTCTGGTCGTCAAGCGTCCGTGGCCCTCCATGATTCGCAACGTGTGGGGCGACCCCGAGCGCTTCAAGACGTCGTACTACCCGGCTGACTTCCAGGGCAAGTACTACCTGGCAGGCGATGGTGCGATTCGCGACATCGATACCGGCTACTTCACCATTACCGGTCGTATCGACGACGTGCTGAACGTCTCCGGTCACCGCATGGGCACGATGGAAATCGAGTCCGCGCTGGTCGCTCACGAGAAAGTCGCCGAAGCCGCCGTGGTCGGTCGTCCTGACGACACCACCGGTGAGGCAATTGTCGCCTTCGTGGTGCTCAAGGGCGCACGTCCTTCGGCAGCCGATGCGCCGGCCGTCATCAAGGAGTTGTCGGCCTGGGTGGCCAAGGAAATCGGGCCGATTGCCAAGCCCAAGGACATCCGTTTTGGCGAGAACCTGCCCAAGACGCGTTCGGGCAAGATCATGCGCCGTCTGCTGCGTCAGCTGGCCAAGGGCGAGGAGATTACGCAAGACACCTCCACGCTCGAGAATCCGGCCATTCTGGATCAGCTCAAGGGATAAGCGCCCGACCTCCGTGGATGCGCCGCACTGACGGCGCACCACAAAAAGAATAATGAGGGGAGCCTGCCGTAGAGCGGGCCAATATATGAGGAGACGAAGGCGCGGCAACGCGCCTTCTTTTTTTGCTGAATCAAACCGCTGAGGCAATCAGGGCGGGCGTTGGGGGCGGGCTATAATGGTTTTCCGTTTTCCACACGAGGTGCGGTGATGCGTAAAGCGCTCGCGCGGCAACGCTTGATCGCCTGCACCCTGTTTGCGGCGCTGGTATTCAATGCGCCGCTGCTGTGGTTGTTTGACGCCTCTGTCGCCGTCTTCGGCGTTCCGCTCGTCTTCCTTTCCATGTTCGGCATCTGGGCCGCCGTGATCGCGGTGCTCGCCTGGATCGTTGAATCCGGTTTTCGATAGGAGCGCGCCATGCTGTCGAGCAGTGTCATCGTTGGCGCCTCATTCGCCTATCTGGTGGTGCTGTTTGGCGTCGCGCTCTATGGCGACCGTCGTGCCGATGCCGGCCGCTCGCTGATCGCCAACCCCTGGGTCTACGCTTTGTCGCTGGCGGTGTATTGCACGGCCTGGACGTACTACGGCAGTGTGGGTCGCGCGGCGACAACCGGGCTCGGTTTCTTGCCGGTGTATCTCGGTCCGACGCTGGTCATGGGTGTGTCGTGGCTGGTGTTGCTCAAAATGGTGCGGATCAGCAAGGCCTATCGCATCACCTCGATTGCTGACTTCATCGCTTCGCGCTACGGCAAAAGCCGTTTGCTGGCGAGCATGGTGACCCTGTTCGCGGTCATCGGCATCGTCCCCTACATCGCCTTGCAACTCAAAGCGGTGTCCAGTGAGTACGGCTTGCTGACGGGGGCGCACCCGGGCACCAGTGGTGACTGGTATCGCGACACGGCGCTTTACATGGCGCTGGTGCTCGCCGCCTTCACAATGATTTTCGGCACGCGCCACCTCGATGCCACCGAGCGACATGAAGGCATGGTGGCGGCCATCGCCTTTGAATCCATCGTCAAGCTGGTCGCCTTTCTGGCGGTGGGCGTCGTGGTGACCTATTTCATTTTTGATGGCTGGGAAGACCTCTTCGTCCGCGCCGCCATCGCGCCCGATCTGGCGCCCCTGCTGAGCCTCGACATGGCCGGCAGCAAAGCGGACTGGTTTGCGCTGACCGTGCTGTCGGCGCTCGCCTTCTTGATGTTGCCGCGGCAGTTTCAGATCGCGGTGGTCGAAAACGTCGACGAGCGCCACCTCAAGCGCGCCACGTGGCTGTTCCCGCTGTATCTGTTGTTGATCAACATTTTCGTGCTGCCCATTGCCCTGGGCGGCATGTTGCGCTTTCCGGCAGATGTCATCGACCCGGATTCCTTTGTGCTGACCTTGCCGCTGGCTGAAGGCTATTCCACGCTCACACTGCTCGCCTTCATTGGCGGTCTGTCGGCGGCGACCAGCATGGTGATTGTCGAGACCATCGCGCTGTCGACCATGGTGTGCAACGATCTGGTGATGCCGCTGTTGCTGTCGAGTCAGCGGTTCAGGCGCTGGGCACCGCACGATTTGACCGGGCTGCTGCTGCTCATCCGGCGCGGCGCGATTGTGGTGATCCTGCTGTTGGGCTATCTCTATTTCCGGCTCGCTGGCCAGGCCTACGCGCTGGTGTCGATTGGCCTGATCAGTTTTGCCGCGGTGGTGCAGTTCGCGCCTGCTTTGCTCGGTGGTATGTACTGGCGCGGCGCCACACGAAACGGTGCTGTTGCCGGTCTGACCGCCGGGTTCTGTGTGTGGCTGTATACCTTGTTGCTGCCGTCGTTTGCCAAGTCGGGCTGGTTGCCGATGACGTTTGTCGATTCGGGCATGTTTGGCATCGAACTGCTGATGCCCGAGCGTTTGTTCGGTTTTGGCGATGTGAACGCCACGACGCACGCGCTGTTCTGGAGCATGCTGGCCAACATCGGGGCGTTTGTGACGGTGTCGCTGTGGCGCCCGCCAACGGCCGTCGAGGCCGGTCAGGCCAGCGTGTTTGTCGACATCCTCAAGCGCGAGCCACGCGGTGCGGCGCGCTTCTGGCGCGGGCAGGCAAAAATCGATGACCTGCTGGCCTTGCTTGCACGCTTTCTCGGCGCGGAGCGGGTGCGGACAAACTTTCTGGCATATGCGCACAGCCAGGGCGTTGAGCAAATTGAGGATCTCGAGGCCGACGGTCATCTCGTGCACTTTGCCGAAACGCTGCTTGCTGGTGCGATCGGCAGCGTGTCCGCGCGGGTAATGATTGCCTCGGTCGTGCAAGAGGAAACGCTGGGTCTCGAAGAGGTGATGAACATCCTCGACGAGGCATCCCAGGTGCGCGCCTACTCGCGCGAGCTGGAGGAAAAATCGCAGGCGCTGCAAGCGGCGACCGAAGATCTGCGCGCGGCCAATGAACGTTTGAAGGAGCTCGATCGCGTCAAGGATGACTTCATGTCGTCGGTGACGCATGAGCTGCGCACGCCGCTGACTTCGATTCGCGCTTTTTCAGAAATGTTGCTGGACGATCCGAAGATCGATCTGGCGGAGCGAAAGCGCTTTCTGGGCATCATCGTTGAGGAAACCGAGCGCCTCACCCGCCTGGTCAATCAGGTGCTGGATCTGGCCAAGATTGAATCCGGTCATGCGCAGTGGCACGAAACCGACGTCGACCTGATCGAACTGATCAACCACGTGGCGACCACGGCCGGGCAACTGGTTCGGAATCGTCAGGCAGAGCTGACGCTGGAGCTGCCGGTGTCGGTGCCCGTGCTGCGGGTGGACCGCGACCGGCTGATTCAGGTGCTCACCAATCTGATCGGCAATGCCGCGCGCTTCGTGCCAGACGAGGGCGGCGTGGTGCGGGTCGTGTTGAGCGAGAGCGAGGTGGGGGTGCGGGTCGATGTTTGCGACAACGGCCCGGGGATTCCGCAGGAAGTTCAGAGTGAGATTTTCGAGAAGTTTCGCCAAGCCAGCGGGAGCGGTGGAAAGCCTACCGGCACCGGTCTGGGGCTGCCCATCAGTCGTCAAATTGTCGAGCAGTTCGGCGGGCGCTTGTGGGTCACCAGCCGGCCGGGTGAGGGCGCGGTGTTTTCGTTTGAGCTCCCGCGGAAACTGGCGGTATCGACCGGTGAATCCGATGCGCAGGGCTGATGCATTGATTTCAGGACAATGACTTAGAATGTGATGTAAGGGGGAGGGAAGAGACATGACACAATCAAAAAAAATACTGATCGCCGACGATGAGCCAAACATCGTCATCTCCTTGGAATTTCTGATGAAGCGCGAGGGCTTTCAGGTATCGGTCGCCGGTGACGGTGAGGAGGCGATTGCCAAGATTCGCAGCGAATCGCCAGACCTCGTGCTGCTCGATGTCATGATGCCGAAGAAGAGCGGCTTCGATGTCTGTCAGGAGGTCAAGGGCGACCCGGCGCTGTCCGCGACGCGCATCCTGATGCTTACCGCCAAGGGCCGCGATACCGAAATGGCCAAGGGCCTGGCGCTTGGCGCCGATGCCTACATGACCAAGCCGTTTTCCACCAAGGATCTGGTCGATCAGGTGAAGCAACTGCTCGGGTCTGATGCATGAGTCCAAAGAATCGACTTCTTGTCAGCGTTGCATTGGTTTGCGCCTGGCTGTTGATTGTTGTCGGCGTCTGCGGATGGGTGGTGTGGGTCGATCTCTCGCCGGACGAGCGCGAGGCGCTGGTGCCCATCATTTCGCCACGCGGCGCCTTGCTGGGGGCCATGCTGGTGATGGCCATGGCCGTCAGCGCCATCGTGCTGCGCGATCTCCATCGTCGCTACGTTGCCGTGCCCGCCCGGCTGGCAGAAGATGGCCGGACCCTGCTCAAGGCCGAGCCGACGCGCCGCCTGACAGCCGACGGCAATGCCGAAACCTGTGCATTTGTCGACATCATCAACACCTTGGCCGACCAGCGCCAGAGTTTGCAGGACGATGTCGAAATTCGCGTCGCCGACGCACGGCGTTCTGTCGAAGAGGAAAAAAACCGCCTCGGCGCGCTGATGTCGGAGCTTACCCAGAGCGTGGTGGTGTGCAACCTCGACGGCCGTATCCTGCTCTATAACAACCGCGCGCGATTGCAGTTTCGCGCCATGTCCGATGCGCCGGGCGCTGCCGGCGGCGGCGAGTTGATTGGCCTGGGGCGCTCGATCTACGCGGTGATGGACCGCCACCTGATCGCGCATGCGCTGGAGAATATTCAACACCGTTTGCGCAAGAGTGTCGCGCAGCCCGTCACCAATTTTGTGACCACCACGCGCGCCGGTCAGTTGTTGCGGGTGCAGATGGCGCCGGTGCTGGGCGTGGCCCCCGCTGAGGGCGCTGCACGGCCGGTGTCGGGCTTCATTCTGATGCTCGACAACATCACGCGCACCATCGAAAACGAAGCGCGTCGTGACGAGATCCTGCACACCCTGACCGAGGGCAATCGTGCCTCGCTGGCCAATGTGCGGGCGGCCGCCGAAATGCTCGACTTCCCGGATCTGGATGATGAACTGCGCACGCGTTTTCGCGGCGTGATCCGTGACGAAGTCAAAGCCATGAGCGATCGCCTCGATCACAGCGCGTCCGCTTTTGCCGATTCACTCAAGGCGCGCTGGCAGCTCGAGGACATGCTGGGCGCCGATCTGGTTGCCGCGGCACAGCGCCGGATCGAAAGCCGCCTGTCGCTGCGCACCAAGATCGAAGATGTCGATGAGGCGCTATGGGTGAAGGTCGATAGTTTCTCGCTGTTGCAAGCCGTGACCTATCTCGCCAGTCGCTTGTCCGATGAGTTCGAAATTCGCGAGCTGCGTTTCCGCTTGGCCCCCGCGGGGCGTCTGGTGCACCTGGATTTGATCTGGTCGGGTCAGGCGATGAGTACCGAAACGGTGATGAACTGGGAACTCGAACCGATGCGTTTCGCTGGTGAGAACAGCCCGCTGACGGTGCGCGACGTGATCGAGCGGCACGACGGCGAAATGTGGCTTGAGCGTGAAAAGGTCAAGCACCGCGCCTTCTTCCGTCTGGTGCTGCCGTCGGCGGCCCCACAGGAAGAGGTGACGTCAGAGGTTTATCTGAAGGGCGACAGTCGGCCCGAGTATTACGATTTTGACCTGTTCAGCTGGTCTGAAAGCAGCCACGAGCACGACGACCAATTGCTGTCAGAGCTGGCCTATACGGTGTTCGATACCGAGACCACCGGACTGAACCCCTCGCAGGGCGACGAGATCATCCAGATTGGTGCGACGCGTATCCTGAATGGCAAGTTGCTGCAGGGCGACGGCTTCGAGCAGCTGGTCGATCCCAAACGGAGCCTGCCGCCCGAGTCCACCAAAATTCACGGCATCACGCCCGAAATGCTGGTGGGGCAGCCCGACATCGTCAAAGTGCTGCCTGCATTGCATGCCTTTGCATCGGACACCGTGCTGGTGGCGCACAACGCCGCATTCGACATGCGCTTCTTGCAGCTCAAGGAAGAAGTAACCGGCCTGAAGTTCGATCACCCTGTGCTCGACACCTTGCTGTTGTCGGCCATCATTCACCCCAATCAGGACAGCCATCGGCTTGAGGCGATTGCCGAGCGCTTCGGGGTGACCGTGATCGGACGACACACCGCGATGGGTGACGCCATCGTTACCGCCGAGGTCTTTCTCAAAATGATCCCGCTGCTCGCTGAAAAGGGTGTGCGCACCCTGGGCGAGGCCCGCGAAGCCGCGCAGAAGACCTACTACGCGCGCTTGAAGTACTAAGGTGTCACCAAGCCCCCGGTCGGCCCTTTGGGTCGCCCGGGGCGCAGCTTATCCCCGATGCGTTTGAGTTGGCCTGACTGCTATGGCTCGCTAAACCCGAGTCGGTCGGCCAGTTCGTGCAGGCTATACTTGCGCGAACAGGCGGGCGCTCGGTGCGCTTCGGCAAAGGGGAGAGGCGGCACGCGTGGCGACTTCGGGGTTTTCGCAGCAACTGCGTCGTTATTACGTCTGGTATACCGGCTCCTTCGCCGTTTTTGTGCTGTTGCTTGCTGTCGGCGAGCAACTCGGGCTGTCGCAGCGCGTTATCGGCCACCTTTTCCTTTTCGCCACCATCGCCATCTACGCCACGATCGGCGTCATGAGCCGCACCGCCGATGTGGCGGAATACTACGTCGCCGGGCGGCGCGTGCCGGCCGTGTTCAACGGTATGGCGACGGCCGCCGACTGGATGAGCGCTGCCTCGTTTATCGGCCTGGCGGGCACGCTCTATTTTTCAGGCTTTCAGGGGCTCGCCTTTGTCACCGGCTGGACGGGCGGCTATGTATTGGTGGCGCTGCTGCTGGCGCCGTATCTGCGCAAGTTCGGTCAATACACCATCCCCGATTTTCTCGGCGCCCGTTATGAAGGCAATGCCGCGCGCCTGGTCGGCCTGGCCGCCACCATCCTCGCCAGCTTCGTCTATGTGGTTGCGCAGATCTACGGCGTCGGTCTGATTGCCAGCCGGTTTCTGAGCGTCGAGTTCGAGATTGGCCTGTTTGTCGGCCTGGCCGGCATTCTGGTGTGCTCCTTCCTGGGCGGGATGCGCGCTGTGACCTGGACGCAGGTAGCGCAGTACGTGATTCTCATCATCGCGTACCTTGCGCCGGTGGTTTTGCTGTCGTGGAAGGTGACCGGCGTACCCGTGCCGCAGATCGCCTATGGCACCGTGCTGCAGAAAATCAGCGAGAAAGAACAGAAGCTGCTGACCGATCCGGTCGAGATCGATGTGCGCAACCAGTATCGCCATCGCGCGCAGGCCTTCGAGCAGAAAATTGCCGATCTGCCCAACTCGATGGAGGCTGAACGCCAGGCCCTGGGCGAGCGCGTCAAGCAATTGCGTAACGAGGACGCCTCGGCACGCGAAGTGGCCATGGCTGAACGCGACATGCGCGACCTGCCGCGGACTGAGGCCGAGGCCCGCGTGCGATGGGACTCAGAGCGCGCCGCCGCGCTGGAGCGATCTCGCGCGCCACCGCGTCACGCCGAAGCATTCCCGGGCGACACCCCCGAAGAGGTCAACGCCTCGCGCCGGAACTTTCTCGCCCTGATGTTCGTGCTCATGGTTGGCACGGCGGCCTTGCCGCATGTGCTGATGCGCTACTACACCACCCCCGGCGTGTCCGAAGCGCGCCGCTCGGTGATGTGGTCGCTGCTTTTCATCTCCTTGCTCTACGTAACCGCACCGGCTTATGCGGTGTTTGCCAAGTGGGAGGTCTACAACAATCTGGTTGGCAGCAGCATTGCCTTTTTGCCCGACTGGGTCGCCTCCTGGGGCAAGATCGGTCTGGTCAGCGTCGAAGATCTCAATGGGGATGGACTGCTGCAGTTGGCCGAATTGACGCTCAACACCGACGTCATCGTGCTCGCTACACCAGAGATTGCCGGTTTGCCCTATGTGGTCTCCGGGCTCGTCGCGGCCGGCGGTCTGGCCGCTGCGCTATCCACGGCAGACGGCTTGCTGCTGACAATTTCCAACGCGCTGTCGCATGACTTGTACTTCAAAGTCATCAACCCGCGCGCCACCACGCAGCGTCGGCTCGTCATTTCCAAGTCACAGCTCTTGCTGGTTGCCGCCATCGCCGCCTGGGTCGCGTCGATGCGCCCCGACAACATCTTGTTCATGGTCGGCTTGGCTTTTTCCATTGCTGCGGCGTCGTTCTTCCCCGCGCTCGTGCTCGGCATCTTCTGGAAGCGCGCCAATAAATGGGGCGCGGTGTGTGGCATGGGCGCGGGTTTGGCGGTGACGCTTTACTACGTAACGCAAACGCATCCCTTCTTCCACGGATCGATGGCCAATGCGTGGTTTGATATCGAGCCCATCTCTGCGGGCGTCTTCGGCGTACCTCTCGGCTTCATCGTTACCATTGTGGTCAGTGTGCTGACGCCGCCGCCCTCCGTCGAGGTACAGGCGCTGGTTGATTTTGTTCGCTACCCCAGCGTGACCGAAACGCCGGATCGATAAACCACACCACCTTGAAATAGTCGCCGCTCAGGGGTTTCATCGCGCCAGGATTCTGATAGAATTCCGCCTCTTCCACGGAGAGGTGGATGAGTGGTTTAAGTCGCACGCCTGGAAAGCGTGTTTGGGATAATATCCCAACGCGGGTTCGAATCCCGCCCTCTCCGCCAAATTGCTGTAACGTCTTGAATTCTATAGCCAGCAAGGCTTTAAGAGTGCCGAATGGTACAAAAAGACGGTACAAAACACATTCGTGGGCGGGCTTCGGAGCCCGAGATGCCTGCACTCCCCCGGAACACATACCGAACGCCATTCGGC
>JBFIJC010000092.1:0-11684 GCA_041600915.1 Nitrogeniibacter sp.
AGCGATTTACGTGCCCCCAGGGCGGGTTGGGCTGGCCGCACTGGCTGCAGGTCGTGCGGCCAACGCGAATATCTTGTTCAAAAGGCACGCCGATGATGAGCGTACCGCGGCAGACGCGGGCAAGTTCGGCGCAGGCCTGCTCCAGTGCCGGCGAGGGAATGTGCTCAAGGACTTCGGCGCAAAACACCAGGTCGAAGTGGCCGTCCGGAAAATCGAGCGCGGTTGCGTTGCCTGCGACGCAGGTGATTATTGGATGTGAAATCGTCGGCTGACTCAGGTCGAGCGCCGTGACGTGCTCGAAACGTTCAGCCATCAACAAGGAGAAGTGGCCATCGCGCGCGCCGACATCGAGCGCCGATGCAGCGCGCTCGGGCATGAGCGCGAGCAGATCGTCGGTTCGCAGGCGTTCCGTCTCGCTTGCCCGATAGGCATTCAGGGGGCTCATGCCGCCTATCCATCAGTGGTGGGCCATCAGCCTAACGAATGCGTCGCCGACGTGTCCAGTGCTTGGCGTGGCTGCGTGATTTTTCTTGAATCGGCTCGGCAGATCTTCGCGACTTCCGGCGCTTTCGCGCGCGTGATCGACCGGACAGACGTACGAGTGCCACCATCAAGCGGAAGCCGAGGAAGAGCAGCACCAGGGCGACGAAGGCAGGATGCGTCAGCGTGTCCCAGACCAGAAAAGCGAACTTGGCGAACGCGTTTCGTCCGGACTCGGCCGCCCATGGGTGCGTGCCGGCCTTGCTGCCATGGCCGGCGGCCTGCGCCGCCCATGGCGGAGGCCTGTCTTCGGCCGTGCGTTCGGCGACCATCAGTCGGGTGGTGGTGGTGTCGTCAATGCCAAGCGTTTCAAGCAGTTCACGGCCGGCTGCGTTGATCTTCTCGTCCAGCCCCCAATCGAGCAGCTCGCTCACTTGGTCGCGTACGCCCTGCATTCGGTCGATCAGAACCTCGTCGTCGGCAAACCAGGCCTTGGCGCCGCGATTATCCAGGGCCAGTTCGTCCAGTTCGTTCTCCAGGTGAGTGAAGGGAATCGTCTTGGGCTTTTTCGCATGCCGACGACGATCGGTGGGGCTGATCATCGCGTCATCGGCGGGGAGGGTGATGTCGCCGAGCTCGGGTAAAAGGACCGCGCGTCGTCTCGGCGGCGTCTGCTCCGCCTCAGGGGCGTCACCCGCTGCAAAGTCGCGAGTCTCCGGAAGGCTGGCGGCGATGGGGGCTGTTTTCTGCAGGTGCGCGCCATCTTCGAGTGGCATGGCGCTCACTTGACCGCTCATGCAGAAACACCACAGGGCGAGCGCAAACCTGGGCGCGGCGCAAAAAATTTGGCTCATGCCAAACATAAGCAAGCGCTGCGCCATGTCGTTAAATACTTGTTTCAGTAATGGTTTTCTATGCCGCCGCGAGGGGTGGCTGCTGTGGTGTCAAATTTACTGACGTTCAGTGTCCGTCACGTGTCCGCCGCCAATCCGCGCGGGAAGCGACGCGGTGATGCAAACGCCGCTGTCTGATGGCAGGTTCTGGGCGGTGAGCTTGCCGCCATGAAATCCGGCAATCAGCTGGGCGACATGGAGACCCAGGCCGAGATGAGGCTCTGCGCTCGCCTCGGCATGGCGTCCCGAGACCATCGCGTCGAAGAGCTTGCCTTCGAGTGCGGGGGGCAGGGTGGGGCCGTCATTGCTCACACTCAGCGCCGCCCGGGCATCGGCGAAGCTCAGATCAATCCGGATGGCTTGGCCGGCGGTGGTGAAATCAACGGCATTGCTGACCAGCTTGTCGAGCATTTGCGCGGCCAGATCCGGCGCGCCGCGCACCCATATCGGGTGGTTTGCAAGCGTGCCGTCAAAGCGCTGCTCGGGGTGGGCAAGGCGGTATCCCTCAAGGCATTCGGTGACGACGCTTCGCAGGTCGAATTCTTCGGGATCGGTGGTGGCCAGGGCTTGCTCCATGCGCGTGGCTTCACTCATGCGGGCAAGAATGCGGGTCAGTCGGTGCAGGCCGGCGTGGGCGCGGTCAAGATAGGTGCTGGCTTCGGGCGGGAGGGCTTCGAGCTGCAGGTTCTCAAGCGATGAGCGCACCACGGCGACCGGCGTGCGCAGCTCATGGGAGAGTCGGCTGGCCATGGTTTCGAGGTATTGATGGTGTTGCGCCAGCCGGGCGAGCAGGGTGGAGAAGCTGCGCGACAGGTCGCCCACTTCGTCACCCGCGGTCGACGCGGCGGTCAGGCCGGTGATGCGGCCGCGGGCGTCGATGGCGCTTTCGGCCTCGTCGCGCAGGCGGCGGATGCGCCACGACAGTCGCGAAGCAAATCCGAGTACCACCACCGCGGCAATGGCCAGACCGGCGAAGGTCAGCCAGGCCAGTCGCTCGACGGCGGCGTCGCGCACTGCCTGAATGGCGAGTGTGCTTTCCTCGACCACCACCGCGCCCTGCACCTTGTCGGCCACCCACACGGGGTGCGCTGCGGCGACGATCAGAACTTCACTGCCGCTGACCGGGCGCAACCAGGAGGTGGTGGCGCCAAACAGTGTGCCGGAGATGGCTTGGCCGCTCGGCGGCGGGATGTCGGCCAGTCGGGCGGCGATATCGTCGGCGCGATAGCCGACGCTGCCGAGCAGGCCGCGCCAGAGGCGGATGAGCGGCCCCGGCGGGGCGGCGGGAGGCGGTGCCAGCGAGCCCGTGTGGGTGAGCACGTCGAGATCGCGACCCACCACCCAGATCCGTGCGGTGTTGCGCTCGAGTGCGCGCAAGATGGCGGCCACTTCGGCCGCGCCGTCGATGGTGGGCGTCGGCGGCGGGGCGGCGAAGGGCGCTTCGGGCGGCGTTTGCTGCGGCATGGCGGCAATGGCCAGTTCCAGCACCTCTTCGCCGGGCAGCAATGAGTCGCTCAGGCTGACCATGCTGCTGCCGGGTGGGCGGCCAAACAGTTGGGGGCGCTCATGCAGGGCGGTGGCAACCGCGCGGGCCGTGGCGATCAGGCCTTGGCGCTGGCCGTCGAGCAGAAAGCGCTCCATTTCCTGCACATACTGGTAGCCCACCCAGGGCAGGGCGAACAAAACCAGCGTCATCAGGGCTAGTTTGCTGCGCAAACTCATGCGAATGGGTTTCACAGCAAGGTGTCTGGCGTTAGCATGTGTCGTGTCTGTGAGCTAGGTCCGGCGCGGGGTTCGGTTCGCGCCCGGGCGTGGCCGACTATAGCACCGGCAGGGTGGCACGTCGGCGGGGCATTAGGGCGCAAAACGTAACTAATTCCTCAAGGATTTCTGCATGCCGCATGGTACAAAGTAGGCCTGTGTTGCACGCTGTCACGCTTCGGGAGCAATAAAGGGATGGGGCCCCTCTACGCAATCATATTTTCCGGTGATGTGCTCGACGGCTTTGAGCCTGAGCAGGTCAAGACGCGCTTTGGCGAACGCTTCGGCCTGAAGCCGCCTCAGCTCGCGCAAATGTTTTCCGGCCGCGCAATCACGCTCAAAAAAGGCCTGGCCGCCGACCAGGCGCGGCGCTATCTGGCCGAACTGACCGCCATGGGTATCAAGGCCAAGGCACGGGCCGCGGCGGCACCGCCAGCCGAAGTCGCTGCCCCCGCGCCGAGCGCGCCAGGCCATCGCATCGTTTTTGGCGGAAAAGTGCTGCCCGGCTTCTCGCGTGAGGCCGTGATGCGCCAGTCGGGCAGTCGCCTGCGTTTTGACGAGCGTCAGCAGGCGCTGCTGTTTTCGGGTCAGACGGTCACCATCAAGCGCGGCCTGACCGAAGAAAAAGCGCGCACCTACATCAAGACCCTGCGTCAGATGGGCATGGATGTCTCCGCCGATCCGGCGCTGCCGAATGCGGCCTTGCTGCCATCGGAAATGTCGGAGCCAGAGGCTGCCGCTGAGGCGAGTCTGATGCAGACGCAGTTCAGTGCCTCGGTGCCCTACAACGTGCAGCATAGTTTCGACAGTAGCGCGTCGCTCGACATGATTCGCGCCGCCGTGGGTGAGACCGGTGAGAATCCGCCCCTGGGCCATCCGCGCTCGGCCATGATGCAGACCGTGATCAATCCGGACGCCATCCGCGAATACGAAAGCGCGCTGGCCGATGAGGATGCAGCCCTGACAGCGCTGCGCGCGGCGCATGATGCACCGGCAGCCAAGCCGGCGCCGAAGCCCGTGTTGAAGCCCGTCACCAAGGTCGACTTCGATTTCACCGTACCCCCGCCGGGGAAGGGGGCGCCAGCCGCGCCGCCGGTCGCACCGCCTGCCGCCGAACCTGCGGCAGCGGTTTCAGCGCCGCCCCCTGTCGCGCCCAGTCCGGCGCCCGAGGCTGCGCCGCCGCCCGCCGCTGCACGCACGACCAGCACCGGAACGCTTGTCGCGGCCGTGGTGCTTGCCGTGGTGATTGCCTTGGTGCTGTTTTATGTCAATGGCGGCTGAGGTGCCGTTGCGACAGGCTCAGGCTTTCCAGCGATAGCCGGCGCCGTAGACGCTCTCGATCCGGTCAAAATCCGGATCGAGCGCCGTAAATTTCTTGCGGATGCGTTTGATGTGCGAGGTGATGGTGCCGTCGTCCACCACCAGGTGGGCGTCATCCATCAGCTGATCGCGGTTCTTCACATGCCCCGGGTGCCGCGCCAGGGTGTGCACCATCCAGAATTCGGTCAGTGTCAGCGCCACCGGCGCGCCGCGCCAGCGTGCGCTCAGGCGGCTGATGTCCAGCTGGAGCTCGCCGCGATCGAGTTGTTCTTCTTGCGGTTTGGCTTCGGCCAGCACATCGACCCGACGAAACAGGGCGGCCACGCGGGCCAGCAGGTGCGGCAGGCTGATGTCCTTGGTCAGGTAGTCGTCGGCGCCCAGGCGCAGGCCCGAGACCACATCGAAGTCGCTATCGCGCGCGGTCAGAAAGATGATCGGCAGGCGCTGCGACAATGCGCGTAGCTCGCCGCACAAGGTAAAGCCGCCCTCGGGCTCATTGCCCAGCCCGATATCGATGATTGCCAGCTCCGGCAGGCGCTCGCGAAACGCAGCCAGCGCGCTGGGTCGATCAGCATAGGCCGAGACCTCGTAACCCTGGCGCGCAAAGGCGTCCGAGTAATTGGCGCGGATGGCGGCTTCGTCTTCAACAATGGCGATTCGGCGTCCCATGGGGCGCTACTTTAGCACTGCCGGCGCATGCCGGGCCGCTGCCCTTTTTTTGCCACATTTGATCCGCGCTTTGCCCGAATCGGTGCCCGAAGGGGTCGGTTTTCCCCGTTTCAATGGTCGTGTCCAAAAACGCCCTTGAACGGAGACCGCCATGACCCCCGCACCGCTTGGTTTTAGAGATCGCGCCCGAGAAGTTGCCGAACTGCTTGCCCGCTTGCTGTTGATGTTCATCACCGGCCTGGGCGTGAGTCTGGCGCTCGGCGCCGTGGTGCTGATGCTGGCGGGGCCGGCACAGGCGGCGGCGGATGAGGGCGCGGTGCAGCAGGGCACACTGCTGTTTCGCGGCGTGGGCGGTGGCGATCCGGTCGCCGCGCCGCTGCTGCACACCGATGTCACGCTGCGGGTGAGCGGGCCGATCGTGCGCGCCAAGGTGGTGCAGCGTTTTCGCAATCCGGCGCACGACTGGCGCGAGGGCAGCTATGTGTTTCCGCTGCCCGAGAACGCGGCGGTCGATCGCATGCGCATTCAGGTGGCCGACCGGGTGATAGAGGGCGAAATCCAGGAGCGTGCGCAGGCCCAGGCGACCTACGAAAAAGCCAAGGCCGAGGGCAAGGCAACCGCGCTGGTGTCGCAGGAACGGCCGAACATTTTCACCACCCGCGTGGCCAACATCGGCCCGCGCGACGAGATCCGGGTCGAGATCGAATACCAGCACACGCTCGACTACGCCGTGACCGAAGGTGTGGGCCGCTACAGCCTGCGTTTCCCGATGGTGGTGGCGCCGCGCTACATCCCCGGCAAGGTGATGGCCGATGAGGAGAGTGGCGCCGTGATCGGCACCGACGTGGTGCCTGACGCCGCCGCCATCCTGCCGCCGATGATGCTGCCGGATGAGGCGGGGCCGGTCATCAACCCGGTGAGCCTCAATGTGTATCTCGATGCCGGCGTGCCGATCGCCGCGGTCGACAGCCCCTTTCACCGTGTGCGCATCGACACGCTCAAGCCCTCGGTGCGACGCATTCGGCTGAGCGAAGGGCGCACGCCGCCCAATCGCGATTTCGTCCTCAACTGGACACTCGCCGCGGGTGCGGCGCCGCAGGCCACGCTCTTTGTCGAGCCGGGCAAAGACCGCGATCACGCGCTGCTGATGCTGGTGCCGCCGGCGCCGAGCGCGGTGGGCAAGCGCCTACCGCGTGAGGTGGTGTACATCATTGACACCTCCGGCTCGATGGAGGGCGCGTCGATTGTCCAGGCGCGCGAGGCGCTGGCAATGGCGCTGACCCGGCTGGATGCCGAAGACCGCTTCAACGTGATCGAATTCAATTCCACCGCCTCGGCGCTCTACACCGACGCTCAGCCGGCGAGCCGGACCAATGTCGACTACGCCGTGCGCTGGGTGCAGCGCCTGCGTGCCGATGGCGGCACCGAGATGGCCGGCGCGCTGGATCTGGCGCTCGATGGCGGGCGCAACGCGGACCGCGTGCGGCAGATCGTGTTTTTGACCGATGGCGCGGTCGGCAACGAGGCGCAGCTGTTCGGCATGATCCAGCAGCGTCTGGGCGACTCGCGGCTGTTTACCGTCGGCATCGGTTCCGCGCCGAACAGTCACTTCATGCGCAAGGCGGCGCAGGCCGGGCGCGGGACCTTCACCTACATCGGCAAGGTCGAGGAAGTCAGCGCGCGCATGTCCGAACTGTTTACCAAGCTCGAATCGCCGGTGGTCAAAGGGCTGGCGATTTCTTGGCCGAGCGGCGCACGGGCCGACGCCTCACCCGATCTGTTGCCCGATCTCTATCTGGGTGAGCCGGTGGTGGTGGCCGCCAGAATCGACCGCACGCGCGGCGGCGAAGTGCGGCTCAGCGGCGATTCGGGCGACATCCGCTGGACCAGCTCGCTGGAGCTCGACGATGCCAATCCCGGCGAAGGCATCGGCGTGTTGTGGGCGCGGCAGAAGATCGACCACTGGATGGACGCCCTCGCCGACGGCGCCGATGAATCGGCGGTGCGCGATCAGGTGCTCGCGCTGGCGCTGGAATACAAGCTGGTGAGCAAGTTCAGCAGTTTTGTGGCGGTCGACAAGACGCCTGCCCGCTCCGCCGACGCGCGACTCAAATCCGGTGCCGTGCCCGGCCAGTTTCCGGCCGGCTGGTCGCCCGCAGCCGTGTATGGCGAGCTGCCGCAGGGTGCCACGGACGCGCGCTGGCACTTGCTGCTCGGCGTGATGGCGCTGGCCGCATTCCTGCTCACCCGTACGCCGCGCGTACGCCAACTCACCATGAAGGGCTAAGCCATGAGAACCGTTTGCCACAACTGCACTCACAACGAATTTCTGGGCGTCGAATGCGCCTGGCCGGCGCCGGGCTGCAACGAGCTTGCCGTGCCGCGCCGTCAGCGGATGGTGTCGTGGGGCGTCAGGGCGGTCGCCGCTATCAGTCTGGCCGTCGCGCTGCTGCAGTTTGGTCAGGTCGGCTACATCCACGCCAAGGCCTGGCTGGCGCAGACCCTGATCAGCCAGGCCTGGCAGAAGACCCTGGCCGGCGACACGCAGGTCAAACCCTGGCCATGGGCCGACACCTGGCCGGTGGCGCGGCTGAGCGTGCCCGCGCGCGGTGTCGAGCTGTATGTGCTGGCGGGCAGCCAGGGGCGCAGTCTGGCCTTCGGGCCGGGCCATGTGTTTGGGACGGCCGACCCCGGCGCACTCGGCAATAGCGTGATCGGCGGGCATCGCGACACGCATTTTGCTTTTCTGGAGGGGGTGCAGGCGGGCGAGGCAGTCGAGGTCGAGATGCCGACCGGTGAGGTGACGGTGTACCGGATCACCGATCAGCGCGTGGTCGACAAGTCCGACACCGGCGTGATGGTGTCGGCGCCGGACGCGCACCGACTCACGCTAGTGACTTGCTATCCCTTCAACGCCCTGCGCGCGGGTGGGCCGCTGCGCTATGTGGTGACGGCCGATCAGGTGGCGCCGGGCGTGCCGCTGTAGCAGAACCGGCAGACAGCAGAACGACAAAGGCGCCCAAACGGGCGCCTTTGTCGTGGGGGCGTGCTGCGTGCGTCGATCAGGCGCCGAGTTCGTAGCGCAGCAGACCGCGCTTGCCGGCGCCGAGCTTCAGGGCGTGTTCTTCCATCGAGGTGCCCGAGCACAGCTGCAAGGTGTACTCGCCAGCGGGCAAGGGCCCGAGCGTGATGTTGCCGTGGGCGCGCGCCAGCAAAATGCGCCGGCCGGCCGCATCAAGTACCTTGACCTGAATCGCCTTTTCGGCGGCCTCGGTGCCGGCGCTTGCGGCGGGGCGCAGCTTGAGCGGGAACAGCTCGGGATGCGCCTCGTCGGGCTCGTTCGAGCGCGTGCTGCGCTTGGCCGCCGAGCTGCTGACCGAGGGCTTCTCGGTCATGGCGGGCGCTGTCGTGGCGGCCGCTGAGGCTGCGGTGGGCACGGCCAGCGCCATGGCGGCAGTGCTGAGAATCTTGCGGACGTTGCTTTCCGATCTACGGGTCATGCGGTGCTCCAGGACGCCGCTGGCTCTAGGTGGCCGGCGGGCGGGTCAGGGTCGGTCGAGGCTACATGGGGGCGTTGGCAAAAACTTCAAGCCCCAATGTTGGCACTATGGAACGCAAATGTGACCGGCATGTGTGCGCTGAGTTCTCGGTCGTTACAACTGTAAAGAAGCTTTTACAAACATCCCTCTGAATCGCGCTCATTCGGAGAGGGGTTCAAGCGCCGACATTGCCGGTGTGGCGAGCCATGGCGCGCGCTGAGGCGCCTGATCCGGGCTAGAATCCGAGGACTACCGCGCACCGCTTAAACGAGGATGGTAGCGATTGCTGCCTGTGAATATCGAATGTCTGGAACTTTGTTTATTGTTACCGCCCCGTCGGGCGCCGGCAAAACGACCCTGGTAAAAGGTTTGCTTGAGCGCGACGCCTCGGTGCATCTGTCCATTTCCTACACCACGCGCCCGCCGCGAACCGGTGAGGAGAATGGGCGTGAGTATCATTTTGTGGATGTGGCCGCCTTTCGGCAGTTGCGTGATCGGGGCGAGTTTCTCGAGTGGGCTGAAGTGCATGGCAATTACTATGCGACGTCGCGGGTCTGGCTGCAGGCGCAGATCGACGCGGGGCGCGACATGCTGCTCGAAATCGACTGGCAAGGTGCGCAGCAGGTGCGCAAGGCCTTCCCCGGTGCGGTGGGCGTTTTTGTGCTACCGCCTTCGACCGAGGAGCTCGAGCGCCGCCTGCGTGGCAGGGGCACGGACAGCGAGGATGTGATCGGCCGGCGCCTGCTTGCCGCGCGAGGCGAGATGCGCCATGTGGCTGAGTTCGATTACGTTATAATTAACAACGAATTGCCCGCAGCGCTGGACGATCTGGTGGCTGTCGTGCGCGCCGCCCGGCTGCGCTATGCCAATCAGCATGCGCGTTTCCCGACTTATTTTGATTTCCTCGAGAAGGATTGAGTTCCCATGGCCCGTATTACGATTGAAGATTGCCTCAAGCGGATCCCCAACCGCTTTCAGCTGACCCTGGCTGCCACCTACCGCGCACGCCAGCTGACCATGGGCAACGAGCCGCAGATCGAGATCGACCGCTCTGACCGCGACAAGCCGACGGTCATCGCCCTGCGTGAAATCGAAGCCGGCAAGGTCGGGCTGGAAGTGCTCAACCGAGGCCAGGCGTAAGCGTGCGATGACGCACCGCGCCGCCGGCATCTGAACTGAGCAGATCAGGTCTTATATGGATGTCGGTCGCCCGGTCCCGATGCCTTTTGGCCCGCCCGTATCCAGCGTTCCGACGCTGGATTTCGAGCGGCTGAAGGCCAAGATCAGCACCTATCTGCGGCCTGAAGATGTTGGCCGCGTCGAGGCGGCCTACCATTTTTCGGCGGCCGCCCACACCGGGCAGTACCGCATCAGCGGTGAGCCGTACATTACGCACCCGGTTGCCGTGACCGAACTGGTTGCGGACTGGAATCTTGACGCGCAGGCGCTGACCGCGGCCTTGTTGCATGATGTGATGGAAGACACTTCCGTCACCAAGGCGGAGATCGCCGAGCGCTTTGGCCGGGTGACGGCCGAACTGGTCGATGGCCTGTCCAAGCTCGACAAGATCGAGTTCCGATCCCAGGAAGAAGCGCAGGCGGAAAACTTCCGCAAGATGCTGCTGGCGATGGCCACCGATTTGCGGGTCATCCTCATCAAGCTCGCCGACCGGCTGCACAACATGCGCACGCTGGACTTCGTCCGCCCGGCCAAGCGCCGCCGGATCGCCAGCGAAACCCTCGAAATCTACGCGCCGATCGCCAACCGGCTGGGCCTCAACGGCTTGTATCGCGAGCTGCAGGAACTGTCGTTCATGCACAAGCACCCGCTGCGCTACCAGGTGCTGGCCAAAGCGATCAAGGCAGCGCGGGGGAATCGCCGCGAGGTGGTGGGCAAGGTGCTGACGGCGCTGGAGGCGCGTTTGCCGCAGTGGGGCATCTCGGCCGAGATCCAGGGGCGCGAGAAGCATCTCTACGGCATCTATCGCAAGATGATCGAGAAGCGCCTGTCGTTTTCGCAGGTGCTCGATATCTACGGCTTCCGGGTGATCGTGCCCGACGTGCCCTCGTGTTACCTGACCATCGGGTCGCTGCATGCCTTGTACAAGCCGGTGCCCGGCAAGTTCAAGGATTACATCGCCATCCCCAAGGCCAACGGCTATCAGTCGCTGCATACCACCTTGATCGGGCCCTACGGCACGCCGGTGGAGGTGCAGGTGCGGACCCGCGCGATGCACCATGTGGCCGAGTCGGGCGTGGCCTCGCACTGGTTGTACAAGGACGATGAGTCCAGTCTGTCCGAGCTGCACCAGCGCACCCATTCATGGCTGCAGTCGCTGATCGACCTGCAGTCGGCCTCCGCCGAGGCCACCGAGTTCCTCGAACACGTCAAGATCGACCTCTTCCCCAGTGAGGTCTACGCCTTCACGCCCAAGGGCCGCATCTTGTCGCTGCAGCGGGGCGCGACCCCGGTCGATTTTGCCTATGCGGTGCACACCGATATCGGCAATCGATGCGTGGCCTGCCGGGTCAATGGCGATCTGGTGCCACTGCGCACCGAGTTGCGAAATGGTGACCAGGTCGAGGTGATTACTGCGGCGCACGCCAGCCCCAATCCGGCCTGGCTGACCTATGTCCGAACCGGCAAGGCGCGCGCGCAGATCCGCCACTTTCTCAAGTCGGCTCAGCATGACGAGGCCGTGGCGCTCGGTGAGCGCTTGCTCAATCAAGCCCTGCGTGAGCACGGGCTGACGCTGGGGCAACTCAGCGTGTTCGCCTGGGACCGCTTCCTTGGCGACGCCGGCGTGCGCGACCGTCGTGAAATTTTCGCCGATATTGGTTTGGGCAAACGGCTGCCGGTGATCGTCGCCCGGCGGGTGGCAGAAGCGCAGGACCAGGAATCGGGCCGGCCGAATGTGATCAAACCCAAGCCGTTGGGTGCGGTGCTGATTCGCGGTAGCGAAGGCACCGCCGTGCAGTTGGCCAAGTGCTGCCATCCGATCCCGGGCGACGACATCATCGCC
>JBFIJC010000093.1:0-11603 GCA_041600915.1 Nitrogeniibacter sp.
CAGGGTGTTGTCCACCGGAATACCCGGCAGGTGGCGTGCGGTCGAACCGGTCGCGATGATGACTTGCTTGGCCTCTACGACCTCGTCGCCCACCTTGACGTCCCAGCCGTTCGCGGTCTGGCCGACAAAGCTGCCGTGACCTGCCAGCATGGTGACCTTGTTCTTCTTGAACAAGCCCTTGATACCGCCGGTGAGCTGGTCGACGATCTTGGCCTTGCGCGCGACCATGGTCGGCACGTCGATGCTCGGCGTGCCAACCTTGATGCCCTGCCCGGCGAAGTCATGGCTGGCTTCCTCGAACATGTGCGAGGTATGCAGCAGCGCCTTCGACGGAATGCAGCCAACGTTCAGGCAGGTACCGCCCAGACGCGGCTCGCCTTTCGGGTCGGCGTAGGGGTTGGATTCCGCGCAGGCAGCGCTGAAACCCAGTTGTGCAGCGCGGATGGCGGCCACGTAGCCACCCGGGCCACCACCGATCACCAGCACATCAAATTGCTTCTTCGACATTGTTCTCTCCCTCGATGTCGACAGCGGGCGCCGAAGCGCCCGCTGTATTCCTTATCAGACGTCCAGCAGCAGGCGCGCCGGATCTTCGAGCGCTTCCTTCATGGTCACCAGACCCAGCACGGCTTCGCGGCCGTCGATGATGCGGTGATCGTAGGACATCGCCAGATAGTTGATCGGACGGATCACGATCTGACCGTTCTCCACCACCGGACGATCCTTGGTGGCATGGATACCGAGGATGGCCGACTGCGGCGGGTTGATGATCGGGGTCGACAGCATCGAACCGAACACGCCACCGTTGGAGATCGAGAAGGTACCGCCGGTGAGCTCTTCCATCGTGATCTTGCCTTCTTTGGCCTTCTGGCCATATTCGGCAACCTTCTTTTCGATGTCGGCGATCGACATCTGATCCACGTCACGCAGGATCGGCACCACCAGACCACGCGGGCTGCCGACAGCGATACCGATGTCGAAGTAGCCGTGATAGACAATGTCGTTGCCGTCGACCGAAGCGTTCAGCACCGGGAACTTCTTGAGCGCAGCCACGGCGGCCTTGACGAAGAAGCCCATGAAGCCCAGACGCACGCCGTGCTCTTTCTCGAACTTGTCCTTGTACTGGGCGCGCAGGGCCATCACCGGGCCCATGTTCACTTCGTTGAAGGTGGTGAGAATGGCGTTTTCGTTCTTCGACTGCAGCAGACGCTCGGCGATGCGAGCGCGCAGACGCGTCATCGGCACCCGCTCTTCCGGACGGTCGCCGGACACCACCACTGCCGGCGCAGCCGGAGCCGCCTTGCCTGCAGCGACTGCATCGCCCTTGGTGACACGACCGCCACGACCGGAACCGGCCACGTCATCGGCGGCGACGCCTTTTTCGTCGAGGATCTTGCGTGCGGCCGGGCTGGCCGAACCACCTGCGGCTTTGCTCGCTGCCGGTGGGGTCACTGCCGGTGCCGGCTCGGCGGCCTTGGTCGTTGCACCGGCAGCCGCTTTGGCTTCGGTGTCGATCTGGGCGATCAGGTCACCGCTGGCCACGGTCGAACCGTCGCCGAGGATGATCTTGACCAGCACACCGTCAGCCGGTGCCGGGGTTTCGAGCACGACTTTGTCGGTCTCGATGTCGATCAGGTTCTCGTCGCGCGAAACGGCCTGGCCTTCTTTCTTGTGCCAGGTGACGAGCGTCGCTTCGGACACGGACTCCGACAACTGGGGGACTTTAACTTCGATCAGCATGAATTGACTCCCTCTAATGCGTGGTGTTTTCGTTGTTCGATCAATCGTTGATGGGACCGAAAGCGTTCTCTAGCACCGCTTTCTGTTGGGCATTGTGTTTGGCGTAGTAACCGACCGCAGGCGATGCCGATGCGGGACGGCTGACCAGCAACAGCTTCTGCTTCGGACCCAGCACGTTAATCAGGTGCTGACGCGAAGCGAACCAGTACCAGGCACCCTGGTTGCGCGGCTCTTCCTGACACCACACCACTTCCTTGGCGTTCGGGTACTTGGCCAGTTCGGCACGGAAAGCATCCCGCGGGAACGGGTAAAGCTGCTCGATACGCACCACGGCGATGTCCTTGATCTCCTGCTCGCGGCGATACGCCATCAGCTCGTAGTAGATCTTGCCGGAGCACAACACGACACGCTTGACCTTCTTGGCATCGAGTTTGTCGACTTCACCGATGACCGTACGGAAGGCGCCGTTGGTCAGCTCTTCCATGGTCGACACTGCCTCTTTGTGGCGCAGCAGCGACTTCGGCGTAATGACGATGGCCGGCTTGCGCAAGGGGCGAAGCATCTGGCGACGCAGGAGGTGGAAGATCTGCGACGGCGTACTGGGCACCAGCACCTGCATGTTCTGCTCGGCACACAGCTGCATGTAACGCTCGAGACGCGCCGAAGAGTGCTCCGGACCCTGCCCTTCGTAACCATGCGGCAACAGCAGCGTCAGACCAACCTTGCGGCCCCACTTGGCTTCGCCGGACGAAATGAACTGATCAAACACCACCTGCGCGCCGTTGGCAAAGTCGCCAAACTGCGCTTCCCAGACGACCAGGTCGTCGGGCACCGCGGTGGAGTAACCATATTCGAAGGCCAGCACCGCCTCTTCTGACAGCACCGAGTCGAAGACCTGAACCTCGGCCTGGCCGTCCTGAATATGCTGCAGCGGGATGTATGCGCCCTCGTCCCAGCGCTCACGCTTCTGGTCGTGGAAGACGGCATGGCGATGGAAGAAGGTGCCGCGACCGATATCCTCACCGGACAGACGCACACCATAGCCCTGAACCAGCAAGCTGGCGTAGGCGAGGTTTTCGCCCATGCCCCAGTCAATCAGCGCTTCACCGCGCGCCATGGCGGCACGGTCGTCAACGATTTTCTTGACGCGCGAATGCAGCACAAAGCCCTCAGGCACGGTGCTGATACGCGTGGCCAGCCGCTTGAGTTCCACCATCGGAACCGCGGTATCGGCTTCGTCGGTGTACGGCGTCTTGAGGTAAGGCGTCCAATCAACCGCGAACTGGCGGTTATGGCCCGACAGCACCGGATTGGAGAGCAGTTCGCCGCGATCGAGATGCTCGCGGTAGTCCTGAATGATCGCTTCGGGTTCGTCCGCCGTGCACACGCCCTCACGCACAAGGCGATCGGCGTACAGCTTGCGGGTGCCCGGGTGCTGCGCCACTTTGCGGTACATCAGCGGCTGCGTCACCATCGGCTCGTCCTGCTCGTTGTGGCCGAGCTTGCGATAGCAGACGATATCGATCACCACGTCTTTCTTGAACTCGTTGCGGAACTCGACCGCCAATGCGGTGACCAGCGCAACGGCTTCCGGATCGTCGCCATTCACATGGAAGATCGGTGCCTCGACCATCTTGAAGATGTCGGTGCAGTACAGCGAAGAACGGTAGTCGCGCGGATCGGAGGTGGTGAAACCAATCTGGTTGTTAACCACGATGTGAACCGTGCCGCCCGTGCCGTAACCGCGGGTCTGCGAGAAGTTCAGCATCTCCTGGTTAACACCCTGGCCGGCCACCGCCGAGTCACCATGGATGATCACCGGCAACACTTGATTCTTGAGCTTGTCCTTGCGACGCACCTGGCGCGCATAGACCGAACCGGCCACCACCGGGTTGATGATCTCGAGGTGAGACGGGTTGAACGCCAGCGTGAGGTGCACCGGGCCGCCCGGGGTCATCACGTCGCTCGAGAAACCATTGTGGTACTTGACGTCACCGGCGCTCAGATCGACCTCGGCCTTGCCTTCAAATTCGGCAAACAGGGTCGAGGGCGACTTGCCCAGCGTATTCACGAGCACGTTCAGACGGCCACGGTGGGCCATGCCGATCACGATTTCCTGTGCGCCAAGCGTACCGCCGACGTTGATGACCTCGTCCATCGCGACGATCATCGACTCGCCGCCTTCGAGCGAGAAGCGCTTCTGGCCGACGTACTTGGTGTGCAGATACTTTTCGAGCGTCTCGGCGGCGGTCACACGGCCAAGGACGTGCTTCTTCTGCTCAACCGAAAACTGGGGCGTGCCGCGAATGCTTTCGAGGCGGGCCTGGATCCAGCGCTTCTGAGCAATGTCCGAGATGTACATGTACTCGGAGCCGATCGAGCCGCAGTAGGTCTGGCGCACGGCCTCCAGAATTTCGCGCAGGCTGGCCTGCTCGCTGGAGAACGCGTGGAAAGAGCCCACATTGAACTGCTCGTTCAGGTCAGCCTCGGTGAAGCCATAGTAAGACGGCTCCAGCTCGGGCACCTGCATGCGCTCGTTGCGCTTGAGCGGATCGAGATTCGCCCAGCGGTTTCCGAGGAAGCGGTAGGCGTTGATCAACTGCAGCGTGCTGACCTGACGCTTGTTTCCGTCACCGGAAGAAATCGTGCGCACCGGACCACGTTTGGCCAGTTGCTCGAAAGCATGAATGATCGGCGTATGTGCCACGTCGCGCACTGCAGCCGCGGCGCCGGCCCTCAAACCGTCAAAATAGGTTCGCCATTCTTCCGGAACGCTTTCCGGATCGGCGAGGTAAGACTCGTACAGCTCTTCGACGAACGGTGCATTGCTGCCGAACAGCATCGAGGTGCTATGCAGTTGCTTCATCATCTTGGAATTCACCCGAATTCTGTTGCCTGGTCAGGTAATCGCCACCGGGGCGACTACGGCCTATTGGGGCATAAGGAAACGGGATGATCACGACAGGCGGTGATCATCCCGTGACGGACTGATTAGTTGCTCTTTTTCCCAGCCCGCATCGGTGTTACGCCCGCTGATCGATCGCCACGACGTCGCGGCGAGCCGCGCCGACATACAACTGGCGCGGACGACCAATCTTGTATTCCGGATCGGTCATCATCTCTTCCCACTGCGTCATCCAGCCCACGGTACGGGCCAGCGCGAAGATGCAGGTGAACATCGAGGTCGGGATGCCCAGCGCCTTTTGCACGATGCCGGAGTAGAAGTCGACGTTCGGGTAGAGCTTCTTCTCGACGAAATACGGATCTTCCAGCGCGATCTTTTCGAGTTCCATGGCCAGTTTGAACAGGCGATCGTTCTCGAGGCCCAGCTCGGTCAGCACGTCGTAGCAGACCTTGCGCATCAGCTTGGCGCGCGGGTCGAAGTTCTTGTACACGCGGTGACCGAAGCCCATCAGCTTGAACGGATCGTTCTTGTCTTTGGCGCGCGCGATGAATTCGCTGACCTTGGACACGTCGCCGATTTCTTCGAGCATGTTGAGGCAAGCCTCGTTGGCGCCACCGTGCGACGGGCCCCACAGGCAAGCGATACCGGCCGAGATGCAGGCAAACGGGTTGGCACCCGAAGAGCCAGCCAGACGCACGGTCGAGGTGGACGCGTTCTGCTCGTGGTCGGCATGCAACGTGAAGATGGTGTCGAGCGCATGCACCAGCACCGGGTTCGGCTTGTATTCCTCGCACGGCGTGCCGAACATCATGTACATGAAGTTGGCGGTGTAGCTCAGGTCGTTGCGGGGGTACATGAACGGCTGTCCGGTGTTGTACTTATATGCCATGGCGACGATGGTCGGCAGCTTGGCAACCAGACGGTTGAAGGACACGTTGCGGTGCTCGGCGTCCTGCAGATCGAGTGCATCGTGATAGAAGGCCGACAAGGCCCCCACCACCCCGACCATGACAGCCATCGGATGCGCGTCGCGGCGGAAACCCGAGTAGAACTTGGTCATCTGATCGTGCAGCATCGTGTGATTCTTGATGGTGTCTTCGAAATCAGATTTTTGCGTTGCGTTGGGCAGCTCGCCGTTTTTCAGCAGGTAAGCCACTTCCAGGAAGTTGCACTTGTCAGCCAGTTGCTCAATCGGATAGCCGCGATACAGCAGCTCGCCCTTGTCACCGTCGATAAAGGTCACGGTGGACGCGCAGCTTGCCGTCGAGAGGAATCCGGAATCGTAGGTGAACAGACCGGTTTTGGCGCCCAGCGTACGAATGTCGATGACATCGTTGCCATGCGTTCCGGTCAACACCGGAAATTCAACGGTCTTCCCATCTACCACGAGGGTGGCGTTACGTTCATTGCTCATAACTTGTCCTTTGGCTTACCTGTTATTGTCTATCTGCCTAGGCAGAATCATCCTGTGTTCCGCTATCACGCAGCATGCTGAGGAGTGGCATCCAGCGATCTTCGGGACACGGTGCGCTTCCGTTGACCATGGCCCAGAGGTCATGGTCTTCGATATCCAGCAGGTCCTGAAGGTCGGCCAACTGAGCATCGCTCAGTTGGTCGAACTTGCTTTCAAGAAAGCGTGCGAAGACCAGATCGAGCTCAAGAAGCGCCCGACGGCAGTGCCAGCGCATGCGTCCTTTATTGAGCGTCATACCGCGCGACGCACCATCATGTCCTTGATCTTGCCAATCGCCCGGGTCGGGTTCAGGCTCTTCGGACAGACGTCCACACAGTTCATGATGGTGTGGCAACGGAACAAACGATACGGATCCTCGAGGTTATCGAGGCGCTCGTTTGTCGCTTCATCCCGGGTGTCGGCAATAAAGCGGTAGGCGGCAAGCAGACCGGCGGGGCCGACGAATTTGTCGGGGTTCCACCAGAACGACGGGCACGACGTGGAGCAGCAAGCGCACAAAATGCACTCATACAGACCGTTGAGCTCTTCGCGCTCTTCCGGCGTCTGCAGGCGCTCGCGATCCGGCGGCGGGTTGTCGTTGACCAAGTAGGGCTTGATCGAGTTGTACTGCTTGAAAAACTGCGTCATGTCGACGATCAGGTCGCGAATGACCGGCAGCCCCGGCAGCGGGCGCAGCACGATCGGCTGCGGCAGGCTGTCGACGTCTGTCAGGCAGGCCAGACCATTCTTGCCGTTGATGTTCATGGCATCAGAGCCACACACACCCTCACGGCAGGAACGGCGGAAGGAGGTTGAATCGTCCTTCACCTTCAGGCGCACCAGCGCATCCAGCAGCTTTTTGTCGGACGGCTCGAGTTCGACCGAAATATCCTGCATGTACGGCTTTTCGTCGCGGTCCGGATCGTAACGGTAAATCTTGAATTGAACGGTACGTTTGCTCATCTGTTCGACTCCCGGCCTCTTAGTAAGTCCGCGTCGCAAGCGCGATCGGATCGACACTTTCGGACATGGGCTGCAAATTCACAGGCTTGTATTCCAGGCGATTGTCTTCGCTGAACCACAAGGTGTGCTTGAGCCACTCGTCATCACGGCGGCCGTTCGGAAACTCGGCGGTATCCGGTGCGTCATCACGCACGTGGGCACCGCGAGACTCTTTGCGCGCTTCGGCCGAAATCATGGTGGCCTTGGCAACCTCGATCAGGTTGTCCAGCTCGAGCGCTTCCATACGTGCCGTATTCCAGACCATGGACTTGTCCTTGATCTCGGTGGTCTTGGCTTGTTCGGCCACTTCAAGAATCGCGGTCACGCCCTGCTGGAGCAGCTCGGAGAAGCGGAACACACCGGCATGCTTCTGCATGGTGCGCTGCATGGCCAGACGGACTTCATGCACATTGGTGCCGTCCTTCTGGTTCTCGAGCCGTGCCATACGTGCCAGCGCGTAGTCGGCAGCATCTTCGGGCAAGGGCTTGAGACGCAGATTGCCGCTCTGGATATCCTCAACCACGGTCTCACCAGCCGACTTGCCAAACACCAGCAGGTCAAGCAGCGAGTTGGTGCCAAGGCGGTTCGCGCCGTGCACCGAAGCGCAGGCACATTCGCCGGCAGCGTAGAAACCGGTCACCGGGGTATTCGGGTTATCGCCCTTGGGCACAACCACCTGACCTTTGTAGTTGGTCGGAATACCGCCCATCTGGTAGTGACAGGTCGGCACAACCGGAATCGGCGCCTTGATGGGGTCGATACCCGCGAACTGAATCGAGATTTCGCGGATGCCGGGCAGCCGCTTCATGATCGTTTCAGGCGACAGGTGGGTGATGTCCAGGAGGACGTGATCCTTGTCCGGCCCGCAACCGCGGCCTTCGTTGATCTCGGTCACCATCGAACGCGACACCACGTCACGCGAGGCGAGGTCTTTCAGGTTGGGCGCATAGCGCTCCATGAAGCGCTCGCCGGCGTCGTTACGCAGAATGCCGCCTTCGCCGCGCACGCCTTCGGTAATCAGCACGCCCGCGCCGGCCACGCCGGTCGGGTGGAACTGCCAGAACTCCATGTCTTCGAGCGGAATGCCAGCACGCGCAGCCATACCGACACCGTCACCGGTGTTGATGAAAGCGTTGGTCGAGCTGTAATAGATACGCCCTGCACCGCCGGTCGCAAACACCACGGCCTTGGCATGGAAAATCGACACTTCGCCGGTTTCCATTTCCATGGCAGTCACACCAACGACGTCGCCATCGGCGTCGCGGATCAGATCCAGCGCCATCCACTCGACGTAGAACTGCGTCTTTGCGCGCACGTTGCGCTGATACAGCGCGTGCAGCATGGCGTGACCCGTACGGTCGGCAGCGGCGCAGGAACGCGACACCGGCGACTGACCGTAGTTTTGCGAGTGGCCGCCGAAGGGACGCTGATAGATCTTGCCGTTGTCGAGGCGGTCGAAGGGCATGCCGTAGTGCTCAAGCTCGACGACGACTTCGTTCGCCTTGCGGCACATGAACTCGATGGCATCCTGATCGCCCAGCCAGTCCGACCCCTTGACGGTGTCGTACATGTGCCAGTGCCAGTTGTCCTCGGTCGAGTTGCCCAGCGATGCAGCCACACCACCTTGTGCGGCAACGGTGTGGGAGCGGGTCGGGAAGACCTTGGTCAACACCGCCGTTTTCAAGCCGGATTCCGCCAGCTGCAGTGCGGCGCGAAGGCCAGCACCACCCGCGCCGACGATCACCGCATCATAAGTATGCTTTGCGATTTTCACCCTTACAGCCTCCACAGAATCTGAGCTGCCCAGCCGGCGTAGCCGATGAGCAGGAACATGACGATCACGTGCAAGGTCAGTCGAATACCGACCGGCTGGATGTAGTCCATGAAGATGTCACGGACGCCAACCCAGGCGTGATAAAAAAGCGACATGAAAAAGAGGAAGCTGAAGAAGCGCATGAAGCCGCCGGCGAACATGCCGCTCCAGGCTTCGTAGGACATTTCCGGCAGCATCAACGCGCTGATCCCGAAATACACCGAGTACAGCGCCATCACGATGGCTGTCACGCGCTGACCAATCCAGTCGCGCAGGCCGTAGTGGGCACCTACTACAATCCGTTTCACCATAGCTTCACCCCGATCAGAACGGTCAGCACCAGGCTGACGATAAGAACGAGACGCGCGGACTGGCGCGACGAGGCCAGATCCAGACCCTTGTGCACGTCCAGCAGCAGGAAGCGGATGCCGGCACAGAAGTGATGCAGAAACGCCCACAGCAGGCCGAACAGAATCAGCTTCACCAACGGATTGGACACCGTGTCCTTGTACTCAGCAAAGGTCTCTGCGGACCCCAGGCTGTCTCCAAACAAAGACAACAGCAACGGCAACATCAAGAACAAACCAGCACCACTGACGCGGTGCAGAATCGAGACAAACCCCGCCAAGGGCAGCCTGATTTCGTGCAACGCCAAGTGCTTCGGGCGCTTTTTTCTGACTGTCATTTCAGACATCTTTTTCCCCCAATACTAGGCCACACGAATGCAACCTACTCCCACGAAAAACGTCGATTATAACCGTTGACGTCGCGTCACTTGAATGCACCGCGCGCCATTAATTCAACTCATTCAGATAAAAGTGCTCGTCCGTCGAATACAAGCCCCTGCGCCACTCCACCGGGCGATCGCCATAGGTAAAGGTCACCCGCTCGACCGACAACAGGGGGACACCCTCCTTGACGCGCAGCATCTCGGCCGTGCGCCGGTCCGCGGCCACAGCCCGAATGCGCTCTTCGGCGCGAATCATGCGCAAGCCAAAGCGGGTTTCAAACAAACTATAGAGCGAGCCCTTCCAGCCCTGCAGCATTTCGAGGGTAAGCCCCTGAAAGATTTCGCCCGGCAGATAGATTTCGTCGACAACCACCGGTTTTGCGCTAAATTCAAGCAAACGGCGAACGATGATGATGGGCGAGCCGGGCTCGATAGCCAGCACACGCGCTGCCTCCTGACCCGCTTTGGCACGCCAGCATTCGAGCGGCACGCTGACCGGATGGGACAGATCTTCGCCCTCGGGCACCAGGCGCAAGAAGCGAAACAAGGAGCGAGGGTCATTGTGAGAAGCGACGTAGGTGCCTTTGCCCTGCTTGCGCACCAACAGATTCTCGGCCGCCATTTCGTCAATGGCCTTGCGCACCGTGCCCTGGCTGACGCCAAAGCGCGCGGCCAGTTCCTGCTCGCTGGGAATGGCTTGACCCGGGCTCCATTCGCCGGATTCAAGCGCCACCAGCATCAGACTCTTGATCTGACGGTAGAGCGGGCTAAAGGTGGGGGACGTCTGGGCCATAGGCGTATTTCATCACAAAAGTTGACAGGCGTCTATATCAACTCATATATCTTATATAAGACATATGACATGAATTGACTTTATCGAGGCCCAATACTACTATCTTGCGCGAATCGGCAAACACCGATGCCGGCCTCCAACCAGAGGCACACGGTTCGCCGAATGTCCGCTTTCACACACTCACATCGAGAGGGAGTCGTCCATGAGCAAAGCCCCCGTACGTGTCGCCATCACTGGCGCAGCCGGTCAAATCGGTTATAGCCTGTTGTTCCGTATTGCCAGCGGAGAAATGCTGGGCAAGGATCAGCCGGTCATTCTTCAACTTCTGGACCTGCCGCAGGCACAGAAGGCCGTCAAGGGCGTGATGATGGAGCTGGAAGACTGCGCCTTCCCGCTGCTCGCCGGCATGATTGCCACCGACGATCCCAATGTCGCCTTCAAGGACGCGCAAATCGCCTTGCTGGTCGGTGCCCGCCCGCGCGGCCCCGGCATGGAACGCAAGGACCTGCTGACCGAAAACGCCAAGATCTTCACCGTTCAGGGCGCGGCCATCGGCCAGTACGCTGACCCGAACATCAAGGTGCTCGTCGTCGGCAACCCCTGCAACACCAACGCCTACATCGCCATGAAGACCGCCGAGAAGTTCGGCCGCGTCAACACCAAGAACTTCACCGGCATGCTGCGTCTGGACCACAACCGTGCGCTGTCGCAACTGGCTGCCAAGACCGGCCGCGAAGTGTCGAGCCTGTCCAAGCTGGTCGTGTGGGGCAACCACTCGCCCACCATGTACGCCGACTACCGCTTCTGCCTGTCCAACGGCGACAACGTCAAGTCGCTGGTCAATGACGACGTGTGGAACAGCGACGTGTTCCTGCCCACCGTTGGCAAGCGTGGCGCTGCCATCATCGAGGCCCGTGGCCTGTCGTCGGCTGCTTCGGCTGCCAACGCGGCCATCGACCACATCCGTGACTGGGTGCTCGGCTCGAACGGCGAGTGGGTCACCATGGGCGTGCCGTCCGACGGCTCCTATGGCATCCCCGAAGGCATCATCTATGGCGTGCCCTGCATCACCGAAAACGGTGAGTACAAGGTCGTCAAGGATCTGGAAATCGACGCATTCTCGCGCGAGCGCATGACCGTGACGCTCAACGAACTGCTCGAAGAGCG
>JBFIJC010000094.1:0-11529 GCA_041600915.1 Nitrogeniibacter sp.
AGCCATGTCACGATCCATGCCTCCGCTGCAATCGCTGCGTGTATTTGAAACGGCCGCCCGCCACTTGAGCTTCAAACAAGCGGCCGAAGAGCTCCATGTGACACCGGCTGCCGTCAGCCATCAGATCAAGGCGCTTGAAGAGCATCTGGGTGTGCCGCTGTTCCATCGTCTCACTCGAGCACTGGAGCTCACCGAGGCGGGCGAACGCATGCTGCCGCTGGTGAGCGAGGGCCTGGCGCACCTGGCTGCGGCCGTTGAAACGGTGGCGCTGAAAGCGCCGTCACGCCATTTGCGGATTTCCGTGCCGCCGGCGTTTGCCGTGCGCTGGCTGGTCCATCGCCTGCAGCGTTTTACCGTGGCGCATCCTGACATTGATCTGGTGCTCGGCACCGAGGCCAATACCGTCGATGCGCCCGATCTCGAAGACGTTGAGTCCGACCTGGTCGCGCTACGCGACGGCGAGGTGGACGTGGAGATCCGCTTTGGCCGTGGCGCCTACCCGGGGATGCGCACCGATCTGGTGATGGAGGTGTCGTATGTGCCGGTGTGCCATCCCGACTTGCTTAAAGGCAAGCGCCGCCTCAAGAAAGCCTCTGACCTGAGCTTTCACACGCTGCTGCATGACGATACGGCAGCGGGGCGTTCGGAACGCGTCAGCTGGCAGGACTGGCTGCGGGCCGCCAAGGTGAACAGCGTCGACCCCAGTCGTGGGCCGCATTTTTCAAATTCGAGCCTCGCGCTCGAAGCGGCCATGGATGGCTATGGCGTGATGCTCGGCCTGTATCCGATGGTGCAGCGCGATATCGACGCGGGGCGTCTGGTGCGCCCCTTCGATCTGGCCATCCCGTCGCGCTACGCCTACTACCTGGTGTCGCCGGAAACAACAGCCGACCGGCCCGCCATTGCGCAGTTCCGGCAATGGCTGATGGCCGAGATCTGAACCGCGCTCAGCTCGACGGGCGGCTATGCCCAAAAAAGTACTGGCTCATCTGCTCAAGCGAGGGGTTGTTTGGCAGCATCACGCCATTGACCTCCAGCGTCGGCGTACCCACGCCTCCGTCGCGCCAACCGGCGGCGCGCAGCTTGGTCCACATCAGCTGTTGCGCTGAAGGATCGGTATCGATGAAGACTTCGTCGTAGCGAATGCCCAGATCGTCGAACAAGACGCGCTTTTTGTCGCAGTAACCGCAGGTGGTGAGCGAATACATGGTGATCTGATCGCGATTGGGATCATAGTCGCGCAAGGCCGCCATTTGCATCCCGCCGGTGGCATCGCCTTTGAAGCTGGACGTTTCGTTGTAGCGCGTTGCGGTATCCATAATGTCTTGCGCGAAAAAATTGAAGGCGATGCTGAACGATGCAACAACGCACACCATTGCGCCGAGGGAGGCGATCCAGCTCGTGGGTGCGGGCCGGGCCCCGAAGTTGTTTTCGTCTTTGCTGCCGGGCAAAAACATCAGCAGCAGACTGAACAGACCGCCAACGTAGGGAATCGCGGTAATCAGCACCCACCAGCCGCGCCAGTCGAAATCGTGGCAGCGCAAAATACTCAGTCGCGCACCAAAAAAAACCGCGACCAGCGCACACAAGCCCAGGATGAGAATACTCTCCATGCGGATGCCGACAATCGCGAGCCACATCAGCAAGCTGGTCAACAACATACTGCCGGCAAGGTATGAGCGTCGGCCGATACGCCCGCCGAAATCGGTGCCAAACAGCCGCGCAGCTTCGGTGTCGACCAGGGGCGCATCACCAGCATGAACCCGCAGGGAGTTGTGCTGGACGGTCGATACGCCGGCTTGTGCTTCATGAGCCTGCTGTTCACGAGCTGCGAGCACGCGCGGCATATCACAGCCACAGTTCAGGCAAAGCGTGCGCCGGGGCTGACGATGGGCGCATTCGGGGCAGTCCATGTCGCCGGCGGGTGTGTCGTTGGTCGGCACCAGGTCCAGCACCGTGGGCGCCGCTTGCGCGGGCGACGGGGGGATGGCGCGTTCGACGGCAGGCGTCTCGGTTGTTGGTGCCACCCTGGGTGCCGGGGCGATCACCGGCTCGGGGAGATCGGCCTCAACCCGGATGCCAACGCCCATGGCGGCAAGTTTTCGGCGATAGGCTTGCGCCTTTTCGTTGTCCAGACCCTTCCGTAGCGTGACGCGTTTGCCGGAAAACAGCTGGGGTGTTTGCTCTGGCGTGACTTTCAGCATCTGAGCCAGTTGCGCTTTGACGACCTCGGGGTCGTGGCCGGGCAGAATGTCACCTGAAAAAACGAGTTTGAATTGCGTCATGATGTGCAGGGCTTGTCGGCATTGGTCGCCATGTTAATGCAATCTGAATGCCGGCAAACCGACTTGGTGAGGAATTCCGCACAGGCGCCGACAAACAAGGGCGAATGCGTACAATGCCGGCTGCCCGAATCAGGAGAAAACGATGGAATCACGTCTGGATGCGCTGGAGTGCAAGGTCATGGCCGCCGAGGACTTGCTCGAAGGTCTGAACATGACGCTGTTCCGGCAGCAGGAGGCCATCGCATTGCTGCAATCGCAGGTGCTCGATCTCAAACGTCAGCTGATGTCAGCACAGCCTGCCGGCCCCGGTCGCCCTGAAGACGAAGTGCCGCCGCACTACTGAGCGACGGCCTTGCGCAAAGGGGCCCGCACGCGTTCGAAGCTTCGCGGTGCGACGTACTGCAGGATTTCCTTGCTCTCGGTATCGAGAATGAGATCGAGCCCCTTGTCGGGATAGAGCAGGTGGGTCTGGTGCGCATTGGTGGCGATCCGCTCGGCAGGCGTGCCAAAGCGTGACAACACCGCTTCTTCGTCGAGATTGACGGAGGGGATGAAGACGATGCTGTCGACCGGGCGTGTCATGGCCGTGGCCAGATCGGCCGGGCTGAGTGTGGCCTTGCGCGTTGTCGAGTCCATGTACTCGGTCTTGACCGCGCGTTCGCGCATACGGTCGAGCTCTTCGCCTGCGACTGCGATTGTGAGCACCAGCTTGCCGGTCACAAAACCCAGCTGCGCACTGCTGATGTAGGCCTCGAGCGCGCCGGCTTCACCCGGCGCGGTGACAATGGCCACCGCCAGATCCTGGCCAAAGCGCTCGCGTGCCTCGCCGAGCGTACTTTGCTCCAAAGTCAGCCCGAACACGCGGCTGAGCCCCTGCGAATCGACTTCAATTTGCCACGGCAGCGCGGCTTGCTGACCGGCGATCTCCTCGGACGAGGGCATGAAAGCCAAGGGCGCCACAATGGCCAGCACGACGAGAGACAGTATGGCGACGATCAGCTTCATCTTTGGATAGTGCTCTGGCAAGACTCAAGGTTGGAGATTGTCGCCCGCCCGGTCGAGCGGTGCAATATTGGGAGGCCTTGGCGGGCCAATGAATGACATCAGCAAGTGCTGTTTGTTGGATGTGTGGCGCTATGCCAGAATCACTTTTTCACAGCCCTTAGCCGAGGCGCAGATGCACGTCATGGTCATGCCGTGGGAGAGCACATGAAGCAAGCGAAAGGAGGTCTGCGCGAAGTGGCCGCCAAACCGCGCAAACCATGGACAGCATGGGTGCTGGTAGCGCTTCTGCTTGTGTTCGCGGCAGTCGCTTACTGGCAGCAAGCGCCTTCGCAAGATGGCGCCGGAATGATCGTTCCCGCGCTGGCGGTGCTGATTTCGGTGGTGCTCGGCGCCGCGATCCTGGGGGCGCGGTGGCGCGGGCAGGCACCGAAGGGCAGCACAAAGCGCGACAAACACCGTACCCGGACGGCGCGGCAAAGTCTTGTGCATACTGACGATGCGCCGCCGACCATGCACTCGGCCCCCACCGAATTTGATCCCTCCGCAATGGACGAGGCTGCGCTGTCCGACTTCGACCCCGAAGTGGTGCCTGCTGCCGCCCGGGTGTGGACCTTGAGCCTGCTCGAAAGCCTCGAGTGGCAGCGATTTGAAGCCTTGTGTGTCGCGTATTACTCCCAGAAAGCAATCTCCCACCGCTCAGTGTCCTTGCCGCATGCTGCCGGTCGTGACGTCTTTTTATATCAGGACAAAGCGCGTCTGGAGCAGGCAACCGGCCTGGTCCATGTCCGCAGTCGCGGCGTGACTTATCTTGATGTGACGCCGGTGCGAGAGCTGATCGGCGCCATGACGCACGAGCGTGTCGATCGCGGTTTTCTCATGACCAACGGCTGCTTCACGCCCCAGGCCCGGACGCTCGGGCGGGAGCACGGTATTGTGCTCGTTGATGGGCGTGTGCTGCTGGCCATGATCGAACGCCTGCCGGCCGAGGCACGCGACCGTCTGCACGCGATTGCGACCGAGGGCAAATTCACTACGCCCTCTTGCCCGGCCTGTGGCGAAAAGATGGTCTCAGCCACCGGCTCTCATGGCGACTACTGGGGTTGCCGCAATTTCCCCGAGTGCGCCACGGTCTTGCCCCGGCTCCCTGCGCTGAACTAGCCCGGCGACAAACCGCCCGTCAATTGCCATACTGAAGTCTGGATTTCTGACGGGAGTGATGCGGTGGCCGGCCTCCGATATTTGACACACCAAGTCATTGCGCTTGCGCTCGTTTTGACGGCGAGCAGCACCTTGCTGGCGAACAGTGTTCAGGTGGCGTCCTCCGCAGGCCGCTTGAACGTCACCGCCGTTGCCGCCGGGCTGGATACGCCATGGTCGCTCGTCTTCCTGCCAGACGGTCGCATGCTGGTCAGCGAACGGCCGGGTCGCTTGCGTATTGTCTCGGCCGACGGACGTCTCTCTGCCCCCATTGCGGGCGTGCCCAGGGTTCAGGCCGAGGGGCAGGGCGGTTTGCTTGATGTGGCGCTGAGCCCTCAGTTTTCAGACGATGGGCTGATCTTCTTCAGCTATGCCCAAGCGACAGTCAATGGCGTGCGCACAGCGGTGGCCAGGGCGGTGCTCGATCTATCCACCGAACCGGCGCAATTGACGAAGCTGGCGGTCATCTTTGCCCAGCGCGATGATCCGTCCGGGCGCCATCACTTTGGCTCACGGCTGGTGTTCGATGCGGCAGGCAATCTCTTCATTACGCTCGGTGAGCGTTATCACGAACGCGATCGCGCCCAGGCGCTGAATAGCCATCTTGGCAAAATTGTGCGCATTCGCCCCGACGGGAGCGTGCCGGCCGACAACCCGTTTGCTGCGCGAGCGGATGCCTTGCCCGAAATCTGGTCTTACGGACACCGAAACGTGCAGGGCGCGGCCATGCATCCGGCGACGGGCGCACTATGGACGCATGAACACGGGCCGCAAGGCGGCGACGAAATCAACCTGCCGCGCGCCGGCGCAAACCACGGCTGGCCGGTGATCACCTATGGCCGTGAGTACGTGACTGGCTGGCGAATTGGCGATGGCACAACGCGGGCCGACGTCGCGCCGCCCGTGCATCAATGGACACCATCAATCGCACCGTCCGGCATGGCCTTCTATACCGGCGACCTGTTCCCCGCGTGGCGGGGCAACCTCTTTGTCGGATCGCTGAAATTCGGCCTGTTGCTGCGTGTCGTGCTCGACGGCGACACGGTGGTGAGCGAAGAACGCCTGCTCACCGAAATCGGCCACCGTATTCGCGATGTGCGGCAGGGGCCGGATGGCGCGCTTTACGTGCTGGACGAAACCGAAGGGCGCATCCTGCGCATCGCACCGGCCAACTGATTATTGCGCCTCGCCGCTGGCTGGCGGGGTCGAACGGGCGATCTCTTCGATGGTGGTGGTGCCGGCGGCGATCTGCTTCGCGCCCGCCAGGCGCAAGGGCGTCATGTGCTCGCGCACGGCCTGGGCACGAAAGCGTGCGAGATCCATGTCGGGGCTGATGTGCTGGCGCAGCGTCGGCGTCAGTGTCATCAGCTCGTAGAGGCCCACGCGGCCGTGATAGCCGGTCATGCGGCACTCCAGGCAACCGGCCGGTCCATTGGCGGTGGTTGGCAGTGTGGACTTCCAGGGCGCGACCAGGTCGCGCCAGTCGGCTTCATCGATGGGCTGCGCTCTGCGACAGTGCGGGCACAGCGTACGCACCAGCCGCTGCGCGAGCACGCCGAGCAGGGTGGAGCGGATGAGGTAGGGCGGCACCCCGAGATCGAGCAGGCGCGTGATCGCTGAGGGCGCGTCATTGGTGTGCAGCGTCGATAGCACAAGATGCCCGGTGAGCGCCGACTGGATGGCCATCTCGGCGGTTTCGAGGTCGCGGATCTCGCCCACCATGATCACATCCGGATCTTGCCGCAGCAGGGTGCGCACGCCGGTGGCGAAGTCGAGGCCGATGTTGTGCTGCACCTGCATCTGGTTCAGATGCGGATACACCATCTCGATCGGATCTTCGATGGTGCACACATTCACCTCGGGTGTCGCCAGCTCCTTCAGTGTCGAATACAGCGTAGTGGTCTTGCCCGAGCCGGTCGGCCCGGTGACCAGAATGATGCCGTTGGGCTGGGAGAACATCTCGCGCCAGCGCACGCCTTCGCTCTGGCTGAAGCCCAGATCATTGAATGACTTGAGCAGCACGTCGGGGTTGAAGATGCGCAACACCAGCTTTTCGCCAAAGGCGGTCGGCATGGTGGACAGGCGCAGCTCGATTTCTTCGCCGTTACCCGACTGCGTCTTGATCCGGCCGTCCTGCGGGCGGCGCTTCTCGACCACATCCATACGGCCCATCAGCTTGATGCGGTTGGTGATCGCGGCGGCGACCGGCACCGGCGTCTGATAGACGAGGTGCATCACGCCGTCGATACGGAAGCGCACATTGCACACCTCGCGCCGCGGCTCAATGTGGATGTCGCTGGCGCGCTGCTCAAAGGCGTATTGCAGCAGCCAGTCAACGATGTGAATGACGGCCTGATCGTTGGCGTCCAGCGATTTGCGCGAGCCGAGCTGCACAAGCTGTTCGAAGTTGCCGATCCCGCTCTGCACGCCCTCATGCTGCGCCACTGCGTGCTTGAGCGAGCGGGCCAGACTGTAGAACTCGGCTAGATAACGCAGGATGTCGGTCGGATTGGCGAGTACCCGGTGGATACGGATCTTGAGCGCCTGCTCGAGCACGGACAGCCATTCGCTCTCGTAGGGCTCGGCGGTCGCGATGGTGACATCGTTGTCGCGGATCGCCACCGGCAGGATGCGAAAGCGCGTTGCGTAGGCATGCGAAACCAGATTGCACACCGAGGACACATCGATCTTCAGCGGATCGATATGGAAATAGCTCAGCCCGGCGTCCGCGGCGAGCCATTCGGTCAGCGCTTCGACGCTGAGCGTGTCGTGCGGCGCGCAGGCGCGGGTCAGGCGGCGTTCGCCGACTTGCGCCAGCGGATGCTGATCATTGCGGCCGCGCATGCGCAAGGCGGTGATGGTTTCGTCGTGGTCGCGACGGCTGATCTGGTCGCTGGCGAGAAGTCGGGAGAGCAGGGTGTCGACGGTGAGTCGGCCGGTGGCTGGCGTGCGTGATCGTGTCATATCATCAGGCTATCTGAAGCGGCGGATGGCGGCAATTGGTGCTTGCGGCCTTGAGAGTGACCGATCTGTCCCCATCTTGTCCCTGTTTTGATGCTTCGTTTTCCGATAAAAGGACTGGCCGATGAAAGCCGCGCTGCTCATGCTCGCATCCATGCTGTGGATGTCTCCGTCGTTTGCCGAAGACATCGGCGGCGTTAATACCGAGTGGAAACTCACCGGTTCGCACAAACTGGTGGTCGAAGCCTTTGATGATCCCAAAGTCGAGGGCGTGGCCTGCTATGTGGCCAAGCCCGAGCGCGGCGGTATTGCGGGCGCGTTTGGTGTGGCCGAAGAGCTGTCGGATGTGTCGATTGCCTGCCGCCAGGTCGGGCCGATCAAGTTTCGCGAACCGCTCCCCAAGCAGGAAGACGCCTTCAGTGAGCGCCGCTCGATCATCTTCAAGGTCTTGCATGTGGTCCGCATTGTCGATGTGAGCCGCAACACGCTGGTGTATCTGACCTACACCGACAAGGTCATCTCAGGCAGCCCGCAGAATTCCGTGACCGCAGTGACGGTCGATCGGAGCACGCCGATCCCGGTCAAGCCATAAGCACAGTCGCCCTATTTTTCAGATTGGATACCCCTCGATGACAGCACATCGGCCTTTGTACGAAACCCGTTACGGCAACGTCGCGCAGACGATTCCCGAGATCAGCACCCCCTTGATCGATCAGCTGATGACCCACCGCTCGGTGCGGGCGTTCCGGCCCGACGCGGTCAGCGATGCGCAACTGAGCGCGATGATCGCTGCTGCGCAGTCAGCCGCCAGTTCGTCCAATCTGCAGGTGTGGAGCGTGGTGGCCGTGCGTAACCAGGCGGTGCGTGATCGTCTGGCGGAATACGCCGGCAATCAGGGGCACATCCGTCAGGCGCCGCTGCAACTGGTGTGGCTGGCCGATCTCTCGCGCCTTGAGCGTATCGCTGCCGCCGAGGGGCGCCCCAGCGATGCGCTGGACTACACAGAGATGTTTCTGACGGCCGTGATCGACGCGGCGCTTGCGGCCCAGAACGCGGTCGCTGCGGCCGAATCGATGGGGCTGTCGACGGTGTATATCGGCGGCATGCGCAATCGCCCCGAAGACGTGGCCCGTGAGCTCAAGCTGCCGCCCAGGACTTTTGCCGTGTTCGGCATGTGCGTGGGTTTCGAAGACGAGGCAAAGCCGGCCAGTGTCAAGCCGCGCTTGCCGCAGTCAGCCGTGCTGCACCACGAAAGCTACTCGATTGCGCAGGAAGACGCGATTGCCGATTACAACGCGGCCATGGCGCGCTTTTATGAAGCACAGAAGATGGATGTGAAGGGCAGCTGGACCATCCATTCATCGAAGCGCATCGCCGGGCCCGAGTCGCTGTCGGGCCGCGACCGCCTGGTGGATGCGCTGAAGGCGCTCGGCTTCAGTCTGAAGTAGCCGTGGCTGATTGCCCCACGCGCGCCTGAGCCCAGTCAACAAAGGCTTCGGCGTTCATGGGGTGGGCATAGTAGAAGCCCTGAACCTCGGTGCACGCGAGTATTTTCAGTGCATCGTGGTGATGCGCTTCTTCGACGCCTTCGGCCGTGGTGCGCAAGCCGAGTCCCTCCGCCATCTGGATGATGGCGCGAACAATGCCTGCGTCTTCGGCATCTTCGCTCATGTCGGCGACGAAGCTCCGATCGATCTTGAGCCGGTCGACCGGCAGGCGCCGCAGATAGGCGAGGCAGGAGTAACCGGTGCCAAAGTCGTCGATGGCCAGACGAATTCCCTTGGCTTTGAGGCTATTCAACTGCTCTACCAAGACGTTGGTATCGCCGACCAGTGTCGACTCGGTGATCTCAAGCTCGAGCCGCTGCCCGTCCAGCCCTGACTCGGCCAGGGCCGTGGACACGCTGCCAACAAGCGCGCCTTGGCGAAATTGAAGTGGCGACAGATTGACCGATACGGTCAGATCGCCCAAGCCCAGACGGGACCACTTGGCCGCCTCTCGGCAGGCTTCGCCGAGCACCCATTCACCAATGCTGACGATGTGGCCGGTCAGCTCTGCAACCGGGATAAAGCGGTCTGGAGGCACATTGCCGAGGGTGGGGTGCTGCCAGCGCAACAGGGCTTCTGCGCCAATCAGGGTGCCGGTGTTCAGCGCGAAAACCGGTTGGTAATGCAGCGAAAACTCGCCGCGGGCCAGCGCGGGCTGAAACCCGTTACGAATCACCAAGTCGTTCAAGTCATTGGCAGGTGCGTCGCCATGGTGGCTGCGGAAGGTGTTTCGGCCGGCTTCCTTGGCCTGATACATCGCTGCGTCCGCTTTACGCAACAATGCGTTGAAATTGTCGCCATCGTCGGGAAAAACGGCGATGCCGATGGAGACCGAGGTGACCAACTCGCCGCTCTCTGTGTGGTAGGGGGCACCCAGGCGCTCGTTGATGCGCTGGGCAACGGTCGTGGCAATCTGGGCGTCGGGGAGTTCATCGAGCAGGACAATGAACTCGTCGCCACCCTGGCGACAGACCAAGTCCTTTTCATTAACGCAATGACGTAGGCGCTGCGCGACCGATTGCAGGAGAACGTCGCCGGCGGCGTGACCCAGGGAGTCATTGACGAGCTTGAGGTTGTCGACGTCGACAAACAACAGCGCTACGCGGTGATTCGCCTTGCTTGCCCAGGCGAGCACCTGGCTGCAGCGCTCTTCGAGGACCATCCGGTTTGGCAGTTCGGTCAGCGAGTCGTGCGTGGCGAGGAATCGGATACGGTTCTTCGAGGCATGCTGTTCGGTCAGGTCGGAAAAGATACCGACGTGCTGAACGATCTGGTCGTTCTGATCCCGAATGGCGGAAATGACCAGCCACTCCGGGTAGATTTCGCCGTTCTTTCGGCGGTTCCAGATTTCGCCCTGCCAATGCCCGGTGCGTTTAACCTTGTCCCACAGTGCCACATAAAAGGCCTTGTCGTGACGCCCAGAAGACAGCATGGAAGGGCGTTTGCCAATGCACTCTTCAGGAACATAGCCGGTCGCACGCGTGAACGCAGGATTCACAGCCTGGATGCGATTCTCGGCATCGGTGATGACCATGCCTTCTTCGCTCGTCTCGAACAGTCTGGCGGCCAGGCGCAGCTGTGTGTCCTTGGCCTTTCGCTCGAGAACAATGCCGACAAGATGCGCACCGATTTCCAGCAGTGTCCGGTGAAAAAAGTTTGGTGCACGATGTTCGAAACTGGAGAGGGCAAAGGAGCCGACCACCTTCCCGTTCACCCCGAAAACAGGCATGGACCAGCATGCGCAAATATTGAAATCGACCGCCACGGCGCGCAGATCGGTCCAGCGGGGGTCGGTATAGGTGTTGCTGACAAATACCGGCTCTTCGCGGAACACGGCATTGCCGCACGAGCCCGCTTCCGGACCCGGGCGCAGATTCTTGAGCCGCTCGCGCGCCTCGACCGGAATGCTCGGTGCCGCAAGCACGTGCAAGGTTTGATCATCGGTGTCCAGCGTCATCACACTGGCGACGGCATTCGGCACCAGCTGCTCTTCGAGCAGGCAGAGGCGGTCGATGATTTCCTGGGCCGCGTCTCCGCGCGCAACGGCAGCCAGCAGGATCTGCTGAAGGCGCAAAATGCCATTTTGCTCCTGTGTCGACAATTGATTGTCGTCGGCGGCGTCATTGCAAGTACTGCCCGTGTTCAGCGTCATGCGGGAAATCCTGTCTCTGGGTCGGGTGTGCGTTCCAGAAAAGCACTAAAAGCGTTTTTAAGCCCTGATGATTCAGTAGCCGGATGCACAAAGGTTCCTACTGTGCCAGCGGCAGATCCCTGCGTCCTTGATCTAAAGCGAACTTTCGATAACTAACAATGACTTAGCGAAATACTCATTGTCGTCTTATCCGCATCGTGAAAATTGTCATTCAGTGAAGCCGGCACCGTGTCGTAAATCAATGGGTACGGAGCCACTCTATGCGGGGCAACATCATGGTTATCGATACTTCATTGAGCGCAGCTTCTGTTCTGGTGTGTGAGGATCCAACGGGGGGAGATCCGGCGTTTAAGCTGGCGCTGGATGCCGCCGGCGTCGCCAC
>JBFIJC010000095.1:0-11462 GCA_041600915.1 Nitrogeniibacter sp.
GGTCTGGATGGTGCCACCGATCAGCTTGAGCACGGCCGGATGCAACGGGTCGTACAGATGGGCCACCGCCTCGTCGGTACGGTCGATGGCCAGCGCGTACTGGATGAGGTCATTGGTGCCGATCGACAAAAACTGCAGCCGTCGAATGAACATGCCCAGCGACAGCGCCGCGGCCGGCACCTCGATCATGCCGCCGACCTCGACCCGCGGGTCGAACTTCTGCTTGCGCTCGGTCAGCTGCGCCTTGGCGTGCGCGATCAGCGCCAGCGACTGATCCATTTCATGGGCATGGGCCAGCATCGGCAGGAGGATCTTGAGCGTGCCGTAGTGCGAAGCGCGCAACAATGCACGCAACTGCGTGAGGAAGACTTTGGGCTCGGACAGCGAATAGCGGATGGCGCGCATGCCGAGCGCGGGGTTGGCTTCGGTCGAGCGCTTGCCGATGCTGTCGAGCGCCTTGTCGGCGCCAACATCCAGCGTACGAATGGTCACCGGCGCGTCGCCCATCTTCTTGAGCACCCGGCGATAGGCTTCGAACTGCTCGTCTTCATCCGGCAAGGCGTCGCGGCTGAGAAACAGGAACTCGGTGCGGAACAGGCCCACGCCGTCGGCTCCGACGGCCTTTGCCGCCAAGGCGTCCTTGGGCAATTCGATGTTGGCCAGCAGCTTGACGTCTTCGCCGTCCAGCGTGGTGGCGCGCGTGTCTTTCAGGCGTTGCAGCTTGGACTGCGCCAGCGCCAGCTCGGCCTGTCGCAGTGCGTACTCTTCGACGATGCGCTCATCGGGGTCGATGATCACCACGCCACGCGTGCCGTCGATGATGATCAGCTCATTGTCATGAACGAGATGGCGCACATTGTGCAGCGCCACCACAGCGGGAATGCCCTGGCTGCGCGCCACAATGGCCGTGTGACTGGTCGGACCGCCCACATCGGTGACAAAACCGGCGATGTCGTGATCGCGAAAGCCAATGGTGTCGGCCGGTGACAAGTCGTGCGCCACCACAATGGTGGCCATGTCGCTCTTGCGCTTTTTGGGCAAGCGGCCGGGATGCCCCAGCAGCGCCTTGACCAGGCGCTCGACGAGTTGCACCACGTCGGCCTTGCGCTCGCGCAGGTAAGCGTCTTCGATCTGGTCGAACTGCTCGACGAGCAACTCCATCTGCTGCACCAGCGCCCACTCGGCGTTACAGCGGCGGGCTTCGATCAGCGCGCGTGCCGCATCGATGAGCATCGGGTCGTCGAGGAACATCAGGTGCAGATCCACCAGCGCGCCCACTTCGGCGTGACCCGGCTGCTGATCGGCGGTGGCCTTCAGTTCGCCAAGATCGGCGCGCACCGCGTCAACCGCATTGGCGAGGCGAGCGACTTCATCCGCCAGGCGGCGCGGCGGCACCTGATAGTGGCTGACCTCGAGCAAGGCGTGCGAGACCAGATGGACATGGCCGATGGCGATGCCCTGCGACACCGCGAGACCGTGCAGGGTAAAAGGCATGCTCCCCCTTTTCGGGCAGGCCCCCGTGGGCCGTCGTACCCGCTCAAGTCATTTCGTCAAAGCCCGGTCGGCCGGGCCTGCTTCCGAGGCGGCTACTCGTCTTCGCCGAATCGGTTCTCGATCAGATCCATCAGCGCCTGCATCGCCTCATCGGCTTTCTCGCCTTCGGTATCGATGGTGATGGTGGCGCCCTGGGCTGCAGCCAGCATCATAACCCCCATAATGCTTTTGGCATTCACCCGACGTCCGTTTCGCTCCAGCGACACGTCACACGGAAAACTGCTGGCGGTCTGGGTCAGCTTGGCGGAGGCCCGGGCATGCAGGCCCAGGCGGTTGATGATTTCCACGTCGTTACGGGGCATGAGTCATGTCTTCAGTCAGTTCGAATCGGATGGATATGAAGCACCCCGTCACACGCACCCGACACCGCGCGTTTGACCACGGTCTCGAGGGGATGCTCCCGATAGTTCAATACCCGCAACAGCATCGGCAGATTGGCACCGGCAATGGCCTCGACCTGGCCCGGCTTGACCAGCGCCGTGGCCAGATTGCCCGGCGTGGCGCCATACAGATCGGTCAGAATCAGCACGCCGTCGCCCTGGTCCAGGCTGCGGATCATGTCTTGCGCCATCGGTTGCAGATCGCGCGGGTCGTCCTGCGCCATCACGCCGAGCTGCAGCAACTGCGGCGGGCGCCGGTTGAGCACATGGCAGGCGCACTGGATCATGGCTTCGCCAAGATTTGCATGCGTGATGAGAAGAATGCCGATCATCTGCGCCCAAGGCCACGGGGTGAGCGGTCATTGTAGCCGAGCACTGCGCCGCCCGGGCAGCGCTCAGTCGACGATCTGATGGATCTCGATATCGCCGAAGGGCTTCATCCGGGCACGCAGCGCGCGGGTCACGGCGATGCGTCCGTCGGCGTCCACGCGCAGCGCCATCTCCACGCCATAGCGATGCGCCATCTCGCGCCAGCCCTCACCGGCCAGAAACACCGGCTTGCTGGCCACATCTGAGAGCACGCCGGCACCGGCCTGCGGCGACACCAGCACGGTCACCGCCTGCGTGCCCGAGGCCGGCTGACCGCTGCGCGGATCGATCAGATGACTGAAGCGCCTACCGTCGAGCTCGAAATAGCGCTGGTAGTCGCCCGAAGTGCCGATGGCTTCGCCGTCGTAGAGCGCCAGCACCGCGATCGGCTGTGGCGTCCGCGGGTGCTGAATGCCGACCTGCCACGGGTGGTCGCCCTTGCGCCCCAGCGCCATCACATTGCCGCCAATATTGATCAGCGCATTGTCGATGCCCTCGGCACGCAAAATGGCGGCGGCGCGGTCAAGCGCGTAGCCCTTGGCGTAACCGCCCAGATCAAACTGAACATCGGGGTTATCGCTCGACACGCCATCGGCATCGATGCGCACATCGCCCATGTTGGGCGCACTGCCGACCAGCGCCTGCAGCGCATCGGGGTCGGGACGGCGCGGGCTGAACTGGTCGTCGTGAAAGCCCCACAGCGCCACCAGTTTGCCCAAGGCCGGGTTGAACAGCTGATCGCCCGTGGCCGCCAGGGCCTTGGCGTCCTTCAGCATTTTCGCCAGTTCGGCCGACACCTGCCCACGCCGGCCAGCCGCCAGCATACGGTTCAGCGCGGTCAGCTCGGAGGGCTTCCAGGCATGAAAGGCGGTGTGCAGGCGGTCGAACTCGCGCAACACGGCACCCATCGCCTGCTGCGCACGCTCGGCGTCATCGCCCCACACCAGCACTTCCACACGAGTGCCGAAAACAAAGGCTTCTTGCTGGTGCACCGCGCTGCGGCTGCAGCCGACCAGCGTCACCGCCAGGCAAAGCAGGACAATCCTCAGGAACATGATCGAGTCATACGACGGAAAAACAAGGCGCCGATTGTACCGGCATGCGCGCTCACTGTACCGCCTGGTTCAGGCGCTCGATGCGCTCGGCGGTTGCCGGATGGCTGGACAGATAGTCGCCAAACCCGCCCCCGCCGGCCTCGGCCGAGGCCTCGCCCTTGGCGCCGTGCGCCTGCTCGAGACGCTTGAGCATGGTGGCCAGCAGGATCGGCGAGCGATCGTTGCGCGCAAGCAGGTCCGCCCCCCAGGCATCGGCCTCGAACTCGAAATCGCGCGAGTAGGCCGAGCTGAGCACCACGGTCGCACCGGCAGTGGCGAGCGAGCTGAAATCGCCCGTCCACACGCCAATCACCGCCGCCAGCACCGAAGCCTGAATCAGATTGCGCAGGCCGTGGCGGTGGGCGACATGCCCCAGTTCGTGCGCCACCACCGCCGCCACATGGGCGTCGGTCGGTGCCAGCACGACCAGTGCGTCGGTAACCACCACATCCCCGCCGGGCAGGGCGAAGGCATTGGCGCCGATGGCCGGCGCCTTGCGAAAATGCAGGCGCACCGGATCGTCACTGCCACGCCCGGCGATCAGCGGTGCAACCTCGATTTCAATCGCGGCGATTCGCGTCGATGCAAGCTCGGAGGGCGCCAGCAGATGGCTGGCATCGAGCGTCTTCAGCAATTGCACGTCAATCGCCTGAACGGCGGCGACGGGCAAGGCATGCGCCACCCCGCGCGCCACCAGCGGCAAACCCCAGCGATAGCCGGCCAGACCGACGGCCAGAATCAAGGCGATGGCCAGCGCCACCCGCAGGCCACTGCGCTGCCACACGGTGATGGTCGATTCGCGATGGCCCAGCGCGCCGAGGAAAGCCGTCAAGGCCTCGTCGCGCACCACCTCGCAGTGCCGGCCACCGGGCAGGTCGACCCGGCGCATTGCGCGGCTAAGCGGCTCGTGCCAGTGCAGGGCGGCGAGCGCGAGGCGTTCGCGCGGCGCGCTGCCGCCCTGCACCTCCAGATCCACGCCCCCCGCCACGACGGTGAGCCGCACCGGCACCGGCCGGCTGGACTGACCATCAAACAGGCGGGCGGTGATGGAAGCCATGATCAGAAGCCGAGATCGACGTCGAGCAAATCGGCCGCCTCTTCGCCGATGACCCGCGCTTCTTCGGCCTGCACGGCCATGAACGCCGTGAGCGTACCCGCCGGCAGCAGGGCCAGATGCTCGACGCGATAACGCCACAGACGCACCACCGCGAAGGGCCGGTACAGCCCCAGCGTCACGGCGGTGAGCAGCCAGTTGGAGAGCACGATCCACACATAGCGGCCGGGAAGCATGTCGCTGAAGAAGCCATGGTTCTGCAGGTTGGCCTGATTGAAGCTCAGATTGGCCATGCGCACGCTCACATAGGGCGCGATGAGGGCAAAGCCGACGTACAGCGCCAGCATGGCCGCCATGATGTAAAGCCCGAAGGCCGCGCCGCCGTCATGCGCGCCGTCGCCCGGGGAGAACAGATCGAGCGATCCGCCCAACACGACACCCAGGCCGATCAGCACCGCCACATAGGCCAGCGCAAACAGCGCGACCCGACCGAAGATGCGATACACCGGCCCGACCGGCAGATCGATCTCAAACTCGGCTTGTGCGAAACGCAGGTGATTGAACAGATAGCGGCGCTGCTTGGCGAGCGCGACTGGCAACAGGATGCCCAGACTCAGCACACCGGCGATCGGCCACAGCACCCAGGCCTTGGCGGCCTCCCAGGTGAGGCCATCGAAAGCAAAGCGCAGCCCGCGCCAGCTGGTGTTGTGCGCGCGAAAACGCAGCGCGCGGGAGATCATCCACGGCAGCAGCACGGCGAAGAGCAGCATCACCACGAGGTTGAGCAGCGGATTGAATTCGGCGGCGATGTTGAGCACCACGATCGCCGCCATCACCAGCAGACGCCCCTTGAGAATCTTGACCGGGTCGGCGTGGTACTCGAAGGCTGAGCCGTCGAGCAAGGTGTTGCCCATGAAGTAGCGCTCGCGCCGCACCTTGGCCCAGGCCGAGTACAGGCCGAGCGTGACGATGCTCAGCAGCAGATTGACGATCCAGATCTTGAAGTATTCGCCGCCGCTGCCGCTGAATTCAAAGTGCAGTTCGTCGGGATTGAGGGGCGGCACGTCAAAGGCCGGCAAGGTCGCAGGTGCGTTCATGCGTATCGCATTAAATCTTGTGGGAGAGGGGCGACAGTAGCACGGTCGCCCGCCCACGGGCTGCCCAAAGGATCACACCAGCGACGCACGCGCGATTCAAACCGCCGGGCGGGCCTCGGCCTCGATCGCCTCGATGACGCGGGTGGCGACGTCGAAACCTTGCTGCTCGTGGATCTCGACCATGCAGGTGGGGCTGGTGACATTCACCTCGGTCAGATGGCCGCCGATCACGTCGAGGCCGACGATCAGCAGACCACGCGCCCACAGCGTCGGCGCCAGCGCCTCGGCAATTTCGCGCTCGCGCGCGGTCAGCGCCATGGCCACGCCACGCCCGCCGGCGGCCAGGTTGCCGCGCGTCTCGCCCGCCTTGGGAATGCGCGCGAGGCTGAAGGGTACGACCTCGCCGCCGATGATCAGCACCCGCTTGTCGCCCTCGGCGATCTGCGGCAAATAGCGCTGCGCCATGATGGTCTGGCGGCCCAGATCGGTCAGCGTCTCGACAATGGCGTTGCGGTTCGGGTCATCGGCGCGCACGCGGAAGATGCCGGTGCCCCCCATGCCGTCCAGCGGCTTGAGGATGGTGTCGCCCATGTCGTCGATGAAGGCATTGAGATCGCCCGCATCGCGCGCCACCAGCGTCGGCGCGGTGCACTCGGCAAACTCGGTGATGGCGATTTTTTCGGAGTGATCGCGTACCGCCCGCGGGTCGTTGTACACCCGCGCGCCGGCCTGCACCGCGCGTTCGAGCAGCCAGGTGGCGGTGAGGTATTCAAAATCAAAGGGCGGGTCCTGACGCATCAGCACCGCGTCGAACTCGGTCAACGCCACGGTCGAGGCCTCGCCCGGCACATACCAGGCGGCGTTATCGGCCGTCGGCGTGATCGCCAGCGCGCGCGCCAGCACTTGCCCTTCGCGCCAGTGCAGATCAGGCCGCTGGATGCTGAAGACCTGATGCCCACGCGCAGCGGCGGCGCGCATCATGGCAACGCTCGAATCCTTGTAGGCTTTGAGCTGCTCGATGGGGTCGAGGATGAAGGCCAGGCGCATCATGGGTTTCCGTCTTCAGGGGGTTCTTCATACAGCGGCGGGCGCACGGTGTGATACACCCGCCGCGCCACATACACACTGGCGGCCAGGATGATCAGGCCGACCGGCAGCACCACAATGGCGCTGGCCACCGACAGCATGTGCTGCTCGGTGGTGGCGGAGGTGATGGACAGCGCGCCGATCAGCAACACCACACCGGTCACTGCCCCGCCCACAATCGCGATCAGGCCCGCCAGCGGGGCCGGCACACGCCTCATGCGGCGGCTTCTTCCAGCACCGCGGGTGCGGTTTCCTCGATCTCGATGGCCGCCGCCAGCAGCGCCAGACGGGCGACCACGCCATAGGCGTAAAAGCGGTTGGGCGGCGCGTCCGGCCCTTGTTGCATGTCCGGCAGGGTGCAGCAGGTCTCGAAAGCCAGCGGCTTGAAGTGCGCACCCGGCGCGTTGAGGTTCTCGTCGCGGCCGCGCTCGGTGTGCACCCGGTAGAAGCCGCCCACCACGTAGTGATCCATCATGTACACCACCGGCTCGGCAACGGCATCGTCGACCGTCTCGAAGGTGTGCACGCCTTCCTGGATGATCACCTCGTGCACCTGCAGGCCTTCCTTGATGACGCTCATCTTGTTGCGCTGCTTGCGGTTGAGGCCTTTCACCTCGGCCGCATCCTTGACCATCATGATGCCCATGCCGTAGGTGCCGGCATCGGCCTTGACCACCACAAAGGGCTCGTCGTTAACGCCATATTCCTTGTACTTGCTGCGGATGCGGGTGAGCAGGGAGTCGACCTGACTGGCCAGACACGCCTCGCCGGTGCGCTCCTTGAAGTCGATCTGGCCGCACACGCCAAATTCAGGGTTGATGCGCCACGGGTCGATGCCGATATGGGTGGCGAAGTCCTTGGCCACACGATCGTAGGCATGGGCGTGGTTGGACTTGCGGCGGCTGTGCCAGCCGGCATGCAACGGCGGAATCAGCCACTGACCGTCCAGGCCCTGCAGCGGCGCGGGAATGCCCGCCGACAGATCGTTGTTGAGCAAGACCGCGCAGGGGTCGAAGTTTTTCACGCCGAGCCGGCTGCCGCGACGCTCCAGCGGTTCGAGCAGCAGCGTGGCACCATTGGCCAGTTCGAGCGTGGTCGGCTCGGTGACTTCGGCCAGCAGCGAGCCGATGCGCACGTTCAGGCCGGTGAGCTTGAGAATCGACACCAGCTTGGCCACGTTCTGCAGATAGAACTGGTTGCGGGTGTGGTTCTCGGGAATCAGCAAGACATTGCGCGCATCGGGGCAAATGCGCTCGATGGCCGACTGCGCGGCCTGCACGCACAGCGGCAGGAACACGTCATTGAGGTTGTTGAAGCCACCCGGAAACAGATTCAGGTCCACCGGCGCGAGCTTGAAACCCGAGTTGCGCAGGTCGGTCGAGCCATAGAACAGGGGCGTGGTTTCGAGCCACTGGCTGCGAAACCATTGTTCGATCTCGGTCTGGTTGTCGAGGAACTGGCGCTCCAGTTCGAGCAAGGGGCCGGTCAGGGCGGTGGTCAGATGGGGGACCATGCAAACGTGCTCCAGACGCCTGATCGTGTCAGGCGAGGTCAGTCGGGTTATCGGCGCATCTTACTACGAAGGCCACGCACCGCCGGTGAACGCCACCGGCGGTGCGTGGCTTCTGACCCCCGTCAGGCTCACATTCTTACAGCACGCGGGCCATTTGTCCGCAGAGCGCGTGCTGGCCCGTTTATCGGGCGCGGGTGTCGACTGGTTTTACACCTCAAGCCACGCCGTTTCTCGAGACCGCGCCGAATCCCTGACCGATCGGTCAATTTTTGTTTTTGGCACAAAAAATGCTGCGCTTAAGGCGTCCGGGACGACACGAAACAAGGAGGAAACACCATGCGCACACATCTCTTCCATCCGCTGGCCGCAGCCACCCTTGCGGCCACCCTTGCAGCATCGAGCGCCCACGGCTACACCATCACGGCCGAATGCGGCGGAAACGGCACCACACTGACCGACACCTCAAGCACAACTACCTCCGTCTCCTGCCTGAACTCGGCCAAGGTGCTCGGCGGTGATCGTTCAACAGCAAGCGTCGATCTGGGCACACACAGCCTGACGGCGCTCGCCGATGCGAAATCCGTCAGCTATGGCTCCGCCTACATCAACGAAACCGTCACCATCCAGGGTGCTTGGACCGGGCAAACCCGGGTCGAACTGACGCTTTTTCTGACCGGCGGTTTCAGTGGCGTTGGCTCGACTCAGCAAGCAGCAAGCGGCTCGCTGAGCGTCGCCAGCGGCCCGCAAGGGGTCGCGAGCTACTACTACGACGGCACCAACTACACGCTGACGCCCAGCGGCCTGAACAACAACGGCAGCTTTGCGGTCACGGATTACTCAAGCGCCGCCAGCGACATCCAGACCGCAGTGACTGTCGCCTTCGACGTGGACAGCTCAAGCCCGAGCTTCAATCTGATGGCAAACCTCGTCGCATGGGCGTGGGGTGATGGCAGCAATTCGATGCGTTCGGATTTCTCCAACACCGGACGGATTTTCGTCGATCTGGCCTCCGGCCTGAGCGCGATGACGGATTCGGGCTTCCTGATTCCGCTCGCCGACAACGGCCCACCGACCGGATCGATACCGGAGCCCGCCGCCTTGTTGCTTATGGCTGCCCCCCTGCTGTGGTTGGCGCGCCGCGTACATCACCGCTGACCTCGGTTGCCGCGTGCAATCGCGCGCGGCATTGAGCAACAGCGATGCCGCATGTTGCAGCACCAGATCGCCGGCCTGATGGCCGTATTGGTCATTGATTCGCTTGAAGTGGTCGATATCGAGCATCATCACCGCGTAGGCGTGGCCGCCCGATGTGCGAGCCAGGCGGTTTTTTTGCACCAGAATGACGTCGAGAAAGCAGCGATTCAAGAGCTGGGTCAGCACTTCGCCGTATTTGACAATGATCCGCGTGGTGAACCGCCGTGCGCCGCGGGCGACGAACTCGACCGGCACGCCGGTGCGCGCGTGGACTTCGCCGACGTGGCGCTGCAAGGCAAACAAGGCGTCGATATCGGCCTCGGACGAAGCATTGAAGATGCGCTTGAGCCACAACTCCTTCGACGGTTTGAGACATTCCTCAACCTGCTTGCGTGACAGAGAGAAACCGGTGCCCGGGTCGGTCAGCGTCTGGCGATAGAAATATTTGGCCAGCTCCCCCGGCGTGACCCTCGATGAAGGCGGAGAGGCGCTCGCTTACCGGGAATGGTGTCTCATCGTGCAGCGCCTGCCACTCGCCAATCAATACATCCGACATTGCGCTCTCAATTGCAGCGCTGCAGCCCCCGGGCCGCGCTGCCCGCCTAGCATAGGCGGGCCCATTCCACGACCAATCAACAACCCACTTGAGTCCCCTGTGCGAGGCACGCAAGCGAGCGCATACTCCGCATCCCATGCCCGACTTGCATTGACCGCCGCCATGAACCCCGTCTTCACCAGCATCGGCCTGCTCATCTGCAGTAACGTCTTCATGACCTTCGCCTGGTATGCCCATCTGAAGGAGCTCAATGGCAAACCGTGGCTGATTGCCGCGCTGGTGAGCTGGGGCATCGCGCTTTTCGAGTACCTGCTGCAGGTGCCGGCCAACCGGATCGGGTACACCGTGATGAGCGTCGGCCAGCTCAAGATTCTGCAAGAAGTGATCACCCTCTCGGTGTTTGTGCCCTTTTCGGTGTTCTACCTCAAAGAGCCGCTCAAGCAGGATTACCTGTGGGCCGGGCTGTGCCTGCTCGGGGCGGTGTATTTCATGTTTCGGGGCAAGGGGGGCTAAGCCAGTCACCGCTTTATCGAGCGCCCGAAGGGAATAGTTTTTACTGGCGGCGTGTTCATGACGTACACGGCTCAAATCCAGCCGCTGCCCCCCGGAGACTCTCATGAAAACACTACTGACCCTCACGCTCCCCGCCCTGCTGCTCGCCGCCTGCGCCGGCTACGGCGACATGGCACCGACCAAGACGCACATGGGCGCGCTGACCAACCCCGACGGCATGACACTGTATGTGTTCGACAAGGACATGGCGGGCAAGAGCGTCTGCAACGGACAGTGCGCTGCATTGTGGCCGCCGTTCATGGCAAAGCCGGGTGCGGGCGCACACGGCGACTACAGCGTCGTGACCCGCGACGACGGCACGTCGCAGTGGGCCTACAAGGGCAAGCCGTTGTATACGTGGGTGAAAGACACCAAGCCGGGTGACATGAGCGGCGACGGCGTGAAAAACGTGTGGCACGTCGCCAAGCCCTGATCAAGGCCGCCAGGCCGGCGATGCAACATCATCGCCGGTAGTGCTTTCCGTGTGGCCGACCGCGCGGCGCGAGTCAGTCGCGGCGGCACGCCCAGGCCAGCGCATCTTCCAGTCGGTCATTCCCCCAGAACATCTCGCCACCGACAATAAAAGTCGGCGCACCAAAGATGCCCAGTGTGGCGGCCTGCTCGGTCTGCTGACGCAGGGCGAGCTTGTTGTCTGGCGCCTGCGCCGCCTCAATCAGCTCGGCGGCCGGAAGATCAAGCGCCTCGAGAATTTCGGCGATGACCTCGCGCTGACCGATATCACGGTCTTCACCAAAGTTGGCCCGCATGGCCGCGCGGGCGAAGTCGGCGATCCATGGCTGGTTTTGCCCGAGCATGGCCACGCGCGCGGCGAGCAGCCCGTTGCGCGGAAACTGGCTGGGCAGGCGAAAGGGGATGTCGTACTTGGCCGCCAGACGCGCCATGTCGCGCCACATGTAGCGGCCCTTGGGCGGGTAGATATTAAAGGGCGAATCATTCCAGCCCAGGCTCAGAAACACCGGCCCCAGCAGAAAGGGACGCCAGTGCAGGCTCAC
>JBFIJC010000096.1:0-11439 GCA_041600915.1 Nitrogeniibacter sp.
CTGCGCGGCGTTGTCAGTCTCGCAATGTAAAGTTGATTAATTTACTCTGGTATTGAGCAAAAGGCTTTGATCGCTATCAACATGCCAAGGAGGCCTCGCGGCGGCCGCGTCACGGCGCTGCCGCTACAATGCGCTGACCGCTCACCCGACACCCCGCCATGCGTCCCAAGCCACCGCCCAATTACCTTGCCGGCTATCCCGCCCATCTGGTCACACAAGTCACCGAGTTGATCGCCGCCGATCAACTGGGCGAGATGCTGCGACGCAAGTACCCGGAAGCGCATGCGGTGCGCACCGACAAAGCGCTGTACGACTATGTGCTGGAGGTCAAAAACACCCATCTGCGCAATGCCGGGCCGCTGAGCAAGGTGGCCTACGACAGCAAGCTGCAGGTCATCGCCCATGCGCTGGGCACACATACCGCGATCTCCCGCGTGCAAGGCGGCAAGCTCAAGGCCAAGCGAGAGATCCGCGTGGCGACGGTGTTTCGCGAGATGCCGCCGGCGTTTCTGGAAATGATCGTGGTGCACGAGCTGGCGCACATGAAAGAGCGCGAGCACGACAAGGCCTTCTACCAGCTGTGCCGGCATATGGCGCCGGCCTATCACCAGTGGGAGTTCGACCTGCGCGCCTATCTGGCCTATCTGGCGGCCGGCGGCGCAGCACTGTGGCCCGCAGCCGGCGCCTCAGCCGACTGATACAGCACTCGCCAGCCGCCCGAAATCAATACACCGCTGGTACAAACATTTCATTCGGCACCGGATGCCGGATGTAGTTGCTGTTGTACACCCTCGCTGGCAAGGCCACGGGCGCGTGCGGAATCTCCTGATAGGGAATCCGGCTGAGCAGGTGGTGAATGCAGTTGAGCCGCGCGCGCTTTTTGCCGCCGGGCTGGATCACCCACCACGGCGCCTCGGGGATGTGGGTGCGCTCGAGCATCACCTCCTTGGCGATGGTGTATTGCTCCCAGCGGCGGCGCGACTCCATGTCCATGGGGCTGAGCTTCCACTGCTTGAGCGGGTCGTGGATGCGCATCTGGAAGCGACGGTTCTGCTCGTCGTCGGTGACCGAAAACCAGTATTTGACAAGGATGATGCCCGAGCGGGTGAGCATTTTCTCGAACTCGGGCACGTCGCGAAAGAAGGCTTCGTATTCGTCGTCCGAACAAAAACCCATCACCCGCTCAACCCCCGCACGGTTGTACCAGCTGCGGTCAAACAACACGATCTCGCCGCCGGCGGGAAGATGGTTCACATAGCGCTGGAAATACCACTGGGTCTGCTCGCGCTCGCTCGGCGCGGGCAGCGCCGCCACCCGGCACACACGAGGGTTGAGCCGCTGGGTGATGCGCTTGATCGCGCCGCCCTTGCCGGCCGCGTCGCGCCCCTCGAACAACACCACCAGCTTGAGCTTGTGGTGCACCACCCAGTCCTGCAGCTTGACCAGCTCCCCCTGCAGCCGGATCAGCTCCTGAAAGTACAGCCGGCGATCCATGTCGCGCTCGCTGCCGTCCAGGCCTTTCGTGTCGTAGTCGGCCAGGGCTTCGAGCCGATAGTCGTCAATCTCCATCTCCAGCTCTTCATCAAAGCTGTCGAGCAATTCGTCATGGAGGTGGGGATCACGGGCAATATCGCGCGCAAAACTGTCAGAACTCATCGAGAACATCTCCAGCCAGGGGATGACTGTGATGATAACCGGATTAAGAAGTTCCGAAGGCGGCCGGCTTTTTATGCCAACGGGGCGGGCAACAAATCACTATCGCCGCAGCTTGCAGCGCTTGCCTTCGTACTGGTGGCGGTGCAGGGCGTAGGCCTTGCCGTTCCAGCGATGGACCGGAAAGCAGAAGCCCGGACCGCCAATCTCGATGTCGGGCCAGCCGCCCACGCCTTTGCTGTCGAGGAAGCCCGGCAGGCCGACAGACACGGTGATTTTCTGCCAGCGGCCGCCCGCCTGCTGACTGACAATCCAGAAGCCGCTGCCCGTCATGCCATAGCAGTAGGTGCCGCCTTCGGAGATCACCGCTTCGGGGCGGCCGTCGCCGTTGAGGTCGAGCACCTGTTCGATTTTTCCGGGGCTGTAGCTGGGTGTGCCCGGGTCTTGGCAGTCGCTCCGCCACACGCCGCCGCGCTGAGCGAATCCGGCGGCCTTGAAGGCGGCCTGTTGCTCCGCCGCCGACAGGCTCATCGGCGCGCCGACGGCCACGCCCGTGCCGCCAAGCAGCGCCAGCATCATGAAGAAAGCCACTTTGCGCATGATGAGCTCCGTCGGCATCCGGCCGGGTCTTCGATCCCAGCCTAGACGCCGCCGCGCGCCGCTTCAAGCGGCTTTTCAGCCCTCTTAATCGGTGAGCGCGCGCACCTTCACCGTCTTGCCCTTGACCTTGCCGCGCCCCAGGCGCCGTACCGCCTCATCGGCAATCTCGCGCACCACGGCCACATAGGTGCTCTGATCGGTCACGGTGATCTTGCCGACCTGCTCGCGGGTAAAGCCGGCCTCGCCGGTGAGCGCGCCGAGCACATCGCCGGGGCGGATCTTTTCCTTGCGTCCTCCGAGAATCTGCAGCGTCACCATGGGCGGCACCAGCGGCGCATCGTTGCCGCTTTGCAGCGAGCCCAGCGTGTGCCACTCGGGCTCGGTGTCCATCTGCTGCCCCAGCGCACCGACCCGACGCTTGTCGGCCGGGCTGCACAGACTCAGCGCCCAGCCGTCTTCATCGCCACGGCCGGTGCGGCCGATGCGGTGAATGTGCACTTCGGGGTCGGGCGTCACGTCCACATTGATGACCGCTTCCAGTCGCGCGATGTCCAGCCCGCGCGCAGCCACGTCGGTCGCCACCAGCACCGAGCAGCTGCGGTTGGCAAACTGGATCAGCACCTGGTCACGCTCGCGCTGGTCCATGTCGCCATTGAGCGTGAGGGCATGAAAGCCCTGAGCCTGCAGCGCCTCGACCAGATCGCGGCACTGCTGCTTGGTGTTGCAAAAGGCCAGCGTGCTGACCGGCCGGTAGTGCTTGAGCAGCACGCCTACGGCCTGCAGGCGCTCGTCGTGCTTGATCTCGTAAAAACGCTGACGGATCTTGCTGTCGGCGTGTTGCTCGCGCAGCTTCACTTCCTGCGGATTGCGCTGGAAGCGGCTCGCCAGCGCGGCGATCGCCGGCGGATAGGTCGCCGAAAACAGCAGCGTCTGGCGCTCGGCCGGGCAATGCTTGGCCACGTACACCATGTCGTCATGGAAACCCATGTCGAGCATGCGATCGGCCTCGTCGAGCACCAGCGTGTTGAGCCCATCCAGATTGAGGCTGCCGCGCTCGAGGTGATCCATGATCCGCCCGGGCGTGCCCACCACGACATGCGCGCCATGGGCCAGCGAATCGCGCTGCGGCCGCATGGTCGTGCCGCCGCACAGCGTCAGCACCTTGATGTTGTCTTCGGCGCGGGCCAGACGGCGGATTTCCTGCGTCACCTGGTCGGCCAGCTCGCGGGTCGGGCACAACACCATCGCCTGCACCGCAAACCAGCGCGGATTCAGCTTGGTCAGCAGCGGCAGCGCGAAGGCGGCGGTCTTGCCGCTGCCGGTCTTGGCCTGGGCAATGATGTCATGCCCGGCCAGCGCCACCGGCAAGCTGGCCGCCTGGATCGGCGTCATGTTGAGATAGCCGAGCTGCACCAGCGTCGCCTGCAAGGCGGGCGAGAGCGGCAGTTCGGTAAACGGCGTCGGAGCCGCGGCGGCAGTCTCAGCGACAGGCTCGGCGGCGGAATCGGGGGTCGGAACAATATCGGTCATACCGAATTATCCCGTCTCGCGGGGCTAAGGCCGAAAAAAACTTGTGCGCCGCGCCAGACGGCGAGGCGCACAGCCTGCATCACAAGCGCGGATCGGTCAGCGCTGCGCCTTGCGACGACGCGCGGCGGCGGCGTGGCGCCATTGGCCGGCGCGCTTGGCGGCGGCTTCGGCGGCCTTGGTTTTGGGCATCAACATATTGCGGCCGGTGCCGGACTTCGACGCCCGGTGCGCGTTGATGGCCGCATGGATGGCCTCGACCGTCAGCACCACCGCGGGGTGGTCATCGGCCTGCGGATAGCCCACCAGGTCTTCGCGAATGCTGTCGACCCGCTCATCCGATGTGGCCTTCTTGGGCAGACCGACCACCATCTTCTCGCCCTCGGCGGTCAGCACATAGCCGCCCTCGACTTCGGCGATCAGGCCGTGGGTGGACAAGCGCCCGAAAGAATCGATGAGTTTGGGCGAAGGCGGAATCGCCCCTTCAAGAATCAGATCCAGCGCGGCGATCACACCGACCAGATCGGCCGCACGGCGCTTGGACGCCATCAGCGTGGCCAGTAAAAGCGGGGCATCCGCATCACGAAAATTGTGCATCTGAAAAACCTTTGAGTGCGCGCAAGCCGCGCATTGACCGTCGAAACGCCCCCGCGCGGCGCGACAAAACGCCGTCACCTGTTACCGGAAACACTTCGGAAGACGCAGAGTGTAATGCTTTGCCGGGCAAAAACCTTGCCCAACAACACCTTGCGGGACAAACGGCCAGCGCACCCCAGCTCAACTCCGTGCCGCCCAAAACACCGCTTGCGAACGTATCCGCCGGGTCTATGCTCCCAATACGTCTCGCAGGCGCACCACCGCTTCGCCATGACGCGACACCTGTCCAGCCCGCGCGCTTCGGGGCTCTATGGGCCCCGACCGACCCCGCGTCACGATTCAGAGGTGCCCCATGCTGCGAACCCCTGCACTCCTCGTACTGTCACTCGTGTCCTTGACCGCGGTGGCTCAAGACCCCGTCGTGACCGATGGCGATCAATACAAGGTCTTGCTCGAAAATGAGCAGGTCCGCGTACTCGAACACCAAGACCAACCGGGCGACACCACCTACCAACACCATCACCCCGCCTTCGTGCTCTACGCTGTGAGCCCCTTCAAACGCAGCATCACCCTGCCCGACGGCAAAGTCATCCAGCGCGAATTCAAGGCCGGCGACGTGATCTACTCCGCCGCCCAAACCCACGTCGGCAAAAACATCGGCAGCACACCGACGCACGTGATCATGGTCGAGCTCAAATCCCCCGCAAAGCCATAAGGCTACGGCTGACGGGATGGCAAGTGGTCGAGCCGAACCGGTTCAGCGCACCGTAACGGTAAAACGTCGTCTGGTCGAACTCTCCAGCACACGCAGCGGCTGGGCATTGCTGACCAGTTCGGCCACCGCCGAATACACGCCCGCCGGCGGCGTCAGCCAGACCTGCGTCCGCCCGTCGGCCAGTTCGATCAGCTCCGTCTTGCCCTCGGCGTTTTGCAGGGTGATGCGGAAATGCCCGGTGTTGTCGTCCTTGATGTCGGTGTGCGAGATATTGAAGCCGGAGGCGTGCAGGCCAAACAGAAAAGGCGCAGTCACGCGTGCGCCTTCCTTAGGCGTCAGCACCGCAACCGATTTTTCGGCCAGGGTCGCCTTGTCGCGCCCGCCGGGCCCGCGCACCTCGATGTTCAGCACATCGCTGTAAACAAAATTTGGGATGTGCTTGTCATCCGCAAACACCAGCCGAAGCGCGTGCTTGCCGGCCGGCAACTCGACCACCGCCTCCATCTGGCCTTTGCCGAAGTGAACATACTGGTCGTTGAAAGGCAGCGGCTGGGTAAAGTCGAGCGGCAACTCGCGATTGATCATCAAATGGTGATGACCGGTATGTGACACCGGCTTGCTGACCGCCGCAATGCCGATGCCCGAGAGCCCGAATTTGACGACAAAGGGGCTGTCGACCACGTCGCCGGACTTGAGGTTGGAGAAAAAGGCGTTTTTCTCGAGACGGGGGGACTCGGTCACCCACGGATGCGGGGCATCGGCCCACACGGGTGTGGCAAGGGCGAACGCGGCCAGCGCCAGAACATGGCGCAGCGCACTCGCAACCGCCGGCAATTGACTTGCTCTCATGGCGCGAACTCTTCAGGGGTTGGGCCGCAGAGCGTATGGCGGCGCCGCATCGCCGTCAATCTCGCCTTTGTCATTTTTGTGCACGGCTGCGGGGCGAACGCACGGGCAGGTGGGGCGCCGACCATTTTCACGCCCTGCGCCGCACACGGCGAACAAAATAAAACCCGGCCTGATGACCGGGTTTTATTGTCGGGCAACAGCAGCGCTCAGCCGAGGAACATGCGGTAGGCCGGGTTGGCGGTCTCATCCGCATATTCGTAGCCAAGCCGGTCGAGAAAGGTCTGGAACGCGGCCTTGTCGGCCGGCGGCACCTGCATGCCCACCAGCACGCGGCCGGAATCGGAGCCGTGGTTGCGGTAGTGGAAGAGCGAGATGTTCCAGTCCGAGCGCAGGTTGGTGAGGAAATTCATCAGCGCACCGGGGCGCTCGGGGAAGACGAAGCGGTAGATGACTTCGTCCTCGGCTTGCGGGGCATGACCGCCAACCATGTAGCGCACATGGCTCTTGGCCATTTCGTCATCGGTCAGGTCCATGCAGGGCAGGCCTTCGGCGACCAGGTTGGTGACCAGCGCGCGCGATTCTTCACGGTTATGCACCGACACGCCGACAAAGATGTGCGCCTCGGCGCTGTCTGCGTAGCGATAGTTGAATTCGGTGATGTTGCGGCTGCCGAGCAGGCTGCAGAAGCGCTTGAAAGAACCAGGCTGCTCAGGAATGGTGACGGCCAGCACGGCCTCGCGCTGCTCGCCGACTTCGGCGCGCTCGGCAACGAAGCGCAGGCGGTCGAAGTTCATGTTGGCACCCGAGGCGACGGCGACCAGCGTGGCGTCGCGCAAGCCTTCGCGCGCGGCGTAGGCCTTGGCGCCGGCCACGGCCAGCGCGCCGGCGGGCTCAAGAATGGAGCGGGTGTCTTCGAACACGTCCTTGATGGCGGCGCAGATGGCGTCATTGTCGACACGGATCATCTCGTCGACATGCAGCTGACACAGGCGGAAGGTTTCTTCGCCCACTTCCTTGACGGCCGCGCCGTCGGCAAACAGGCCGACCTGATCGAGCACCACGCGCTCGCCTGCCGCCAGCGACTGAGTCATGGCGTCTGCATCGGTCGCTTCGACACCGATGATCTTGATCTCGGGACGGATGCGTTTCACATAGGCCGCCACACCGGCGATCAGCCCGCCACCGCCGACGCAACAGAAGATGGCCTCGATGGGTTTGGGGTGCTGGCGCAGGATCTCCATGCCGACGGTGCCCTGACCGGCGATCACGTCAGGGTCGTCGAAAGGATGCACAAAGGTCAGCCCCTCGGCGGCTTCGAGTTCCTTGGCGTGGGTATAGGCCTCGGAAAAGCTCTCGCCCGCCAGCACCACTTCGCCGCCCCGGCGACGCACCGCATCCACCTTGATCAGCGGCGTGGTGGTGGGCATGACGATGACCGCCCGCACGCCTTTTTTCTGCGCCGACAGCGCCAGGCCCTGGGCATGGTTGCCGGCCGAGGCGCACACCAGCCCGCGCGCCAGGGCTTCGGGCGACAGCTTGCTGAGTTTGTTGTAGGCCCCGCGCAGCTTGAAGCTGAACACGGGCTGCAGGTCTTCGCGCTTGAAGTAGAAACGATTGCCCGTGCGGGCCGACAGGCTGGCCGCGAAATCGAGCGGGGTTTCAATGGCGACGTCGTACACCTGCGCGTTGAGGATGCGTTCAAGGTAATCAGGGTGCGCGGTGCTCATCGTAAAAGCCTGTAACTTCAAGGGAAACGTGCACGGTAGCAGGGCATGCCGCAGCGCGGCAAGACACAATCCGCCGCCAGATCGGAGACAATCGCCCACTCTTGACCTGCGAGTCCTCATGGAAGTGCTCACCTGGCTGGACCCTGGCCCCGACGCCGGCCTGGGCGCGGTGTTTGTCGCCAGCTTTCTGGCGGCCACCCTGCTGCCCGGCGGATCGGAGCTGGTATTTGCCGGCTTTCTCCAACTGCATCCCGACCAGGCCTGGCCGGCGCTGGCGCTCGCCACCGTCGGCAACACCCTGGGCGGCATGACGACCTACGCTATGGCGCGGGCGATTCCGCATGGCGCCACCCCGCCGCGCGCCGCGTGGATCGAGCGCCACGGCGCGCCCGTGCTGCTGCTCGCCTGGGCACCCCTCGTCGGCGACGCACTGTGCGCCGCAGCGGGCTGGTTGCGCCTGCCCCCCGTCGCCTGTGCGGCGTGGATGGCACTCGGCAAACTGCTGCGTTACGCACTGATCCAGGCCGCCACGCTGGCTTGAACGCCTTACCCCCCAAGAATTCACACTTGTTTTCATGATTCCGGTGCGGCCGTGCAATCGGTCATGTTTGTCGATGAGGCGTCTCCCTATACTTGGCGACCTCACTGCCAGCAAGTAAAACGATGCCCCGCGCCCTCGCCTTCCTGATAGCCCTCATCCCCTGCTTCATCGGGCTGGGTGAACTGCAGGCCGCGCCATTTTCAATCGCCTTCCACTACGGCAGCACGCTGCCCGCCGACGGTCTGCGTGCGCACGACATCGTGGTAGTCGAGGCCGACCACGGCCACGCGCCCGGCGCACTCGGCCCCGACACCGAACTGTTCGCCTATGTGAGCGTCGGCGAAGTCCATCCGCAGCGCGCCTATCTGGCCGACCTGCCCGCCGCGCTCAAACGCTCGACCAACGCCGACTGGGGCAGTGTCGTCATCGACGTCAGCCAGCCGGCCTGGGCCGAGTTCATGGCCGAGCGCATTGTCGGGCCGCTGTGGCAGCGCGGCTACCGCGGCTTCTTCCTCGATACGCTCGATTCCTACCACTTGCTCAAAGACGTCGCCCCGGCCGCCGCGCAGCGCGGGCTCGAACAGCTCATCCACACCCTGGCCAAGCGCTACCCCGGCATCCGGCTGATTTTCAATCGCGGCTTCGAGTTGCTGCCGGCGGTGCACGAACATGTGTTTGCGGTCGCCGCCGAGTCGGTGCATCACGGCTGGAGCGCGAAGCAGTCGCGCTACGTGCGCGTGCCCGAAACCGACCGCCGCTGGTTGCTCGACCGCTTCGACGAAGTCCGCCAGCGCTACGCCCTGCCGCTGATCGGCATCGACTACCTGCCCGCCGACGCGCTCGACGAGGCCCGCGCGCTGGCCCGCAAGATGCTGGCCGAGGACATCATCCCGTGGATCGCCGAACCCTCGCTCACCACCCTGGGCACCGGCGCCAAAGAAGCCCTGCCACGCCGTGTGCTGGTGGTGTATGACGCGGCCGAGTCCAGCGCGGTCAATTACACCAACGCCCACCGCTACATCGAGATGCCGCTCAACTACCTCGGCTATGTGGCCGACTATGTGACACCCGACGATGCGCTGCCCGAGCGGCTCGACCCGCGCATCCACGCCGGCGTCGTCACCTGGATGACCGGCGGCATCGCCCAGGGCGAGCGCCTGCGACGCTGGCTGATGGCGCAGATCGAGGCCGGCACCAAGGTCGCCATCTTCGACGACCTCGGCTTTGAGCCGGGCCCAAGCACAGCCGCCCGGCTTGGCCTCGCCATCGTCCCGCCGCCGCGTGCGCCGCTCACCGTCTCCGCCAGCGACCCGCTCATCGGCTTCGAAATGCCGCCACGCCCCAACGCCAGCACCCTGCTGCCGATTGCCATCGCGCACCCCGACGGCGAAGCACTGGTCACGCTGACCGATGCCGCCGGCCGGCGCTACCATCCTGCCGCGATCATGCCCTGGGGTGGCTATGCGCTCGACGCGTATTCGGTGGTCGAACTGCCGGGGGTTGAAGGCCAGAGCCGCTGGGGTGCCGATCCCTTCGCTTTTCTCCAGCGCGCCTTGCGCCTGCCCGCGCGACCGGTGCCCGACCCCACCACCGCCAGCGGCCGCCGCCTGCTGATGGTGCATGTCGACGGCGACGGCTTCCCCTCGCTGGGCGAATTCCCCGGCTCGCCGCTCGCCGCGCAGGTCTTGCTCGACGACGTGCTCAAGCGCTATCGCATCCCGCACGCCATGTCGGTGATCGAAGCCGAAGTCAGCCCCGAGGGGCTCTACCCCGCGCTGGCCACACGGCTCGAAGGCATTGCCCGCCAGATGTTCGCCCTGCCGCATGTCGAGATCGCCAGCCACACCTATTCGCACCCCTTCAAGTGGCGCAAGGTATTTGACCGGCGCGACGACGACCGCGCCGCCGACTACCACCTCGAGATCCCCGGCTACACGCCCACACCCGAGCGCGAGATCCTCGGCTCCATCGACTACATCCGCAGCCGCCTCGCCCCCGCCGGCAAGCCCGTGCGCCTGCTGCTGTGGAGCGGCAACGCCGCCCCCGACGCGGCCACCCTCAAGCTCATCGAAGACAACCAGCTACTCGACATGAACGGTGGCAACACCACCATGAGCCTGCGCCGGCCCACCGTCGCCGCCGTCTCCCCCATCGGTGTGCATCAGGGCCCCTACTTCCAGCCCTACGCACCGGTGATGAACGAAAACGTCTACACCAATGACTGGACCGGCCCCTTCTACGGCTTTCGCGACGTCATCGACACCTTCCGCATGACCGGCGAGCCGCGCCGCCTCAAGCCGATCAACATCTACTACCACACCTATTCGACCAGCAAAGTTGCCGCCCTCAAGGCCTTGCACACGGTGTACGACTGGGCGCTCGCACAGCCCACCTACCCGGTCTATCCGAGCGACTACATCGCCATGGCGCACAACTTCAACACCCTCAGCCTCGCCCGCGCGCTCGACGATCCAGACACCGTACACATCCGCAACGCCGACGCCCTGCGCAACCTGCGCCTGCCGCCCGGTTTTGCCGCCCCCGATCTGGCCAACAGCCCGGGGCTGGCCGGCACAGCCGACGGCCCCGACGGCCGCTTTGCCACCCTGGCCGCCTCGCGCGCCAGCCTGCGCGCCGGCAGCACGCCCGAACAGGCCGCCCGATTCGTCTCTGCCAACGGCCGGCTCACCCACTGGCAGCACCACCCAACAAGCATTAATTTTGCCTTAAAGGCATACACACCCCTATCCTTTACCCTGTCGCACGCCGCCAGCTGCCGCCTCCAGGCGGGGAAAAACGCCATCTCTCCCGCCCAGATCGACGGGCTCGAACACCACTATCGCCTGACCGCCACCGATGCCGAGTTCACCCTCCACTGCCCCCGCTGAGCGACCCCGCGTCGTCTCACTGCGTGCGCTGGTGATCTTCGGCGCGCTCGCGGCCGCCGGCATGGTCTTGCTGTTTCCGTATCACACCCTGGTCGAAGGCTCACTCGGCGCGCGTCAGGGCGACGCGCTGGCCGCCGCTTACCTGCACAACCTGCTGCGCACCGAGACCGACAACGCCCAGATGCGCTTCGCCCTCGCCGCCCAGCACGAAGCACGGCGCGACTACCCCGCCGCCCGCGAGGCCATCGCGCCACTGCTCGGCCACCCCGACGCGACCACCGACCGCCATGCCCGCTGGCTCGACTGGCGCTACGGCGTCGACGCCGCAATCGCTGACACCAC
>JBFIJC010000097.1:0-11373 GCA_041600915.1 Nitrogeniibacter sp.
AGCGGCTTGCGACACTGCCGGCGAAACCGCTGCCTCTGCTAGAATCCCGCCATGAGTTATCAGGTCCTCGCGCGTAAATGGCGCCCCAAGGGTTTTGACACCCTGGTGGGGCAGGAGCATGTGGTTCGGGCGCTGTCGCATGCGCTCGAAACCGGGCGTTTGCACCACGCCTATTTGTTCACCGGCACGCGCGGTGTGGGCAAGACCACCATCGCCCGAATTCTCGCCAAAGCACTCAATTGCGAAACCGGTGTGACGCCGACGCCCTGTGGCGTGTGTTCGTCCTGTCAGGAAATCGATGCCGGCCGCTTTGTGGATCTGCTGGAAGTCGATGCGGCGACCAATACCCGCGTCGACGAGATGCGTCAGCTACTCGAAAACGCCGTGTACGCGCCCACGCGTGGTCGCTTCAAGGTCTATGTGATCGACGAAGTGCATATGCTCTCCAACTCGGCCTTCAATGCGATGTTGAAGACGCTGGAAGAGCCGCCCGAGCACATCAAGTTCATCCTCGCCACCACCGACCCGCAGAAGATTCCGGTCACGGTGTTGTCGCGCTGTTTGCAGTTCAACCTCAAGCAGATGCCGCCGGGGCATATCGTTGAGCACCTGTCGCGCATTCTCGAGACCGAAGCGGTGCCCTTTGACCCGCCCGCGCTGCGTCATATCGCCAAGGGCGCCAGCGGTTCGATGCGCGATGCCTTGTCGCTGCTCGATCAGGCCATCGCGCATGGCGCTGGCAAGGTTGAAGAGGCCGGCGTGCAAGCCATGCTCGGTTCGGTCGGCGAAGATCATCTGTTCGAAATTCTTGATGGCCTGGTAAGCAACGATGTGTCGGCCATGCTGGCCGTTGCCGAAGCCATGGATGCGCGCAGCCTGTCCTTTGACGCCGCGCTTCAGGCGCTGGCCTCGCTGTTGCAGCGCATCGCGGTGTTTCAGTTTGCGCCGAGTGCGATTGCCGACGAAGTAGAGCGCGCGCGTTTGCAGCCCTATGTCGATGCCTTCGACCCCGAATTCCTGCAACTGGCTTATCAGATCGCGATCCATGGCCGTGACGAGCTGCCCCTGGCGCCCGACGAACCGGCCGGTTTTGTCATGACGCTGTTGCGTCTGCATGCTTTCCGGCCCGCGCAAGCGGCGCCCTTGGCCGGTGGGGGCGGCAGCGTGCCGGCCTTGGCCGCGCGAACGCCAACCCGACCGGTTGCGCCTGCGCTTGATTCGACACCTGGCGCCGCACCCGTTTCGGCCCCGGTCGCAAGCGCAGCGCCGACCCCGCCGCCCGTGGCAGACAAGCCCGCCGCGGTCGCGCCGGTGGCGAAGCCCGCGCCGGCGCCCGTGCCCGAACCGCTTGCCGCCGCACCAGCGCCGAAGCCCGTGTCGCGAGGCGATGTCCCGCCTTGGGAAGATTTGCCCGAAGAGGCGCATGCCGCCTCGTCGGATGATGCCGGCGCATCAGAGCCGCCGGCGCGTGAGCCCGCTGAGGTCGCCGCGCCGGCGAGCGCGCCGGTGGCTGCGCAGCGCGCGTCGGCCGACGTGCCCTCAGGCGATGTCGACTGGCATGGCCTGATCGTAGAGATCGGCCTGAAAGGCCTGGTGCGTGAGTTGGCTCAGCACTGCGAATGGCTGGGTATGGCGGAGGGCAGTATCCGCCTGCGTCTGAGCGAAGCGCATCGCCACCTGATCGCCATGAATCGCGGCAATCTCGAGCGACTGCAGGCGGAGATTGATCGCCATTTTGATCGCCCCGTGAAACTGGACATCGAGATCGGCGGTATCGAGGGCGAAACGCCGGCGCAGCGCGACGCTGCGACGCGTGAGATCCGCCAGGCGCAGGCGATTGCCTCGCTGGAGCAGGACCCTTTTGTACAGGAAATGATCGAGCGTTTTGACGCGACCTTGCAGGAAGCGTCGGTACGCCCCTTGTGACACACCGGATTGCACTGGAGAAAAGCACCATGATGAAGGGCGGTATTGCAGGCCTGATGAAGCAGGCCCAGAAGATGCAGGAAAACATGCAGAAGGCGCAGGAAGAGCTGGCGTCGATTGAGGTCGAAGGCCAGGCCGGTGCCGGCATGGTCAAGGTGACCATGACCTGCAAGCACGATGTGCGTCGGGTTCAGATCGACGCGTCGGTGATGGACGATCGCGAGATGCTCGAAGACCTGCTGGCGGCGGCGGTGAATGACGCGGTGCGCCGCGTTGACACCACCAGTCAGGAAAAGATGGCGGGTTTCTCGGCAGGGCTGAATCTGCCCCCCGGTTTCAAGATGCCGTTCTGAGCCTGAAAATGGCTGTTTGAGGCGTCGCTTGGGTTGAGCGCAGCGAAGCGCAACGCACAGCCTGCCGCCTCGGCACTCCGTAGCTTGGGCTTCGCGTTGCTCAGCCCAAGCGACACGGCATGCAACCAGCGTTTCAAAGGCGCGACACTGACCCATGACCCCTTCTACGCTTGATGCCCTCATCGAAGCCTTGCGCTGTCTGCCCGGCGTGGGGCCGAAGTCGGCCCAACGCATGGCTTATCACATGCTGCAGCGTGATCAGCGCGGCGCCGCGCGGCTCGCGGGTGCCTTGAGCAAGGCGCTGGAAGTGTTGCGCCATTGCGCGCGCTGCAACACCTTTACCGAAGAGGAAGTCTGTCAGCGTTGCGCCAATCCGCAGCGCGACGCACGCTTGTTGTGCGTGGTCGAGATGCCGTCGGATCTGGCCATGATGGAGCAGACGCACGCCTTCAAAGGCATGTATTACGTGCTGATGGGGCGCATGTCACCCCTCGACGGTATCGGGCCGCGGGAGCTCAAGCTCGAGAAGCTGGTCGAGCGGGCCACTGACGGCCAGGTCGAAGAAGTGATTCTGGCGACCAATTTCACCAACGAAGGCGAAGTGACCGCACATACGGTGGGCGAGCTGATGCGGGCGCGGGGCTTGAAGGTCAGCCGCATCGCGCGTGGTGTACCGGTGGGCGGTGAGCTGGAACACACCGACATCGGCACCATCGCTCAGGCGCTGATCGAACGGCGTTCGGTCTGAGGCGGGCTGGCTCAATGTCCGATCAGTTCAACGCGGCGGCAGGGGCGGGCGACAAGCCGCTCAAAGGCGTTCGGGTGATCGAGTTCGGCACCCTGATCGCTGGCCCGTTCTGCACGCGCATCTTGGCCGAATTCGGCGCAGAGGTCATCAAGATTGAATCGCCGGGCACGGGCGACCCCTTGCGCAAGTGGCGCAAGCTCCATGGCGACACGTCGTTGTGGTGGTATGTGCAGGCGCGCAACAAGCAGTCGGTCACACTGAATCTGAAGTCGCCGGAAGGCCTGGCGATCGCCCGTCAGTTGGTGGCGGGTGCAGATATCGTCGTTGAAAACTTCCGCCCCGGCGTGATGGAAAAACTGGGCTTGGGCTGGGATGTGCTCAGTGCCGACAATCCGGGGCTGGTCATGGTGCGCCTGTCGGGCTTCGGCCAGACCGGGCCGTATCGCGATCAACCCGGCTTTGGCGCGATCGGCGAATCGATGGGCGGGCTACGCTACATCACCGGCGACCCCGATCTGCCGCCATTCAAGACCGGCATCTCCATTGGCGATTCGATCGCCGCGCTATGGGCCGCGATCGGCGCGCTCATGGCGCTGCGTCATCGCGAGGTCAATGGCGGGCAAGGGCAGGTGGTTGATGTCGCGCTATATGAAGCGGTGTTCTCCATGATGGAGAGCATGGTGCCGGAGTTTGATCACTACGGCTTTGTGCGCGAACGCACCGGCAACGTGATGCCCGGCATTACTCCCTCAAACACACACACCGCCCGCGACGGCAAGCACATCATCGTCGGCGGCAATGGCGACGCCATTTTCAAGCGCCTGATGCGTGCCATCGATCGCCCCGACCTCGCCGATGACCCCGCGCTCAAGGACAACGCCGGGCGCGATGCGCGTGCGGCCGAAATCTATGGCGTGATTGACGACTGGGTGGGCCGGAACGACGGACAGGTCGTGCTGGAGACACTCAAGGCGGCCGATGTGCCGGTGTCCAATATCTACTCGGTGGCCGACATGTTTACCGATCCGCAGTACATCGCGCGCCAGATGATCGAGCGTGTCGGCTTGCCTGGCGGTGAGTCGCTGGCCATCCCTGCGGTAATGCCAAAACTCACTGCGACGCCGGGCGGCACCGAGTGGATCGGCCCGGCGTTGGGCGCCCATACCGACGTCGTGCTCGAAGCGCTTGGTTTCGATAACGAGGCGATTGCTCGGCTTCGCGATGAAGGTGTGGTTTGAGCGGAATGGGTGATTCAGCAATGAGAAAATTAGCGTTTTGTAATGTTGTTATGCACCATTTTTGCTGGTTTTGATTGAATCTGGATCAAGAAATGCCTACGAGTACCATTGTAAGTAATTGATTGGTATGTGTTTTGAAAGAACGGGGTTTTTTCGCGCTGCCATATTCGTTATACTTTCGCGGTTTTGTATCTAGAATTTTTGCTTCCTTTTTGCGGGGAAATGGCTCATGAGCGTTGAGGAAAAGATGGACAGTGGCCGCCGGCAGTTGTTGCTGGCCACGTCGGTCGCGGGTGGCGCGGCGGTGACGGCGGTTGCCGTACCGTTCGTTGCAAGCCTGACACCGTCGGAGCGTGCCAAGGCTGCAGGTGCGCCGGTCGAGGCCGACGTCAGCAAGCTTGCGCCGGGCGAGATGATGACGGTCGAGTGGCAAGGCAAGCCGGTCTGGATTCTGCGTCGTACCGAAGAGATGCTGGCGACCCTGGAGCCCTTGGATGACCAGCTGGCCGACGCGGCTTCGGACAAATCGATTCAGCCCGAATACGCCAAAAACAGGGCGCGTTCGATCAAGCCCGAGTTCCTTGTCACCATCGGCATCTGTACGCACCTGGGCTGTTCTCCGTCCCAGAAGTTCAAGATCGGTGCGGCAAGTGGTCTGGGCGATGGCTGGCCGGGCGGCTTCCTGTGCCCCTGCCACGGTTCGACCTTCGACCTGGCCGGTCGGGTATATGCCGGCAAGCCGGCCCCGACGAACCTGGACATTCCGCCGCACAAGTATCTGGCGGACACCAAGATCCTGATTGGCGATGATGGGACGGCATAACTCATGACGACGAAATCACAAGCTCTGCTGAACTGGGTTGACGAGCGTTTTCCGCTGACGTCGACCTGGAAGGCGCATTTGTCCGAGTACTACGCGCCGAAGAACTTCAACTTCTGGTACTTCTTTGGCTCGCTGGCCCTGTTGGTGCTGGTGATTCAGATCGTGACCGGCATTTTCCTGGTCATGCACTACAAGCCTGACGCCTCGCTCAACGCCTCTGGCGTGCCGGTGGCGTTCGCGGCGGTCGAGTACATCATGCGTGATGTGCCGGGCGGTTGGCTGATCCGCTACATGCACTCGACGGGCGCCTCAGCGTTCTTCGTCGTGGTGTATCTGCACATGTTCCGCGGGATGCTATACGGCTCCTACCGGAAGCCGCGGGAACTGATCTGGCTGTTCGGCGTGGGTATTTTCCTGGCGCTGATGGCAGAGGCCTTCATGGGCTATCTGTTGCCGTGGGGGCAGATGTCGTTCTGGGGCGCACAGGTGATCGTGAACCTCTTCTCGGCGATTCCCGTGATCGGACCGGATCTGGCGCTGATCATTCGTGGTGACTTCGTCGTCTCGGATGCCACGTTGAACCGCTTCTTCTCCTTCCACGTCATCGCTGTGCCGCTGGTGCTGATCGGCCTGGTGCTGGCCCACATTGTAGCGCTGCACGAAGTCGGCTCCAACAACCCGGACGGTGTGGAAATCAAGAAGAAGAAAGACGCCAACGGTATCCCGCTCGACGGTATTCCCTTCCACCCGTATTACACGGTGAAGGACATCGTTGGCGTGGTCGGCTTCCTGTTCGTATTCTCGGCAGTGCTGTTCTTCGCCCCTGAAGGCGGCGGCTACTTCCTTGAGTACAACAACTTCCTGCCGGCCGACCCGCTGGTGACCCCGCCGCATATTGCGCCGGTCTGGTATTTCACGCCGTTCTACTCGCTGCTGCGTGCCGTGACCTATCCGCTGTTCGGTCTGGACGCCAAGTTCTGGGGCGTGATTGCGATGGGCGCAGGTGTGGTGATCTTCGCCTTCCTGCCCTGGCTTGACCGCAGCCCGGTCAAGTCGATCCGCTACAAAGGTCCGATCTTCAAGACTGCGCTGGTGCTCTTCGTGATCATCTTCATCATCCTCGGTTACCTGGGCGTTCAGCCGCCCGACAACGGTGGCTTCAAGGATCGTACGACGCAGATCTGCTCGGTGCTGTACTTCGCGTTCTTCTTGCTGATGCCGTTCTACAGCAAGATGGACAGCTGCAAACCCGAACCGGAAAGGGTGACTTCCTGATGAAAACGCGTGCATTGAAATTCGTAAAGCGCCTGTTCGCGGTCGCTCTGTTTGCGCCCGTCGTGGCGATGGCTGCGGGTGCCGCGCTGAATCTGGACAAGGCGCCGGTCAGCACTGACCCGGCCGCCTTGCAGAATGGCGCCAAAGTGTTTGTGAACTACTGCCTGAACTGTCACGCCGCCAGCTTTGTGCGTTACAACCGTCTGAAAGACATCGGACTGTCCGAAGAAATGATCAAGGACAATCTGCTGTTTACCGCCGACAAGATCGGTGAGCAGATGAAGGTCGCGATGACGCGCGATAACGGCAAGGCCTGGTTTGGTGCGGCGCCGCCGGACCTGACACTGGTTGCGCGTGCGCGTGCATCGGGTGACGGTAGTGGCGCCGACTGGCTCTACACCTATCTTCGCCAGTTCTACCGCGACCCGAGCCGGCCCACGGGCTGGAACAACAAGGTCTACGAGAACGTCGGCATGCCTCACGTGCTGTGGGAATTGCAGGGTGATCAGGTCGCGCACATCGAAGAGAAGGACGACGGTCACGGTGGCAAGCTCAAGTCCGTATCGCTTGAGCTGGCCAAACCGGGTCTTCAGACGGCCCAGGAGTACGACAAGACGGTTGCCGATCTTGTGTCCTTCCTCGTCTGGACCGGTGAGCCGGTGGCTGAAAAGCGCAAGAGCATCGGCTACATCGTTTTGCTTTTCCTGGCTGGTTTGTTCGCCCTGAGCTATGCGCTCAAGAAGAACTACTGGAAAGATATTCACTGATCGGTAGACCGCCATTTGGCGGTCACCGGTGATCATTTACGCCGTATGCCTTTTGGCATGCGGCGTTCAGCATTCATGGAGCAGTTACTGTCATGATGAATTTGTATTCCGGAACGACGGACCCTTTTAGCCACCGTTGCCGGATTGTGCTCTTTGAAAAAGGCATGGATTTTCAGGTGATCGATGTGGATCTCGATCACAAGCCTGAAGACATTGCCGTGATCAACCCGTACAACCGAGTGCCTGTGCTGGTCGATCGTGACCTCGTGTTGCATGAAGCCAACATCATCAATGAGTACATTGATGAGCGCTTCCCGCATCCGCAGTTGATGCCGCCTGACCCCATCATGCGGGCCCGTGCGCGCCAGTTTCTGCACACTTTTGAGCAAGAGCTGTTCGCCGGCATCGATTTGCTGGAGAAGAACCAGAAGGGCGCCGACAAGGTGCGCACTCAGGTGCGTGAGCAATTGACGCAGCTGGCCCCCATGTTTACCAATCAGAAGTTCATGCTGGGTGATGACTTCTCGATGCTTGACGTGGCCGTTGCGCCGCTGCTGTGGCGTCTCGAGCACTACGGCATTGACCTGCCGAAGGCTGCCGCACCGCTCATGAAGTATTCCGAGCGCGTGTTCAGCCGTCAGGGCTTTATCGATTCGCTGACCCCCTCCGAGAAGGTCATGCGTCGTTGATCTGGCATCGCGGGACGGAGTGAGCGCCGCTTGCTCCGCCCGCGATCGTGTTGCAGGAAGCGTAATGTCCGAAGTCTCCACAAAACCCTACTTGATTCGTGCGATCCATGCCTGGTGCACGGATCAGGGGCTGACGCCGTATATCTCGGCCGTCGTCGATGAAAACGTTCGTATTCCGCCGGGGACTGCCCAGGATGGGCATATCGTGCTCGATGTGAGCGCCGATGCGACGCATCAGCTCGACATGGGCAATGACATGATCCAGTTTCAGGCGCGATTCGGCGGTGTGGCGCAGTGGGTGCGTATTCCCATCAGCAACGTTGTTGCTGTCTATGCGCAGGAAAACGGTCACGGTATGGGCTTTGAGGCTGAGGTCTACGAAGGCCCGGGCGAGCCTGATGCGGTAGCGCCTGCCGATAGTCCCGAGCCACCGAGCGGCGGCGGTGACAAGCCGGCTGCGGGCCGCAGTCACCTCAAAGTCATCAAGTAATCCAGCACGCTCGTCGCACCGCCGCACGTCATACGGCGGTGCGAGATTGATGTGTGTCACACCTTCGCTGTCATGGCTTCGTTATAAACAAGCTCAGGACTCGCCCCGGAGAGCGTCATGGCAATCATGGAATGGACCGATAATCTGGAACTCGGGCTCGGCCCGATGGACGATACGCATCGTGAATTCGTCGCGTGTTACAACGCGATGGTTCAGGCCGACGACACCGATTTCCTCGACCGACTCGACGCGTTTGCCGCCCATACCGTCGCTCACTTCGACCAGGAAAACGCCTGGATGGAGAAGGTGAATTTCCCGGGCTGCCACCGGGCGGAGCACGATCGCGTGCTGGCCGTGGTCAATGACGTGCGAAAGCGTGTTGCCAAGGGCGATCTCGCGCTGGGACGTCGTCTGGCCGAAGAGCTGCCCGCCTGGTTTGAAACGCATGCGACCGGGATGGACGCGGCCCTGGCTTTTCATCTGCAGACGCTGGATTTCGATTTCGAGACTGGCGAGATCCGTAATTCCGCCGCTTTGGCCGATGTGAGCTGCAGTACGGCCGGCACCAAAGCCGCCTGAGCTCGTGGCGCTTTAGTCGAAGCGCGTTTTCAGAAAAGGAAAGGCCGGCGCCGGCGTCGTGCCAGACATCAGGTCGGCAAGGGCGGCCGCGGAGCCGCAAGCCAGTGTCCAGCCCAAAGACCCGTGCCCGGTGTTGTAATACAGATTGATCATCTTGCCCTTGCCGATCAGCGGTCGATTGCTCGGTGTTGAGGGGCGCAGACCACACCAGGGTTCGGCGGCGTTCAAATCGGTCGCGCCGGGGAAGTTCTGGCCGACCCAATCGAGCAGATTGCGGCAGCGCGCCGCATCGATGTTCAGGTCATAGCCATTCAATTCGGCGGTTCCGGCCACGCGGAACTGGTCGTCAAAGCGCGAGCAGACAATGCGTCGGGCTTCGTCGGTGAGGCTCACTTCGGGGCAGCGTGCCGGGTCGATCACCGGCAGCGTGACCGAGTAGCCCTTGACCGGATAGACCGGCAGATACTCGCCCAGTGGTGCGACCAGCAAGGGGCTGTAACTGCCCAGACAGATCACATAGGCATTCGCTTCGAGGCGCTCGGTGTGTCCATTGACCGTTGCGATATCGACGCCTGTCACGCGGCCACCTTCGTGGTCAATGCCCTGGATCGCTGTGTCGTAGCGAAATCTCACGCCCTTCGCCTGCAAGATCTGTGTCAGCGCCACGGTAAAGCCATGCGCGTCGCCGGATTCGTCGTCAGGTGCATACAGCGCGCCAGTGGGCGGCGCCGGCAGTTGGCCAAGCGCCGGCTCTATCGCGATACAGCGCGCCTGGTCGCAGGCTTCGGCGTGAATGCCAAGTTCGGCGAGCGCAGCGGCGCGCCTGGCGGGTTCGTTGCCGTCTTTGGGGCCAAAAAACAGATGCAGAATCCCTTTCTGTTGATGGCGGTAGTCGATTCCGCTTTCGTCGCGCAAATCGCGGAGCTGTTGCCGGCTGTAGCGGGCGAGGGCGGCAATGGCGGCGGTGTTGCGGTCGGTGCGCCAAGGCAGGCATTCGCGCAGAAACGCGGCACTCCACAGCCACTGACGCCAGTCGGCGCGTGGCCGGAAGCGCAGCGGTGCCGCGTCGTCGCCCAGCCAGCGCAGTACGGTCATGGGCGCCGACGGATTGGCCCAGGGTTCCGGGTGGCTCACCGAAATCTGTCCGCCGTTGGCGAAGCTGGTCTCCATGGCCGGCGCGCTCTGACGATCGACAACCGTGACGTCGAAGCCGGCTTTGTTCAGATACCAGGCAGAGGTGACGCCAGTCAGGCCGGCGCCCAGAACCATGACATGCATTCGGGGAGATTGGTGTGCTTTTTTGAAAGTTGGCACCGGCATTGACGCCGGGAGCGAGCCGGAATGATACCGCCAACGTGCAGTGAAGCGCCGAAAACGGGATAATTCGCCAGTCACGACACACGAACCCCCTGGAGTCAGTTCCATGCAACGAATTTCGCTCACCCAGTTCCTCATCGAACAACAGCGCGCCGGGCGCACGACCGCCGATTTGCGCCTGCTGATCGAAGTGGTGGCACGGGCGGTCAAGGCGATCAGCGTCAATGTTTCAAAAGGCGCGCTGGCCGGCGTGCTGGGCGAGGCCGGCTCCGACAACATCCAGGGCGAGGCGCAGAAAAAACTCGATGTGATCGCCAACGAGATTCTGATTCAGGCCAACGAGTGGGGCGGCCACCTGGCCGGCATGGCTTCGGAAGAGGTCGAAGATGTGCGTCCGATCCCGCGCGAGTTTCCCAAGGGCGGCTACCTGTTGCTGTTTGATCCGCTCGACGGCTCGTCCAATATCGATGTGAATATTTCGGTCGGCACCATCTTTTCGGTGCTGCGTTGTCCCGAAGGTTGCGTCGAGCCGGTTGAGGCCGACTTTCTTCAGGCAGGGCGCGAGCAGGTGGCGGCGGGCTATGCGCTGTACGGGCCATCGACGCAGTTGATCCTGACCGTTGGTGATGGGGTCCATGGCTTTACGCTTGACCGGGAAATGGGCAGCTTCGTCTACACCCATCCGTTCATGACGGTGCCCGTCGATACGCACGAGTTTGCGATCAATGCGTCCAATGCGCGCTTCTGGGAAGCGCCGATCAAGCGCTACGTTGGCGAAATGCAGGAAGGCAAGAATGGCCCGCGCGGGCGCGATTTCAACATGCGCTGGGTTGCGTCCATGGTGGCCGACGTGCATCGCATTCTGACCCGCGGCGGGGTGTTCATGTACCCGATAGACGAAAAATGCCGCGCACAAGGCGGCAAACTGCGCCTGATGTACGAGGCCAACCCGATGGCGATGATCGTGGAGCAGGCCGGCGGCGCGGCGTCCACCGGTCGCGAGCGCATTCTCGATATCGAGCCGCACAAGCTGCACCAGCGAGTGCCGGTGATTCTGGGCTCGCGAAACGAGGTCGAGCGGGCATCGCGCTATCACACAGAAACCTGATTTCCGCTGAATGCAGGAAAGCACCGCGGCCCGAATTTGGCCGCGGTTTTTTTTTGCGCG
>JBFIJC010000098.1:0-11331 GCA_041600915.1 Nitrogeniibacter sp.
GCCCAGCGCCGCCACCACGACGCTGATCCGCGGACGCCCCGCCGACGAAACGAACAACGACAGCGTCGCCTGGATCTCGGCCGACGATATCTTTGACGCCAAACTGCTGGTCCGCGCCGATTTCATCGCCTTTCTCAATGCAGTGAATACCAATCTGAAGACCGCCCTGGCCAATGTAAAGACCAGCACGCTACCCTACGCGGCACTACCGCCAACCGCCTCCACCTCGGTCGGCCTGATCGATATCGGCGGGCTGCCCGCGCCCTTTCCGACGCCACCTGCGAACGTCGATGAGCAGGCATACAACGATGCACACGCACTCGCGAAAAGCTGGCAAGGCCAGATCCGCTACCTGCGCTGCGCAGATGGCAGCGCCTGCCTTCAATGGGACGACGGCTCGGGCATCCCGCGTCAGTGCATCGCGGCCGTGGCCTTTGCCGGTCACCGCTTGGCCACCCAGAATCGCTCGGCCGGCATCGCCGATACCGCCGCATTCTTTGAAGGGGGTAATGTGTCCGCCGTCACAGCGGGCACCCCGCTCTCTGGCCCGAACGTGTACGACGGCGCCTTCCCCGCCACCGATGTGATCCAATGCGTGCAATGAGCCCCCCCCAACCTCATCGTCAAGCCGGCTTCACGCTGGCCGAGCTGGCGATCGTCTTGCTGATTCTCACGGTTCTTGGCGCAGCGCTGATCGTGCCCTTCAGCGCGCGCCTGGCAGCCGAACGTCGTGATCAGACCGCCACAATGCTCGACGATATCCACGCCGCGCTCATCGGTTACGCCATTGTCCACGGTCGCCTCCCCTGCCCAAGCACCCGAAACAACCCCCTCGACAGTCGCTATGGCGAGGAGGAAATTGACAGCACAACCAGCAACTGCGTTGTCACGAGCGAAGGCATGCTGCCATGGCGCACGCTCGGCCTACCCGCCTTTGACGCCTGGGGCCTGCCTCGCCAGGCCGAGGCCGACCCCTGGAGCGGGTATTTCCGTTACCGGGTCGATCTGGGTTTCAGTGACACACTACCTGGCGCCAGGATCCTCGCCAGCACGGCTTACCAGAACAAGATCAAAGTCGTCGATCACAGTGGCAACGAGATCACGGTGTCCTCTTATACCGGCAGCGAGCTGCTGAAGAACACCACCGCCGTCGCCCTGGTGTATGCCACCGGGCCGGACCTGACCCCCAATGGCGCCAATGCCAGCTACGAGCCGGGCATAGACGCGACCTACGAAGACGGTGATCCGACGACCCGCTTTGATGATATGGTTATGTGGATCGGCCGCCCCCTGCTGATTGCCCGCATGGCACAAGCGGGCGCCTTGTAGCACACACTCTCGCGATGCCCATGGACACCTCGGACGATCTGTCCTACTACGCTCAGAGCTTTTCAGCGCGCCTGCGCAATGCCGGCGTGCGCCCCGAGGACGACGAGCAGACCCGCCTCGGCAAGTCGCTGCTGGTCTTTGCCACCGGTCTGATGAGCATCGCCTCCGGTGTCTGGCTACTGCTGTACTGGCTCACCGGCCCCAAGCTGTCTTCAACCCTGCCCTTTCTGTTCCAGGTGCTGCTGGCGGCCAATCTTGCCTACTACATTCAGAGCGGCAACTTCAGCTGGTTCCGCCTGAGCCAGTTCGCCCTGTTTCTGTTCTTCCCTTTCGTCGCGCAGTGGAGCATGGGCAACTTCATTACCGGCTCCGGCGTCATCCTGTGGGGCTTGATCGCGCCAATCGGTGCGGTGTTCGTGATGGGCATGCGCGAATCCATGCCCTGGTTCTTTGCCTACGTTTTCTTCACCGCGCTCACGGGTTTTTTTGACTACCTTCTCGTCGATGTCGGCGGCCCGCTCGATGCGGCCACTGCCGTGTCTTTGCGGACGTCCGTGTTGTTCTTCGCCCTCAATTTCATCGCCATTTCCGGCATCGTCTATGCACTGGTGCGCTTCGCGCTTGAAGAGAAACGCAAGCTGCAGACCCGGCTCGAAGAAGCCATGGCGCTGCTCCGTTCCGAGCAGGAGCGCTCCGAACGCCTGCTCCTCAACGTCTTGCCAGGTGCGGTCGCCGAGCGCCTGAAGGCGAGCGACGACATCGTCGCCGACGACTTTCCCAGCGTATCGGTGATGTTCGCCGACATCGTCAATTTCACCCAGATTGCCAGCGGACTGAGCGCGCCGCAGGTGTTCAGCATGCTCAACGAAGTCTTTGGTCGTTTCGATGCACTCGCCGAAGCGCGTGGCCTGGAGAAAATCAAGACCATCGGCGATGCCTACATGGTGGCCGGCGGACTGGATAGCCGCTGCAAAGACCCATGCGCGGCCATTGCCGAGCTCGCGCTCGACATGCGCGACAGCCTTGCTGAACTATCAGAAAAAGTAGGCGTTCCGCTGGCGCTGCGCATCGGCATCGGCACCGGTCCGGTCGTGGCGGGGGTGGTCGGACACAAGAAATTCATCTACGACCTGTGGGGCGACACGGTCAACCTGGCCAGCCGACTCAGCGGCGACGGCGCCCCTGACAGCATCCAGTGCGACCGGCGCACCCACATGCACTTATCGCAACGATATGTCTTCGACGAACGCAGCATCCTGCGCATCAAGGGCAAGGGCGAAGTCATCACTTACCGCCTGCTCGCGCGCACATCAAAAAGCGCCAGGCCACCGCATCAACCCGCCGCGGCCTGACTCAGACGAAACTGAACGCGGCCGGTCTGGTTGTGTGACAGGCTGAGCACCAATCCCGCCTCTTCCGCCAGTCGCGCAGCCTGATACAGCCCCATCCCCAAACCGCTCTGCGAGGTCACGGGCGCACGCAGCAACTGCCCCACCAGCGCGTCGGGAAGCGCCGCGCCGTCATCGGTGACCTCAAGCACCGCGTGCTCTCCTGCCCCACTCAAGCGCACCACAATATTCAATCCGGGATTGAGCAAGCGCTTGTCCAGCGCATTCTGAATCAGGTTATCGAGCACGCTGTTGAACACCCCCGGCAAAACCTGGAGCGATGACACCGTGTCATCCGACTCAAAGCGAATGCCCGAACTCCCATGACGCGCAAGGCACTCCTGCCACCATTTGCTGGCGGACACCACGTCGCCCGGCAAAACCTCAGGGTGCTGCAATTTCTCGAGCGTTTGCGCGAGCCGACGCGTAATCACCGGCAGCTGACGCGACACCAGGGCACGCAGCGCCACCTCATCAACCTCGGGCCGTGCCGCCGTGTAGCACAGGGTATTGAGCGACTGCAGCAGGTTCTTGACGTCGTGAGTCAGGCGCGCGCCGGTCTCGTGGATCGCACGCAAGTAGGACAGGGTTTCCAGTTGGCGTGAGTGACGCTTCTCGCGACAGAACTCGGCCAGCATCCGCACCATGAGGCTGAAATGCCAGCTGAGTGCAGGGCTCGGCGCACGACGAAAATAGATCGTGATGGTCAAACCTTCCTGCGTCAGCTGTCGCGCCACGGCCGCCTCACTGCCAAAGCGCCCTTCGCCTTCGGCCAGCCGCCAGTGCCCCCCCGATACACCGGGGATCCGCAACATGCGCTGGCAGGCCTGGTCCGCCAGGGCCTCTGGCGTATCGGCGGACACCGACACACTCGCCAGTTCATGCAACCACTCTTCAAATGACAGCCCCACCGACAGCACACGCCGCGCAAACACCATGCCCAATTGCGGCCCACTCGCGCTCGGGTGCCAGGCCCACGCCAGGACGAACAGCACCAGGGCCATCGAGAACAAGGCCGTCACCAACGCCACCAGATACGGCAAATGCATCAACCACATGAATGCAAAGCCGCCCAGGGTGCTGATCGCCAGCGCGACAAACAACAAAATGGTTGATAGAAAATCGATCGCGCCGGCGCGCCTTGCCGCCTCCGGCGCCGATGGCAACAACATCACCACCAGTGTCAGTGCGGGAAGCACCGTCAAGGCCAGCAGATCAAACAAGGGCCGCTCGGCCACCTCCATCGGCACCACGCGCGGCAACACAACCATGAACAGGCTGCACACCAGATACGCCACCGCCAGCTGATACGGCAAGCGGCCGCGCGCGCCCACCTCCACAAAGGCGCCACCACCGACAACGCCGGCCAGCACCATCAACCAGATGCCCAGCGCCCCCCAGGACATGGCCAGCAAGAACAGACCGATCACCGCCACCATGACGAGCAGATCCCGCGCCGCCAATCGATACGCCCCGCGCACCACCGGCTGCCAGATCAGGAACAGGCCCAGATGCGCCAGCACCAAGGTCCGTCCGACCAGCGAATCAATCCCCTGCAGCATGCCCAAGTGCAGCACCAGAAGGGATGCGCCCAGCAGCCGGTTCGGCGCCTGGCTGAACCAGCGCCACGGCGCACCGGGCCGGTTCGTCATCCCTGCATTATTGGTCGTCATGTCCGCCATTGTAGTGAATGTCCGCGGCATCGATCACGCCGGCTTGGCGCACAACGCAAAGTGACCAATCGACGACACAAACTGTCGACATCTCGACACCTGTGCGTCAGCTATTGGTCACTTTCCGCCAATATTCCACGCGGATCACCGCTATTACCTTAGAGATAGGCCGGCATGCAACTTGCTTTACCCTAGGTGTATTGTGGAGACCTTTCAATGAAAAGCACCCCCCGGAAATATCAGCGCGGCTTCACCCTCGTCGAGATCGCGGTCGTCCTCGTCATCATCGGCCTGCTGCTCGGCGGCGTGCTGAAAGGACAGGAGTTGATCAACAACGCCAAGGTCAAGAGCCTGGTGCAAGAGTTCAACAACGTGTCGACCATGATCTATGGCTACCAGGACCGGTTCCGCTTTTTGCCCGGCGATGATCCGCAAGTGGTCAACCATGTCGCCGGCACACTGGCCACAACACCCGCGAGCAGCATCGGCAATAGCCGCATTGATGGCGCCTGGAACTCCACCACGGCCAGCGACGAATCCTTTCTCTTCTGGCAGCACGTTCGCCTTGCCGGACTGGCTACCGGGAGCACCGTGATCACGGCGGCGGATTACCCGGAGCTCAACGTCGAGAATGGTCGACTCGGCGTGACGAGCACGGCCCCCATCACCGGCTTCCCGGGTCAGTTCTTTATCTGCTCAGGCAATCTCTCTACCCGCTTTGCGCGCCAGATCGACACCACCATGGACGATGGTGTCACCAACACCGGCACCGTGCGAACACTTGACTCAAGCAATGCGGCGGTGAACCTCACTGCCGCCAACGAAAACGACGGCAAGCTCTACACCGTCTGCGCCGGCTACTAAACCCCCTGCATCAGACGCTGCTCGGCCAGTTCCAGATTTCCCGGCACGCCGAGCAGCACCACCACATCGCCGGCCTGGATCTCCGTTTCCGGCCCGGGGCTGAGCCCGCGGATGTTGCGTCGGCGCACGACAGACACCGTCACATTCAGCACCACAAAATCCATGTCACCAATGGTCTGCCCCACCGACCCGGCGCCGGGCGGTATCACCACTGAATGCAGCCGTAGCTGCTGGGACTCCGGGCCATCCGGCGCGTCATCTGCACCATGAAACAAGCCCTGCATCAGGGCGTAGCGCTGATTACGGATCTCGCGAATGCGACGCAGCACCCGATTGAGGGGCACACCGATGAGTGCCAGTGCGTGCGAGGCCAGCATGATGCTGCCCTCAAAGGCCTCGGTCACCACCTCTGCCGCGCCGGCATCCGACAGCTTGGTCATTTCGGTCTCATCCACGGCGCGCGCCACGACCGGCAAGTCGGGCCGCATCGCCTGCACATGGTGGATCACCCGCAAGGCTGCATCAACACCGGAGAACGACACCACCACGGCGCTGGCACGCATCACCCCTGCCGCTTGCAGCGTTTCGCGCCGGGCCGCATCACCGTAAACCACCGTATCACCCGCCGAGCCGGCTTCTCGTACACGCTCGGGGTCCAGATCAAGTGCGACGTAGCTGACGCCTTCCTGCTCGAAGAAACGCGCCAGATGCTGACCACTGCGACCGTAGCCGCAAATCACGATATGGCCGGTGGTGTTAAGGCTTTGCGCCGCGACCCGGGTCAGCTCCATGGAGCGCATCAACCACTCCGACGCCACAAAACGCATCACCAGCTTGTCACTCACCTGCACGATCAGCGGGGCCACCAGCATCGACAACACCAGCGCCGCCACCGTTACCTGAAGCAACACCGGTGGCAACAGGTCGAGTCCGTCGATCTGCGAGAGCAGCACGAAGCCGAACTCGCCACCGGCGCACAGCCACAGCCCGGTTCGCATGGCCGTCCCGGGCGTTCCGCCAAACAAGCGCGAAGCGCCGCCGGCGATCAGCAGCTTGAAGACCAGCAAGGCGGCGACCATACCCAGCACGGCGGGCAGATTGAGCAGAATCTCGCCCACATCCAGGAACATGCCCACAGTGACAAAGAACAATCCGAGCAGGACATCCCGGAACGGCTTGATGTCCTCCTCCACCTGGTAGCGATACTCGGTTTCGGAGATCAGCATGCCGGCCAGAAAGGCACCGAGCGCCAGCGACAGCCCCACCAGCTCGCTCAACCAGGCCAGACCGAGGGTGATCAGCAGCACATTGAGCATGAACAGCTCACCCGAGCGCCGGCGGGCCACCAGGGTGAACCAGGCGCGCATCAGGCGCTGGCCAAACACCAGCACCAAGGCCAGCATGGCGGCCGCCTTGAGCGCCGCCACCGACAGCGTGGCAAACAAGGCGTCGCCCGGCTGCGATAGCGCCGGAATCAGGATCAGCAGCGGCACCACCGCAATATCCTGGAACAGAAGCACGCCGATCACCTCTCGCCCATGGCGAGATTCAAGCTCCATCCGGTCGGTCAGCAGCTTGGACAGAATCGCGGTAGACGACATGGTCAGAATGCTGCCCAGCGCGAAGCTGGTCAGCAGGCTCAGGCCCAGCGCCCAGCCAATCAACATTACCAGCGCGATAGAGCCCGTCACCTGCGCGGCGCCCAGACCAAACACGATGCGCTTCATGGCCACCAGCCGGGGCAGCGAAAACTCCAGCCCGATCGAGAACATCAGGAAGACCACACCAAACTCGGCCAGGTGGCGCGCACCGGCCGAGTCTTCCATCAGATTCAGCGCATGCGGCCCCACCGCGGCACCGACCAGCAGATAGCCGAGAACCGGCGGCAGGTTAATGCTGCGAAACAGGCCGACCACCAGGACGGCGGCGGCCAGCAACAACAGAACCAGTTCCAGGGTATTGACCATGCGCTCAGCCAGTTGTCCTCAATCCGCGGGGCATCAGGCCGAAAGGGCGGCAGCGGCCTTCTGATATACTTTTCGTCCAAGTTTAACCGCAATCTTCGACCCATCCCAATGTCCCGCTCCACCTCATTTTCGCCGGAAGCGTCTCTGGCGCAGGCACGTCGTGTCCTCACCATCGAGGCCGCGGCGATCACTGCGCTGATTCCCCGTCTCGACGCGGCATTTCCGCAGGCGGTGGCCTTGATTCTGGCGGCGCAGGGGCGCGTCGTTGTCACCGGCATTGGCAAGACCGGCCACATCGGCCGCAAGCTGGCCGCCACACTGGCCAGCACCGGCACCCCCGCCTACTTTGTGCATGCAGCCGAAGCAGCGCACGGCGATCTGGGCATGATCACCTCTGCCGACGTCGTCATTGCGCTCTCGCACTCGGGCAGCAGCGCCGAGTTGCTCACCATCGTGCCGCTGGTCAAGCGTCAGGGCGCGCGGCTGATCGCCATTACCGGCCATGCCAGCTCCCCCCTCGCCAAAGAGGCCGACGTCCATCTCGACGCTGGCGTCAGCGAAGAGGCCTGCCCGCTCAATCTCGCACCCACAGCCAGCACCACCGCGGCGCTGGCCATGGGTGACGCACTGGCCGTCGCGCTCCTTGATGCACGCGGCTTTGCCGAAGCGGACTTCGCCCGCAGCCACCCCGGCGGCTCGCTCGGTCGGCGCCTGCTCACCCATGTCCGCGACGTCATGCGCAGCGGTCCGGCCTTGCCGCTGATCGGCCCCGAGGCCAGCGTGACCGACGCCTTGCTCGAAATGTCTCGCGGCGGCATGGGCATGGCCATCGTGGCGGACGCCAACGCGCACCCCGCCGGCGTATTCACCGACGGCGACCTGCGCCGCGCGCTGGCGGGCACCGAAGACATCCGCCACACGCCACTAGCCGAACTGATGACCCGCAACCCCCGCAGCATCGGCCCCGACGCGCTGGCCGCGGAAGCCGCCGAGCTGATGGAGCGCCACCGCATCAGTCAGTTGCTCGTCGTCGATGCCGGTGGCGCACTCGTCGGCGCGCTCAACATGCACGACCTGATGCAAGCCAAGGTCATCTGAGCCACCGGCATGCGTGTCAGCCCCCAACACCTCTATCCCATCATTGCACTGGCGGTTCTCGCGGCGGGCAGCTTCTGGCTCGAGCGAGTGAGCGAAGACCCCAACGCATCGGCCGAGCCCAAAACCATGCTCGGCCCGGATGTCATCGTCGAGCAGATGGCCCTGACACGTTTCGACCTCACCGGCGCGCCGCAGTACTACATTGACGCGCAACAGATGCGCCACCTGCCCGCCCAGGCGCACTCCGAACTCACCGCCCCGATCGTGCGCTACCAGCGCGACGGCATGCTGTTGCGCCTGAGCGCCGACCACGGCGTCACGCGTGACGACGGCGAGCGCGTCGACCTCAAGGGCGATGTCCGCGCCCAACGAACACTGCCGGGCAAGCCCGTATCCACGTTTGCCTCAGACACGCTCGTACTGTGGCCCAATACCGAACAAGCCAAATCGGTCGATCCGGTCGTACTGACCCAGGACGGCGCTGAAGTCCACAGCAATGGCATGAACGCCGACAACCTGTTTGGCGAAATCACACTCACCGGCGGCGTCGTCGCCAACCTGCCCATCAAGCGGAAGCAACCATGAACGCACGCCTCTGTCTGCTCGCCCTCACCGCCAGCCTCTGGGCCGGCCATGCGATCGCCGAACGTGGCGACCGCACTCAACCGGTCAACATCGAGGCCGACAAGGTCACGGTCGATGAGCGCAAGAAAATCCACCTCTTCGAAGGCAAGGTCGTCCTCACTCAGGGCACGCTCGAAATCCGCGGCGACACGCTCACCGTCACGCAGGATGCCGAAGGCTTTCAGAAAGGCGTCGCCACCAGCCACGGCAAGGGCCTCGCCCGCTTCAAGCAAAAGCGCGACGGCACCGGCGAATACGTCGTTGGCTCTGCCGAGCGTATCGAATACGACGGCCGCACCCAGATGACTCACTTCTATGTACAAGCCCATGTCACCAGCGGCAAAGACGAAGTGCAGGGCGAGTTCATCGAGTACGACGGCTACACCGGGCAATACGTGGTGACCAACAGCGGCTCCAAATCGGCCAACACCGGCGGCTCGAGTCGCGTACGCGCGGTCATTCAGCCCAAGACCGCGCAGTAAATCCAATAATCAAACGACGGCTTACACCCGATCGACAACACACGGAGAAACGCAGTGAGCTACGAGAACATCCTGGTTGAAACACGCGGCCGCGTCGGCCTCATCACCCTCAATCGTCCCAAGGCGCTCAACGCCCTCAACGACGTGCTGGTCGACGAAGTCGGCGCCGCGCTCGACGCCTTCGAGTCGGACGACGACATCGGCGCCATCGTCATTACCGGGTCTGAGAAAGCCTTTGCCGCCGGCGCCGACATCGGCGCCATGGCCACGTTCTCGTACATGGATGCCTACCTGAGCGACTACATCACCCGCAACTGGGAGCGCGTCAAGACCTGCCGCAAGCCCATCATCGCGGCGGTCGCCGGCTACGCCCTGGGCGGCGGCTGCGAAATGGCCATGGCCTGCGACATCATCATCGCCGCCGACACCGCCAAATTCGGCCAGCCCGAAATCAAGCTCGGCATCCTCCCGGGCGCCGGCGGCACACAGCGCCTGCCGCGCGCCGTCAGCAAGGCCAAGGCCATGGACATGTGCCTGACCGCCCGCATGATGAACGCCGAAGAAGCCGAACGCGCCGGCCTGGTGTCCCGCATCGTGCCCGCCGACAAACTACTGGACGAAGCCCTCGCCGCGGCCGAGACCATTGCCAGCTACTCGCTGCCGGTGGTCATGATGATCAAGGAATCGGTCAACCGCGCCTACGAGTCCGGCCTGTCCGAAGGCCTGCTCTTCGAGCGCCGTGTTTTCCACTCGGCGTTTGCGCTCGAAGATCAAAAAGAAGGCATGGCCGCCTTCGTCGAAAAGCGGGCTGCCAACTTCAAGCACCGCTGATCCCGCACCGGGGCGGTGGCCACTCGGCCACGCCCCGGCTGCATGCGCCCAGGCGCCTTCGCTCTCCCTCTCCCCGCGTCACATCCCCGCAACATTCAGCTGACACACTGCAGCAGCCAGCACGCCGGCACATTCGCATCGGCTAACTCTGCCGCGTCTGATCGCGCCAGCACACGCCGCAGGCACGGCCATCAAGCTCATGTTTTGTATCAATATTTTTTTCAGCAAGCAAGTTGTGCGTCGCAACAAATTTGTTGACAAGTGATTTTTCCTGCTTATAATCCGACTCATGCCGCACCGCAACATTGCGTAGCACCCAACTTAACTTAGGAGAACCACATGTTCGCGACCCCCGAGCAATTCGCCGCCACCAACAAAGCCAATGTCGAAACCGTTCTGACGCTGGCCAACGCCGCATTCGCCAGCGCCGAGCGCCTGGCTGCTCTGAACCTGAACACCGCCCGTGTCTTCCTGGAAGATGGCGTGGCCAACACCAAGGCCCTGATGGCCGTCAAGGACGTGCAAGAGTTCGTGACCGTGCAAAGCACGCTGGCTCAGCCGGCTGTTGAGAAAATGGTTGCCTACGCTCGCAGCGTTTACGAAATCGCCACCCAGAGCCAGGACGAAGTGTCCAAGCTGATGGAAGGCCAGATCGCTGAAGTGAACAAGGGTGTTGCTGAAGCCCTGGACAAAGCCGCCAAGTCCGCACCGGCCGGCTCCGACGTCGCTGTTGCTGCTGTCAAGTCCGCCATCGCTGCCGCCAACTCCGCTTACGACAGCATGAACAAGGCTGCCAAGCAGGTTGCAGAGATCGCTGAAGCCAACGTTGCTGCTGCTACCAGCGCAACCGTCAAGGCTGTGGGCACGGCTCAGAAAGCCAGCACCAAGAAAGCTGCCTGATCAGTCAGCACTTGATGTTGAAAAGACCCCGCTCCGGCGGTAATGCAGTTCAGTTAAGGCTCTTTCAGGTGCCGAATTGGGTACCGAGCGGGTTTGGCTTTGACGACACGGGGGCATTTTCGCCCCCGTCGTTTTTCGATGATGGCCGTTTGTAGCCTTAAGCGCATGCGCGCCA
>JBFIJC010000099.1:0-11283 GCA_041600915.1 Nitrogeniibacter sp.
GTGGCGACCATGGCTTGCGCCCGCGGCAGATCGGCCCACTCAACCAGCTGGACACCGTACTCGTGCATGGCTTCAGCCGCCTCTGCGACCGGGTCGTGCACCACCACATCGCAGCCGAAACTTTGCAGCTCACGGATGACGTCGATGACCTTGCTGTTGCGCAGATCGGGGCAGTTTTCCTTGAAGGTCAGACCCAGCACGATCACCTTGCAGCCCTTGATCGAATGGCCCGCCTGGATCATCTGCTTGACCGTCTGCTCGGCCACGTACTTACCCATGCCGTCATTGATGCGCCGCCCGGCCCGGATCACCTCGGGGTGCAGGCCCAGCATCTCGGCTTTGTGGGTCAGGTAGTAGGGATCGACGCCAATGCAGTGCCCACCCACCAGACCGGGACGGAAAGGCAGGAAGTTCCACTTGGTGCCGGCCGCTTCAAGCACGTCCAGCGTATCGATGCCGACCTCGTGAAAGATCACCGCGAGCTCGTTGATCAAGGCGATGTTCAGGTCGCGCTGCGTGTTTTCGATGACCTTGGCCGCCTCAGCCACCTTGATGGTGGCCGCCGGATAGACGCCGGCGGTGATCACCGCGCCGTACACTTCCTTGACCTTCTCGAGCGTGGCCGGCGTATCGCCCGACACCACCTTGACGATCTTGGTGACCGTGCGCTCCTTGTCACCCGGGTTGATGCGCTCCGGCGAGTAGCCGACAAAAAAGTCCTGCTTCCACTTGAGACCCGAGGTCTGCTCGAGGATGGGAATGCAGACCTCCTCGGTCGCGCCCGGATACACCGTGCTTTCGTACACGACGATCGCGCCCTTCTTGAGGTACTTGCCCACCGATGCCGAGGATTTTTCGAGCGGCGTGAGATCCGGCTGACGCGCCGCATCCACGGGCGTCGGCACCGCGATGACGATGAAATCCGCTTCGGCGATGACTGCCGGATCGGAATGGCAGCTCAATTGCGTGGCCGCACGCAGATCCTCTGTGCTGACCTCTCCGGTCGGGTCACGAAAGTCGCGATACGCCGCGACCTTTTCCTTGGAGAGATCAAAACCCAGGGTCTTGAATTTCTTGCCAAACTCTACGGCCAGCGGCAATCCGACATAGCCAAGCCCAATCACGGCAACGGTGGTCACGAATGTATTCCTTCAGAAACAGATAATGAATTATGGCTCATAGCGTTTTGCGAAGCGTATTGGCTTCTTCATAGAACCGGCTTCCGACCGGGTATTCGCCGGTCAGCGCATTCAGCACGGCGCGGGCATCGTCCTTGCGCCCGCCTGCGATGTAGGCCTTCGCCAAATTCAGCGAAATCAGCGCCGACTTCGGCGCCAGCTTGCTTGCCTTCTCGAGCTTCTTGATACCGTCATCAACGCTGCCACCCTCAACCTCGATCATCCCGACGGTATCAAGGATCGCAGGGTTTTCCGGCGCCAGCTCGAGCGCACGGCGGCCAAACTCCATGGCCTTGGGATCCTTGTTCTGACTTGCGATCCACGCCAGGTTGTTCAGCACCAAGGGCTTGTCCGGCGCCATCTCGTTGAGTTGCTTGTATAGCGTATACGCGGGCACCAGGCGGCCCTGAGTCAGCGCGTACTCGGCAATATAGGCAATCATGGCCATATCTTTGGGATTTGCCGCCAGCCAGCTATCGCCCAGCTTGTCAGCCTCCTTGGCATTCTCGGTGCGGGCCAGGGCCGCGTGCAGCTTGACGGCGGTTTGCGAATTCGGCGTCAGCGCATGCGCCTTGCGGAAGAGCGGCAAGGCCGAGCGCCAGTCGCCTTTCGACACATGGACGTCGCCCTCGAAAATATAGCCCAGGCCAGATTCCGGCAATTGCTTCTGGAGATCGCGCGACTTGCTCAGCGCTTCGTCAAAGCGCTTGTCGTCGATCAGGATGGAAATCAGGACGCGCTGAACTTCAAACAAATCCTGACGCAAGGACAAGGAGCGTCGCAGGTTCGCTTCTGCACTCTTGGGGTCACGATTCATGAACTGGGCCCGGCCGAGGTCCATGAGCGCCTCGGCGTTGTCGGGCTCCAGCGAAGCGCGCTTCTGGAACGCCGACACCGCTTGCTGAACATCGCCATTGGCAATCTGCGTATGCCCAAGGAGCTTCAAGACGGTCGGATGCTCGGGCGCCATGGTCGCGGCCTCGCGCACCACGACAAGCGCCTCCGTCTTGCGTTGGCTGCGCAACAGGAAGTCACCGAGCTGAAGCTTGGGCACCAGCAACGTGGGCGCATTGCTCACCGCCTTGCGCAACAGGTCTTCAATCGTCTCAAAACTGCCGCCGGCGGCCTTTTCAAGCTCCGCCAATGCGAGATACACGTCAGCGCGCGAAGGCGATTTCTCAAGAATGCGCTTATAGATGGCGCGTGCCGAATCGACCTTGCCATCGCGGAAATCGAGGCGCGCCAGATTGGTGGCGGCAGGCAAAAAATCGTCCTGAATTTTCAGGGCTTCTTCAAAGGCTTTGCGCGCGCCGGGAATATCCCCTTTGCCAAGCAAGATGCCGCCGCGCAGGTTTTTGGCCAGCGGATTGTCCGGCATCTTCTGTTCAAGCGTCGCTTGTGCGCTCAAGGCTTCGTCAAACTTGCGCTCTCGCAAGAGCGCGGTCACACGCGCGAAGTCGGCATAGCCGCCGGTGCTATCCAGATCGCTGGCCTTGCCCAGATCATTCAAACCCTTCTCGACCTCGCCCCCGGCAAGCCGGCTGATACCGAGCCGTGTACGCGCACGCGCATCGTCGGGCGCGTTGTCCACCTGTTTGGCAAAAAAGGCCGACGAGCGCTCGAAGTCGCCCGCCAGCAGGTAGGCCTGCCCGGCCAGGGTGAGCACTTCAGAGGCGTTGCCGTGAGACTCAAGCAAGGGCTGCAGGGCTTCGATCGCGCGCGCACCATCGCGCTGCGCCAGGTAGGACATCACCAGCAAGCGACGGGCGACCGGATTTGAGTGATTGGCCTCTAGCACCTTGTTGAGGTTGACCTGCGCCTGCAGCTGGTCATCCAGCCGGTAGAAGATCGAGCCGGCCAGCAAGCGGCCGGGCAGATACGTCGGTGCCGATTTAATGACTTCCTGGATGCCGTCGCGCGCCTGCGTCAGGCGATCTTCCAGGAAATCAACATAGGCCTGCAGGTATGTCACCACAGGCGACGCACCGATCACCGTTTTCATCTCAGCCAGTTGCGCTTTGCCGTCATCAAGACGCTGCGTCTGGAGCAATGTATTTACCAGCGCAAACCGGTAGTTGGCATCTTTGGGCTTGAGCGCGATCGCCTTCTTCAGCGCAGCCAGGCCATCGTCAAGCTTTCTGAGCGCAAACAGGATCTCGGCCTGCGTGGCGTGCGCTTCGGGCACGTCCGGCGTCTTCGCCAGCACCTCGTCAATGGCCTTGAGCGCCGCCTCATACTTGGCGTCGAGCGCCAGCACGCGAACCAGACCCACGCTGGCCAGCGTGTTGTCCGGGTTGGCTTTCAGCGCCTCCTGATAATCACGCACCGCTTCGTCCCGGTTCGTGCCAATCTGCGCATCACCCAGCACCGTCAGCAGGTCGGACAAGGCCTTGGGGTCTTTCAACGCCGTGCCGGTATAGGTCCGGATGACTTCCTCGCGCTGGCCTTGGCGCACCAGCGCCCGCGCCAGCATCGGCGTCACCTGCGATTCGTCGTAACCGAGACGAAGGGCGAGTTGCAGCTCCTTGACGGCCCCCGCCATGTCGTCCTGAGCGTAATAGACCTTGCCCAGGAGATAGCGCGCCTCGGGGAAATCGGGTTTTTCCTGCAAGGCGTTCTTGAGTTGAATGACCGCGGCGTTGGCATCATTTTTATCAAGATAAGACCGCGCCGACGCGACCATTTCGTCGGGATTGGCGCCGCACCCGGCAAGCAAGGCTGCGGTGACCAACAAGGTCATCAGACGACTGGGCCGAACGCGGCTCGACTGGATATGCGGCAAAGGCACGATCAGGCCTCCTTTTTGATTCCGTAGCGGTTCATCAGGTCGTACAGCGTTGGCCGGCTGACGCCGAGGACCTCTGCCGCACGTGCAATATTTCCGTTAACGCGTGACAACACCTTGGTCACGGCCAAGCGCTCTGCCGTCTCGCGAACCTGGCGTAAATTCAGTACATCCAAGGCTTCTTCAACCGTATCCAGCCCCAGGTCGTCGGCGACAACGCGGTTGCCGTCCGCCATGATGACAGCGCGCTTCACGCAGTTTTCGAGCTCGCGTACGTTGCCCGGCCAAGGTTGCGCCTCGATCGCGGCAATGGCATCGTCGGTCAGGCGCATGCTGCCTCGCCCGTTTTCATCGGCGAAACGCTGAACGAAAGCATGGGCGAGCAGGCTGGCATCACCCGGACGATCGCGCAGCGGCGGAATCTCGATCACGATCTCGGCCAGTCGATAGTAGAGATCCTCGCGGAATCGCCCTTCTTCGATCAAGCGTTTGAGGTCCTGGTGCGTTGCGCACACGACGCGCACATCCACCGGAATTTCGCTGCGCCCACCAATGCGCTCAATGACCCGCTCCTGCAAAAAGCGCAGCAGCTTGGCCTGCAGCGGCATGGGCAAATCGCCGATTTCATCGAGGAACAGCGTCCCCTTGTCGGCCGTTTCGATCTTGCCCTGCGTTTGTTTGACGGCGCCCGTGAAAGCGCCCTTCTCGTGACCGAACAACTCGGCTTCGAGCAAGGCGTCGGGAATGGCGGCGCAATTGATGGCCACAAACCGCTGCTTGGCGCGGGACGACAGGGAATGCAGTCCCCGCGCAATGACTTCCTTGCCGGTGCCACTTTCCCCGAGCAGCGTCACCGTCACATTATTGGCCGACGCCACCTTTTCGACAGTGCGGCACACTTTCAGCATGCCGGCGTCACGCGTGAGCATGCCGCTCAGCGGCGAGCCCCGCTCTTCCTGCAGACGGACATTTTCACGCTGCAAATCGTAGAGCCGGAACGCACGGTCGATCGTGAGCGTCAGAAACTCGGGCTCGAAGGGCTTGGCGAAGAAGTCGTAGGCGCCCAAGCCAATGGCACGGACCGCATTCTCGCGGTCGTGCTGACCGGTCAGCACGACCACTTTGGTGTCGGGCGCCAAGGCGAGCATTTCCTGCAGCAACTGAAAGCCTTCGCTGACACCATCCGGGTCGGGCGGCAAACCGAGATCCATGGTCACAACCGGTGGCTCATGCCGCCGCAACTGAGCGATGGCACTCTCGCGATCGCTGGCCAGAACGGTTTCGTAGTCGCCAAACGCCCAGCGCATCTGCTTTTGCAGCGCCGGGTCATCCTCAACCACCATCAGGGTGCGTTGCTTCTCGGTCATGGTTCTGAGTCTGAATGAGCTAGGGCCTCCGCAGCGGCCTCTGGCCGCGGAAGTGCCGGTAGCGTGAGTTGCATGGTGGTGCCGACACCGGGGGTACTCTCGACCCGGATATCTCCGCCCAACTCTCGCAGATATTGTCGCGCCTCGAAAACGCCAATTCCCATGCCACTGGCCTTGGTTGTCTGAAACGGCCGGAACAGCTGGTCGCGAACAAACTCGGGCGCCATGCCGCTGCCGTTATCCCTGACTTCAATCAGCGCACGGGCTTCATCGAGACGACGAAGACATGCCGTTACCATACCATCGTCCTTGGTGGCGTCGAGGGCATTTTGCACGATATGCCCCACGACACGCTCAAGTCGCTCGGCATTGGCAAGCACGAAAATGTTCGCATCTTCGATGTCCAGCGAAACCGCCGGCTGCAAGTGCATTCTATGCTTGCGAATCCTTTCCAGCATCTGCGCCAGATCGACCTGACGATCACGCTCGATCGCGGTCTTTTTCTGCAGCTGCTGCATCAGATCGCGCATCTTCTGCTCAACATGCGCGACCGTCTCGAGCATGTCCGCCTGAAACTCGGGGTTGTCCTTGTGACGCTCGGCATTCTTGAGCATCAGCGACAACTGCGCGACAAGATTTTTCAGGTCGTGCACCACGAAGGCCGACATGCGATTGAACGCATCGAACTTGCGCGCCTCGATCAAGGCCTCGGCGGCCTGCATGCGGGCCAGATAGCTTGCCGCCTGACGCTGAGCACTCTTGAGCAAGTCGAGCACTTCCCAGTTGATATCGACCGGCGTGCGCGGAGCCAGCAAAACCACGAAGCCGATCAGCGTTTCGCCGGCGGTCAGCGGCACCACCAACCAGCCGTCATCCACTTCCGACAGCCAGCGTGGCGGCGTGAGATTGCCATAGGTCTTGGGGCGCATTCGGTACTCTTCCAGATTGAAGACCCAGCCCTCTTCCGCCAGAAAGCGGCACAAGGCGCCATCGGCCGACTCCTCGATCAAAGACTCTCCCATGTTGAGCCGCGAGCGCATCACGAAACGACCATGGCCGTCGTCGAGCCACAGACCGCCGCCCGGACTCTCGACCAGATCGGCCAGGGCACGAATCGTGGTCTGCCCAAGATCCTGATGATCTCCCTGCATCGATAAGGCCCGGGTGAACTTCAGCCATTCGATGCGATAGTCGTAGCGATACGGGAACAGGTGCTTGTTGAGCCAGACCCGCAAGCGCGCGCGCTGCGTGCCGGACACCGCGACAACGCCCAGCAGCAACAACGCGGCGAAGAACAATGTGACCTGAAGCGCCCGCCCCCAGTCCCCGCCGAAGTAGCGCACGTAATAGCCCGCTGCCGCGACCAGCAAAAGATACAGGCCGGACGCCGCCAGGGCCGTCGAGTGAAACACCATCTCCCGCGATACCGACAGTCGGATCGCCCAGCCCGGCACCCGCGATGCCGAAATGGCGATCAGGGGCAGGACCAGCGCATGCGCCAGACCGCGAATACTCCAGATGTCGCGATCAATCGCGCCAAACAGGAAGGCGTCAGCAAACAGGTAGAGGTCGAAGACCGCAGACGCGGCCATGGCCAGGCAGAATGGCTTGAGCCCCCAGCGGGACGCCGACGGCAACAAGCGATAGAGCTGCTCGACCAGCACCAGCGCATACACCGCCGCAACAAGGTGGAGAAAGATCAGCGCGCGCTGAGGATCGAGCGGCCAGGGCAGGTTCAGCACGGTCATCAGCGCCGTGAGCAAGCGCAGCGCCACTACCGCGACCGCCACCCGCGCCGGCCAGGTCCGGCGACTACCGTCGATCTGGTGGATCAAGCCGATTACGAAAGCGAGCCAGGCTGCGTCACGCGCAACGGCCAGCAAGACGGCAAGGACGCCGGCAAACGCGAGGCCGGAAATCATCGCGGCATTGGCCACGCACCAGGCGGCACTGACGCCGACCGCCAGCAGTAAACGGCCACCGGCGCCCTGTCCACGCCAGGCCGCCGCGAGATACACACCAAACAGCCCAAACGCCGCAGCAGCCAAGGCATAGCCCCAGACTGCCACGCTCGTCAGCTCAAGCATCTCAAATCACCTTGGCCAGACATTCGGCCGGAAGAATCAGAAGCGCCTTACTGCGCACCTTCGCCGGTCAGCACGACGCGCACGGTTTCGGCGAGGACAACGATGTCCAGCAGCAGCGTGTGGTTCTTGACGTAATACAGATCGTACTGGAGTTTCTGCACGGCATCATCTACCGACGCGCCGTATTGATAACGGACCTGCGCCCATCCGGTCACGCCGGGCTTCACACAGTGGCGCACCGCATAGAACGGAATCTCTGCTGTCAGCTGATCGACAAAGAACGGCCGTTCCGGACGAGGGCCAACCAGACTCATTTCGCCCAGGAAAACATTGAACAGCTGCGGCAGTTCATCAATACGCAGCTTGCGGATGAACCGTCCCGTCCGGGTCACGCGAGAGTCGTTTGACTGCGCCCACCGCGGCTTGCCGTCTTTTTCTGCGTCGGTGCCCATGCTGCGGAACTTGATGACCTTGAACTGACGACCGTTCTGGCCGACACGCAGCTGGCGATAGAACACCGGGCCACCGTCTTCGAGCAGGATGAACAGCGCTGCCAGCAGCATCACCGGCAAGGCGAGAATCAACAACACCAGGGACGCGGCCAGATCGAAGCAGCGCTTGACCAAACTGCGGAAAAACCCCTGACGGAATCCGTCGCCGAAAATCAGCCAGCTGGCTTTCAATGTGTCGATGCGCACCTGACCACGTACGCGCTCGTAAAAGGTCGACAAATCATAGACCTTGACGCCGCGCATCTTGCAGTCGAGCAACTCGCGCAGGGGCAGCACACCGCCTCGACGCTCGCGTACCGCGACGATGACCTCATTCACTCCGAGCTGATCGACCACGTCGACTACCGCACCGCGGTTACTCAGCACCTGGTCAGGCGCAACAGCCAGTTCGTCGTCGTCACCCGCCGGCAAGAAACCGACAAAGCGGAGCCCACGGGACGCCGGATCGCGCAGCACGCGCTCCACGGACTCCGCTTCGCTACCCGTACCCAGCACCAGCACCCGGCGGGACATGAAAGCCCCAAGACGCCCACGATTGGCAAACCCGCGCATCACCAAGATCAACCCCAGCAAGAGGATCACAGACACTTCGGCCGCCTCGGAGGCAAACTCCCCCCAGGGCAACACCCGAAACACGCCATAGGCCACCGGGATGCTGACAACAACGCCGACCAGCACACGCGCAATCACATCTTTCAGCTGCTGCCCGGCAAACGGCCGATAGAAACCGGTGAGGGTATTGAGCACGACCATGGCAATCGCGAACAACAGCGCCGACGGCAGAATCATACGCCATGACTCGAGGCCGACATCGGGCTGCAACACAATGGCGATAACGACCCCCGCAAACAGCAGGAGGGCATCAAAGATGATTTGATACAAGGTCGTCGCGGGGAAATAGTGGCTGAACACTTTGAGCATGATTCGTCCTCTCCGGTCCACCCTGCTCTCGTATGGGACGAGGCGCGGAAGAAACCTGATACGGACTGAACAATACCCGAGCCCAGAAAAACGATACGTGAACCACATCACGCAAGGCTTTGTCATGGGCCTGCGTCGCCGGCGCCCAGGCGCTGGCGACGCGCTGAAACCCGCTCAGCGTAAGGCTTTAGCGGCCATCGCGTTCAATGGCTCGTTCCTGAGGAACGTGTGATTTTATTGTGCAGATTGTACTTGCCCACCGGACGGCGCGCCGGCAAGCGCTTGACCTCTTTGAGCGTGACGGCGTCATAAATGATCAAAGCGCCTTCATCTTCCCAAAGGCTGGCAATCGCAAACCGCCCGTCGCGGGTGAATTCAATGTGTGCCAGCGTCTTGCCCGGCTCGGGCCGCAGCTGGGCGACCACCTCCAGGGTTTCCTTGTCGATCACCTGCAAGGTGTCCTTGGCGGTCGGGCTCATCATCGAGTCCGTCCAGGCATAGCGGGAGTTTTCGTGACTACGCATGAAAAATCCCGGGCCGAGCGTCTTGATCTCTTTGACGACAGACCAGTCTTTCACATCGATGACCGTGATCTTCCCCTCTTCGAGGTTGGGCGATGCCATTACGGTGCGCCCCTGCCACTCCCAGGTGATGCCGGAGCCAAGGTGAGGCATGCCACCCAAGTCCAGATCGGCGATCTTCTTGCGCACATCGAGATGAACAACCTGCCCTTTCTTGCCAACACGCGTCGCACCGATGAGTTCGGAGTAATCCTGGGTAAAGAAAAAGTCATCGAGGATGTCAGCCAGCGGCGTGCGACGCGGATTGAGGTAACCGCGCAGGAACGCACCCTCTTTGTACTTGAAATCGTGAATCAGGCCGACGGGGATGTCTTCAACGGTCGGGTCATAGCTGATCTCCCACACCTCAGGCACATCCTTGAGCGCGGCGACGAAACTCTTGCGCGGTGCCGCGTCATAGACGGCCGACACGCGGGACGAGGTTTTGCCTTCGCGATCGGTGACATCCATCACCTTGATCATGTTCAGATCGCTATCGAGCAAGACCAGCGAATGCGGCAGATAGTTGGCCACCGCAATCACCTTGCCGTCGGACGACACCGCGAGGTTGCGCGTATTGATGCCGGCGCGCACCTCGGCCACGAGGGTGAGGTTCCAGATGTCGTACTTTGACACCCAGCCATCGCGCGAGGCGAAATACACAAAGCGCCCTTCGGGGCTGAACTTGGGGCCGCCGTGCAAGGCGAAGCGCGACGGGAAACGGTGGATGCGCTCGAGTTTGTCGCCATCCAGAATCGACACATGGTGATCGCCCGCCTCGACCACGATGAACAGATTCATCATGTCTGCCTCGAAACTCGGCTTGGCCGGCAAGCTCGCCACATCCGCATGAACAATCCGCGATTCGGTGATCTGCTCGACATCCCACTTGGGCGGCGTTGACGCGGGTTGGTAGATCAGCGCGACCAGCGCATCGACCTGCGCATCGTCAAGCGTCCCACCAAAGGCCGGCATCTGGGTTGCCGCCCGACCGTTGACAATCACCTCGCGCGCCGCCTTTTTGCGCACGCGGGAGAGATTGTCGGGCAGCAGCGCCGGCCCCATGGCGCCGAGGCGATCCACGCCATGGCAGCTGGCGCAGTGCTGCGCAAACAGAGGCGCCGCATCTGCCGGGGCGGCAGACGCGTGGCTGACGAACAAGGACACCCCGAGCAGGATGATGACGTGAATCAGTGTGTGCATGGGAGACTCAGGCGCGGCGGCGCTCGAAAGGGGTGACGGTCAGACGCGGACGGACGGCATCATCGGGATTCAGACCGATTTCGGCGTCATCCAGATAGCAGGCGGGATCCTCTTCCCACGGATCGCCGCTCGTTTGCTGGGCCCGCACCCGTGTATTGCCGCCACAGATATCGAAGTGCGCACAGGCGCCACAACGCCCCTTGACCTGTCTCGGCCGGGCCTTGAGGCCGGCCATGAGCGGATCGGAGGTGTCGGACCAGATCTCGGAGAAGGGGCGCTTGCGCACATTGCCGATGGTGTGATGCCACCACATCGTGTCGGGGTGCACATTGCCCAGGTTGTCGATGTTCGCCACATTCACGCCGCTGGCGTTACCGCCCCACTGCACGAGCTTGGCACGGATGTGCTCTGCCTTGTCGGGGAAGCGCCGTGCCACCCACTGATAGAAATACACGCCGTCGGCGTCATTGTTGCCGGTGGTGAATTCGCGCACGCGCCCGGTTTTCAGGTCGTCCAGACAGGTTTCGAACAGCAGATCCATCGCCCAGCGGGTGAGCTGATGCTGCGCGTCGTCCTTGCGGTTCTTGTTGCCGCGCCCCGCGTAATTCAGGTGCGAGAAATAGAAGCGGTCGATGCCCTCGTCGGCCACGAGCTGCAGCAAGGCGGGCAA
>JBFIJC010000100.1:0-11173 GCA_041600915.1 Nitrogeniibacter sp.
ATCGTCGGCATGACTTCTGTCGTAATGGTGAGCGGGTTGGATAACATCGGCCGCCACGTTAACAGCCTGCCGAACTGTTCACAAGTCCTAAAATGAAAAATGCCGCTCACCTAAGTGAACGGCATTACCGCCGCAGCGGGGTCTTCAAGCATCACGCGATCACAGATAAGGCCGCAAGCGCGCCAGCACGGTCTCCCGTCCCATGGCCTCGACGACCGCGTCAATCGCCGGCGTCTGTGGCTGCCCCACCAGCAACACCCGCAACGGGATCGCCACCTGCGGCATCTTCAGCCCGTGGGCCTTCATGGTGGTCTTGATCGCCGCGCTGATCGCCTCGCGCTGCCAGTCACACGCATCGAACTCGCCGGCCAGATCAGCCAAGGCTGCGCGCGCGGCATCATTGAGGTGCTGAGTCAGCAGTTCTTCCGATGGCCGAACATCGACATAGAAAGCCTCGACCGCATCGGCCAGCTCGTTCAGCGTCGACACCCGCTCCTTGTACAAAGCCACCAGCGTGTCGAGCGCCGGACCGTTCTCCGGATTCACCTGACGACGCGCCAGGCGGCTGGCCGTATCCGCCGCGAGTACATTGTCGTCGGTGGCCTTGATGTAATGCGCGTTGAGCCAGTTGAGCTTTTCGGTGTTGAACTGCGCCGCAGAGGGCGTGATGTGGTCCAGATCAAACCAATTCACCAGTTGATCGCGCGAAAACACCTCGTCGTTACCGTGGCTCCAGCCCAGCCGGGCCAGATAGTTGATGACTGCCTCGGTGAGATAACCATCTTCGTGATACTGCATCACGCTGACCGCGCCGTGCCGCTTCGACAGCTTCTGGCCATCGTCGCCGAGAATCATCGACAGATGCGCATAGGCCGGCACTTCCGCGCCCAGCGCACGCAGGATATTGATCTGCCGCGGGGTGTTGTTCACATGGTCATCGCCGCGAATGACGTGGGTGATATTCATGTCCCAGTCATCCACCACCACGCAGAAGTTATAGGTTGGTGTGCCATCCGGCCGGGCGATGATCAGATCATCCATCTCGGCGTTGGCGATTTCGATACGGCCTTTGACGAGGTCATCCCACGCCACAGCGCCTTCGGTCGGATTGCAAAAGCGAATCACGGGGTCAACGCCCGCCGGCGGCGTCGGCAAGGTCTTGCCCGGTGCCGGACGCCAGCGCCCGTCGTAACGCGGCTTCTCGCCCCGCTCACGCTGCGCCTCGCGCATCTCGTCCAGCTCGGCCGGGCTTGCGTAGCACTTGTAGGCCAGGCCTTTGGCCAGCAACTCAGCGACGACTTCGCGGTATCGGTCCATCCGCTGCATCTGATAGAACGGACCTTCATCCCAATCCAGCGCCAGCCAATTCATGCCATCGAGAATTGCCTGGACCGCTTCGGGCGTCGAGCGCTCAACATCGGTATCTTCGATCCGCAACACGAACTCACCGCCGTGATGCCGGGCAAATGCCCACGAAAACAAGGCAGTGCGCGCACCACCAATGTGAAGAAAGCCGGTCGGGCTCGGCGCAAAACGGGTACGAACAGGGTTGGCCATGGGCTGATCTGAGCAATGAAAATCGAGCGCGTATTCTACGTCAATTCAGAAAGGGCGCAGGCGACTTGACGTCTGCCCAAACGCCGCCTAAAATGCGCGCTCTTCTCGAGTGGGCGGTTAGCTCAGCGGTAGAGCACTGCCTTCACACGGCAGGGGTCACTGGTTCGATCCCAGTACCGCCCACCACTCGCAAGACAGCCCGCCAACGCGGGCTTTTTTGTTTTCTGGCTACGCCTTGGCCGTTCAGCGAGGTTCTTTCACACCACGGGCGGTGGACGCATCGCCGGTTGCGCCATGCGCTGCGCGTTCGATCTCCTCGCGCGCCAGCGTCAATGCCGACGCCACCAGCCCGACCGGCACGGCAATCACCCCCAGGCCGACCACCAGAATCCCAAAGGTGAATAGCTTGCCGCCCGCCGTGACCGGGTACACATCGCCATATCCCACCGTGGTCAGCGTGCACAGCGCCCACCACAAGCCATCGAACACCGAACGGAATGCCTCGGGCTGCGCAACATGCTCAAACTGATACACCCCGACGCCTGCCAGATACAGCAGAATCAGTGCCATTACCCCGAACAGGACCAATTCCTCGCGCGCGATCACCAAGGCACGATAGAAACGCAACATCGCCACGTTGTAGCGCGCCAGCTTGAAAATGCGGAACAGTCGCAACAGGCGGAGTGACCGCAGCGATTCGCTCCCAACACCCAGCGACAGATAGAACGGCACAATTGCCAGGATGTCGATCAGGCCGTAGAAGCTGAACACATAACGCCGCCACGGCCGTGTCAGCCAGACGCGCGCCACATACTCGACCGTGAACACCACGGTCGCAAACACTTCAAAGCCTTGTAGCGCCAGCAACTGCACTGGCGACAGGTCTGGCAAGGTCTCCAGTGCAAAAGCCGCCAGGCTCAGCACAATCAGCGCCTGCAGCACCCATTCGATACGGCCGAAGCTGACGTGAACCTGTTCGGCATCAAGTGCGGATGAATAGCTATTTGTCATGCGCCAATATCATACCGCCAAGACAAGCTCGGATCCATGACCGCAGCCCGGCCCCACCTCCATCCGCTGACTGAAATCCCGATTAGGGTTGCAGTGCCTCGCTATCCTTTGAGCTTTTCCTCATGAGGGGTCAAATCGAATCGGTTCGAGCGTGTCACCAAAGCCACCTGAAGCTCGAAGGGCTTTTCCACATATCGCGCGTAAATCGAATCCGAACCGGGCGGCCCAATGACCTCGACGTCGCCTATTCAATATTTGCTGACCGACATGCCCCCGACTCGCGTTCGAAGTTCGCGCAGGAGGCCTCGTACGACATGGATGTCGCGGTCGATATTGGCATTTTCGCATCGCCATGGACTTCGTGATCCACCAACCGCCAATCAGGCCGCCTGCGGCAAACAGCCACATGAACAGCGCAACGACGCCGTCGATGCTCCGCGCCTCCGAAAGAAGGCTGATCGGCAACAGGGGGCGCCATTACCATCAAGACCAACCCGTCGCGATCCCGAAGCACCGACCGATAATCTGCTTTTAGAGATGCGACCGTACGTATCCGTGCTCCAGGTCGGTCAGGGTCCGAGCCAACCGTATGACTCAATGCTGATCATTCATCCGATGACATCAGGGTGAATGGCGAGCCCGCGCTCAGCGCAACCCTACCGGGTTGTCCCGCGCATCGCGCACAAATGGATCTCCCGCCTCGACACGGCAAGTCGCTTCGATTTCTTCCGGCCACTTCGGCAGCATGCTCGTCCGCATGGCGATCCACCGACCTGGATAGGTAATGACATAGATCGCCAGCATCAACCACTGCAGGGGAAACGGAACCGAGCCAACGAGATAACGCCTGCGCTCCCATCCCATCCGAAACGATTCGCGTTTGTCTGAAATTGGCAGCACGTACTGCGCATGGGCATGAATCGGCGCCAGATTTTCATCTTCCATGTAGCGGCGGACGAACTCCCAGTAGTGTTTGAGCAGTTCGCTCTCCGATCGACCAGCAGCGATCTGCGGAAAAGCAAAGGTCTCTCGCACTGTCTTGCCATCGGCATCCAGTACATGCCCCTGAATCTCCCAGTTGTACTGCGGCAAACTGCCGATGCAGAAGAACACCTCATCCCACGGCACCGACAGCACCGTGCCATCAATGCGAAACACATGGACCATCCGCGTCTTGCGGTTCAGGCGGATCGGGTAATGGGTGTAGGCACAGGCGTCTTTTCCGAACATCCACAGCGCCACGAACAGAATCGGAACAACCAGCACCAAAAACATCCCGATCAGATGCGGCCAGAACTCATGGATGCTACCGTCGATTATTGACGAGACACCCATCGCGGAGAGGCCAGCCACGAACATCACCGCGATAACAATCGCAAAAGCCGTCAAAAACCCTTTCCACTCGAAAAACTTGTCCACCAACTCGACAAACGTAGAGTTCATCCGAATGGTGCTCAATTGGTAAGCCGGCTCCACATCCAGCCGCTCGCCCCGCCGAAGCTGACGTTCGCGCTCCTGATCCGTCAGGAATCGATTGATCGGATATTTGCGGATGAGGCCAGTGTATTCCATTGGCTTAGCCCTGCAGCGCCACATCCAGCTCGCGCATGGACATCTCTACACCGGAATACCGCGGCCCTGGCCCTTTTCCCCAAATGCAACGCGCCATCCAGTCCTGCACCTTGTTGTCTTTGAATAGTTCGATGAATACCGACACAACGATCAGAAGCCCCACAAAAAACAGACCCCAACCTGTCCAGCCGACCAAAAGAGCTGCTGCAGCAAATACACCAGAAGCGGCCGAGGCGCCATAGAGCCAAGCGAGCCCATACTGCCTCTCTTGGGTGGCCAAGAACGCTGACTTCCCATCCCAAAACGCCATAATCAACGCCCCACCGATGCCCAGCAATTTGCCGCCAGTCGTGGCGAGCGCCCTTACAAACCCCAACGCACGAGACGCATGAATCATTCGGCTCTCAACCGCTTTCAAGCCCATCCCCACCGTCTCCGCCACACCGCCTCCAAAGGCCGCCATGCCCGCGACCATCCGGACGTCGGCTTCTACCTTCTGATGCGCCATGGCCGTGTCGCGGTCTTCCATCAGTTTGATCATCGTGTTGAACTGCAGCACCGACATGATCAGCGCGGCGGCATAGGGTACCGCAGCCTTCGTTCCCGATGCCAATGGGTTGCGAACGCGCTGCTGCCATTGGGCAAAGCGCAGGGCTTCGACATCATCGGGCGTGCGAATGCGTGCCGCCATGACCTGTGCGCGCTCTTGTGCACTGGCGCCGGGGGGCAAATCGGCCATGAGCGGGTCGACCATGAGTACGAAGCGCTTTTTCTGCGTGCCATCCAGATTCACGCCGCACGCTTCGAGGCGACGCAGTTCGGCTGCGACTGCGCGCTGTAGTTGGTCGCGACTCGGCAGCTGATTAGTACACCAGCATGCCCTTGGTTTCCGGCGGGCTGAAGAGACACCGTTGTCCATCCAGTGCATGCCAACGTTATAGCCCGGAAAAGTTTCTCTCTCTTCTCGTGGTTGCCCTCATGTCGCTTGATCGTCTTCTTGTCATACTTCTCATCCTGGGCACGGTTTCGGCTTTTGCGACCGCCACGTCGCCGGCAAGCGCGACCGCCGCCCTGCCCAAGACCGAATCGCCCAACCTCGCCCGCATGAAGCCCCCCCCTCCAGCCGACCATCAGCCACCACTTCATCAGCGAGGACGATCTGGCCAAACTGCCCGAGCGCACGCAGCCGCCCGAACTGCGCGCGGCACTCGATGCGCTGACCGAAGGCAGCATCGACACGCGGGTCGCCCGGCTGCGCGAGAAGGTCATCGCAGATCTGGTCTATGTGCGCAGCGGCAGCTTCATGCGCGAAGATTTCGCCCGGCAGATGGGTGCTATGTGCGCAGCGGCAGCTTCATGCGCGAAGATTTCGCCCGGCAGATGGGTGTCGAGGGCGTCACGCGCATGATCTACAACGAGGACGAAAAGGGGTGCCGGAGATCACCCTGAGCGATTTCTGGATCAGCCGCTACAAGACCACCTACGCCGAGTTCGACGTGTTCACCGATGCGACGGGGCGTGAACGTATAGGCATGGAGTACGAGGGCAAGTACCGTCACCCGCTGGTGCCCGCCGGCACCTACTGGCTGACAAACTCCTCCCTATACACAACTCCGTACTTCCGGGCGCACCGGCCGGAATAGTCTGAAGCTCGCGTCCGGATATGGTTTGAGCCAGCGGCTACGAATCAGCGCGGTCGGCGCGGATGGTGGTTACGCATCTGGAACGCCCACTCCCAACTGTTGTTCTGTTGGGCCGGGAAACCCAGGGGCATGTACATCTCCGGCTTCCGCGCCAGACGCACCGGGACGTCCTCGCAATGGATCTCGTTCCGTTCGAAGGCACGGAGCTCGATGATAGCGGCATTGCGCTGTTCGAGGAGACCGTCGGACAGGCGGGCGTAGTAGCCGTCGCCGACACGCATCTGTGCCTTGAGGACCACACGCCCGATGGGCGGAACGTACCACAGCTGAGTCAAGGTGACGCCCGAGATGACCGGCGCGGTTGCGGCAAACACTCGACTGGCTCTCGCCTCGTCGGCGGCACGCGGATTTTCCTTCGTCCACCGGGCGACTCGATCGATGCGCAAAGCCTTGAAGGTGCCGGCTGCGACGGTGATCTCCTCGACGGCGGCTACATGGCTGGTCGCACTTTCGTGATAGTCGTAGAAATAGTGCTCGTAGGGGGACTGGTATTCGCCCTCCTCGCGGAAGTCGTCCTGCCATGAATCATCGAGGGTGAGGGGAAAGCGGAGCCATACCTGCTCGCCGCGGCGCGAGGGATTGACCTCGGTGTAGGTGGCCTGCTTTTCGCGCAGCTCTAGCGTGTCATTGACGTGATAGGTGCTCACCCCGTCGTCGCCCCCCACCAGACGCAACTGTGTCTGCGGGAACTCCTGCCCGCCCGCGTACACCCAGCGGGTACCGGGCGCTGGCGCCGGCGCCTGGACGGCTTTGTCGGAAGGCCAGTCGGGGAGTTGGCAGGCGGCGTTGGCGGACAGCGCGGGCAGCAGCCCAAACAGCAGGATGGAAAGATGATGGCCGACGTGTTGTGCAGAAGATGACATGCGTTGGTACCGTAATTAGGTCAGGAGATCGGAGCAGCACCGGGGATGGTCACGCTGCCAGAATACCATTGGGATAACGAGGCGGAACTCTAGCGCGTGTAGCCCGGTAGGGCAATGGCATTCATGCCGTCATCGGTATCGGTTCGGACCGTGGTCTGGCCTGATTGATCCACCGGTTGGCGGGATGAGTGCTCGTCACCAAGCCGCCCTACGTTACCAAGCGCGTCGATGGCTTGTTGGCGGTTGTGCAGCCGGCGCTCGCTTGCGCGTGATCTAGTCAGGCGTATTGGCCGGCCTCGTGATTCGTACACGCCAAGATTCATGCCAACGTTATAATCCACCGACCCATCGTCCTTGGTTATCCCCATGTCGCTACGTCACACTGTTGCCGCTCTGTTCGTTCTATGTACTGCCTCGGCGTGCTCAACCGCCAAGTCACCTGGGAACGGAACTCCTCCGTTGCCCCGAACCGAATCGCCCAACCTCACCAAGGTCAAACCACCTCTTCAGCCCACGATCAGCCACCACTTCATCAGCGAGGACGACCTGGCAAAGCTGCCGGTGCGCAAGCAGTCGCCCGAGCTGCACGCAGCGCTCGAAAGCCTCTCTGAGGGCAGCGTGGAGGAACGCGTCGCCAAGCTGCGCAAGAAGGTGATCGAGGATCTGGTCTATGTGCGCGGCGGCAGCTTCATGCGCGGCGACTTCGCCCGGCTGATGGGTGTCAAAGGCGTCACGCGCATGACCTACAACGAGGACGATAAGATCGTTCGGGAAATCACCCTGAGCGATTTCTGGATCAGCCGCTACAAGACCACCTATGCCGAGTTCGATGTGTTTAGCGATGCAACCGAGCGCAAGCGCACGGGGATGGAGTACGAGGGCAAGTACCGCAACCCCTTCGTGCCGGCTGGCACCTACTGGCAGGATGCCAAGGACTACTGCCAATGGCTCGGAAAGATCACCGGGTATCCGTTCGACCTGCCCACCGAGGCGCAGTGGGAGTACGCCGCGCGCAGCCGGGGGCAGTTCTTCATGATCGCGACGGATGACGGGAATATTGCGTATGGGCGGAATATTCCGTATGCGGCTGAGGCGGATAAGCTGTCACCAAACCGCGGCTCCATGGGAACCTACCCGGTTGGCGTGTTCCCGCCCAATCCACTGGAGCTTCACGACATGAGCTACAACGGGCAGGAGTGGGTCAATGACTGGTACGCTGACGACGCCTATGAGAGTGCTGAAGCGCAGAATCCACAAGGCCCCAACATTGGTTCAGAGAAGGTGATGCGAGGCTGGTCCTCCAGCAGCGACCTAAAAATCGGCGTCAACGCCTGGCGGAGAAAGGATTTACCGACACCCATGTATGAAAACCTCGCCGACGAAAAGGGAAATCGACCAATAGAGCCGATTCCTACTTCGTACGCTCCATCCGTTCGCTGCGTGATTAGAAGCAATTGACCATCAGACCGGCTTAGCCCCTGGCTGGGCCGGGGCCGTTTCTCAAGCAACGTCGGTATAGAACCCCCGCCCACTCGACGCAAACAAAGGATGATCCCGCGCCATATCCTTTTGTATGGCGTAGGCCAGCGTTGAATTGTCCAGCGCCGGGTAGCCGCGCCGCATTTGTTCGGCAAGCGCGGCATGCGTTTGCTCATACCACGCACCGAAATCCCCCTCCATGGCCAGGAAGTCCTTGTCGCCGAGGCTGCGGCGCATGTCCTGGAAATCTTGCTGGTACGGCGTCCGGCTGAACGGCACATTCAGCCCGCGTGGCCCTTCCGCCGCGAAGAAGCGCTTGAGCAAATCCATGTTGGTCTGAAAGACCCCTTTAGCCCCGTTGGCACCCATGTGCTGGATGATGTTGTCCATGTCGGCCTTGCTCTGCGCTTGGCGCAACACCATCAACGCCGCCTTGCGCTGGGTCGGTAGGTAGTCGTCTCCCAAATTCAACCCCTTACCATCCTTCAACCAATTGGCGAAGCTGAACCGGGTTAGTTGATACAGCAGCATGCCCTTGGTCTCGGGCGGGCTGTAGCGTACCGATTCGGGACTGGCGAGGATGGATTGGCCAAGCTTGATGTTGGCGTCGGCCTTGGCAAGCTTGTTTTCTATGTTGTCAACAAGAATATTCAACCTCTGCTCGGAAAGGTTGAAGCACTCCTCAATTGCCCATCCTTCGCACACCATTAGGTAGATCACGTTCTTCCATGCGGTAAATGCCCTTTTCGCCACAAACCCCAACGACCTGAAATTCGCATGCCCCAGGGTGTAGTAGGCCCAGAACACGAAGCTGCCGATCTGCTTGACGCCCACCGCCAGGGTGACCTCGCCTGAGGCGCCCACGCCGAAGCACAGCCCGGCATGGGCGGTGATGCGGAAGATACCATCGACGTACTCCACGGCCAGCTTGGCCTCGCCGGCCAGCCCGGCCATGCCTTCGAGCTTTGGTGCAACGGCCGCGAAGTCCTCGAATGCTTTCGCTTCGCTGTACGGATTGCGCCATTGCACGGCGCCCTTCAGTTGCAGGCCGCCGCGCGCACCGGCGAAAAAGTTGACCTCGGCCTCCAGCCCGGCCTTGTTGGTCCACTCCGCGCCCGTGCCGCTCACTTCCGCCGATTTCTTGCGTTTGACCTTCTGGCGCGAACCCTTGATGTGCGGGGCCTGGCCGGGCTTGGATTTGCCGTCGACGTCCTCGGTGTCGATGTCTTTCATCTCGATGCCGATCGACACCTCGCCGGCCACACTGACGCCGAGCACACCGGACAGTTCGACCGCCGCAGCCAGGCGCACCGCGCCCAGGTCGTAGGGGTCGCCGGGCGCCTGACCATCAGCCAGGGCTGCGATCTGCGCCAGATCGTAGAAGGTCAGCAGCACGCCTTCTTTTGAGGGGAAGTAGAAGTCGGCGCTGGCGCGTCCCTCGGCGAAAGCGACTTCGGCACTGCCCTCGGCCTTGATGTGGACATTGCCCTTGAGCGGGGCAATGTCGCCTTCGAGCGATCCGCCGCTGAAGTAGCGCATGGCGGCCGCTTCGGCGCTCAGGTCGATGTCGCCGACCTTGGCGCCCATGATGGCCACTTCGCCCGAGCGTTCAATGTGGGCGTTTTCGCTCCAGCGCGCCAGGGCTTCGGGCCCAAGCGTGCCGTGGTTTTCGATCTCCAGCTTGATGAAGTCCGTGCTGCTCAGCTTGAGGCTTTGCACCTGTTCGCCTAGGTATCGCCGCATCTTGCTGCCGTCGATGCGGTGGCGGCCATCGGCGTCCTTGGAGTAGACCTCGGACCACTTCGTGGTGTCGCGGTCCTTGAACCTCGGCCAATCGGCCTTGAGCTTGTCGGAATTCATCGTTCGCAGCGGCCCGGCGCCCTTGTAGCGGACTGCTTGCTTGAAGTGGTCCTTGAGGCCGGCGGCGCTCTTGAACCCCCAGGTTTTCTTCAGGTCGAGGCCGTCCCGTTTCCATTGACCGTTGTCCTTGCCGGCGGTGGCGTGAAACGGTTTGTCTCCCGCCTTGTCCATGAGCGGGACCAGTTCGATCAGTTTGGCGCCGCTGTCGCCGAGTTTGGCCAACGGCTTGAGCTCGCCGCGCAGTTTGGCGGTGGCTTCTTCACGCCAGGCGATGGCGAAGCGTTGCGCTTGGCGAGCGTCTTCTTCGGCCGTCTTGAGCGCAGGGTCGAAGGCGTTTGGCTGTCTGGCCCGCGCCTGGGCAATCGCGGCGAGGCGCTCGTCGCACAGGGCCAGCACTTCGTTGGCCAGCAATTGCTCGTGGATCAAGCGGTTCCATTTATCGAACTCGTTGTTGAGTTCAGTCGCATCAGCATCTGGCACACCAATCACCTCGCCGGTATCCAGACGCAGATAGGTCTGCACCGTCGGTGCTACCAGAACGTCGACCTGGCTACCTGGTCGGGTATTCGCGCGCCCTTCTCCGAGTACGGCGCTCTGATCAATGGATGAATACATCATGCTTCCTCTGTTCAATGCCCCCAAAGGACCTTGATTTGCTCTGCCTTGCTAAACCTGACCCGTGCGGTGCGCCCGTTTTCGTCGGTGATGCCTGCAGCGACGACGTCTCCCGCGTTGTTGACGAGTCGATAGGGGGCGCCGGCAAGTGCTTGCTGGGTTGCCGTGTCACGCAATACAAATGCCTCATCAAACACCTGCCGAACATATGCCTCCGTACTTGGCTCGCTGCCCGTCGGAAACTTCAGCCCCTCGGGCGTGGCCATGGCTGGCCCGGTCAAACTCTTCAAGCTCGCCTTGAGCTTGACCGGCCCCGGGGCATGGAGACTGATGTTGCCGCCTTCGAGCTTGAGATAGGCGCCACCGGCTGTGGCGAGAAGGTGGGTTTTGGCGCTGGCCTTGAGCTTGGCGGTGGTGCTGGCGACGGTGACGGTTTTGTCGGCGGCGGCGCGGAGTTGGCCGCTTTGCGCTTGCACGCTGACTTTACCGCTGGCCGCGTGCAGGCCGATGCCG
>JBFIJC010000101.1:0-10985 GCA_041600915.1 Nitrogeniibacter sp.
ACGACTTCCAGCCCCAGCTTTCTGGCGTTCCGTGCATGACGCCTGCCAATCGAACCACAGCCTACAACGAGTAGTTTCATGCTCGCTCACATCACTTGGGGCGGACAAGGCTTGTGATTGCCTGAATCACTTGCTGCTGCTCTGCATCCGCCAGATCGACGAACAGCGGAATACTCAACGCTTCGCCGTAGTACCTGGCCGCGTTGGCGCAGGCAGCGGGATCGACGCCCAGCGTGCGATAGACGGGGTGCGACGTCACGGGGATGTAATGCACCTGGCTACCAATACCTTGTGCCCGCAGACTCGCCATGAAAGCAGGTCGAGCCGTTGCCAGTCCGTCGAAATCGATCCGCAGCACATAGAGGTGATGCGCACTCTCGTCACGCCCGACGGTCTGTGCCGGGCGGCAGTACGTCATGCCGCTGAATGCTTCGTCATAACGCTTGACCAGGCTGCGGCGCCGCGCCAGGAAAGACTCGAGCTTGCCAAGCTGGGACAGACCCAGCGCACATTGAATGTCCGTGATCCGGTAATGGAAGCCGAGCTCCTGCATTTCGTAGTACCACGGATTCTGGACGCCTTCCGTAAAGGCCTGATCCTCCAGGACAAACGGGTCATCGAGCTTGTTGATGCCATGGCTGCGCAGGCGCAGCAGGCGGCGGTACACGGCGTCATCGTTGGTCGTGATCATGCCCCCCTCGCCCGCTGCAATCGCTTTGACGGGGTGGAAGGAGAAGATCGTCATCAACGAATGGGCGCAGCAACCAACGCGCTGGCCGTCGGGATAGCGCGCGCCAAGCGCATGCGCGCCATCCTCGATCACCGCTGCGCCGGCCTTGTCGGCAAGCGACTTGATCGCGGGCATGTCGCACGGCAGGCCGGCGAAATGCACCGGGACAATCGCCTTGGTGTCCGGGTTGGCCGCCAGGGTTTCCGCGAGCGCCGCGGGTGACATGTTGATGGTGTCCGGATCGATATCGGCGAAGGCTACCTTGCCTCCGGCATACAGGCCCGCGTTGGCCGAGGCAACGAAAGTGATTGGCGTCGTGATCAGCGTGGTGCCCGGCCCCACGCCGGCGGCAAGCGCCGCCAGGTGCAGGGCGGCCGTTCCGCTGGACACGGCGACGGCATGCTTGGCGCCGACGTATTCGGCAATGGCCCGCTCGAAAGATTCGACGGCAGGCCCCTGGGTGAGCAGGCCACTCCGGAGGACATCGACGACGGCCGCGATGTCGTCCTCGTCGATATGGTGCTTCCCGTATGGAATCATAGTTTTCCCAGTTCAAGTGCAAGGCCGCGCTGCGCCTGCAGACTCAGCCGATGGAGATGCTCGCTGACAGATCCCGGATCGCGGCCGAGAAACGCACTCACCTTCCGGTTGGAAAGGCTCATGTCACGAGGGCGCTTAACGAGGTCGGGCAAATCAGCGAGGGCGCCGCGCCGGATCGGTGCTGCGTCGAGCCCGAAGGCTTCGGCCACGAGCAGGCCAAAACGATGTTTCGTCAGCCGCTCGCTGCCGACGACATTGAAGACGCCGCTCGCCTTACGAGCGACCAGGCCGTGCACGATGTCGACGAGGCATTCTGCGAGGATTGGGGTGTAATGTACGTCATCGAACAGGGTGATGGGCCGCTTCTGGCGCAGGGCATCAACGATGACGTCGCTGAACGACCGGCGATAGCTGCTACCCCAGCCGTAGAAGTTGGTCCGGATCACCAGCGCATCAGGGCAGGCCTCGGCCACACGCAGTTCGGCCTCGGCTTTTGTTTTCCCGTAGATATTCAGCGGTGCGACTGGCGCCTCTTCGCTGACCATCGCCTCATGACCGGCAAACAGGTGGTCTGTGGAGATGTGGACCAGCGGCACACCGCGTGCCTTGCAGGCCGCGGCGACATTGGCGGCGAGCACGACATTGACGTGATGGGCGACGTCGGGCGCCTTTTCGCAGCCTTCGACGCTGGTGCAGCCCGCGGCATGAACCACGAACTCGGGTGCATGGACATCCAGCGCCTCAAGCAACTGATCCATCGAATCGAGCGCGAGCTTGCAAGTCATCGCGCCGGGGAGGTCCGGCGTTCGCTCGTGGAAAGCCAGCACGACGTCGTAGTTGTCACGCGCTGCGGCAAACCAGTTCAGCGCCAGAAGCCCGCTGCCGCCGGTGATGAGTATTCGGGGTTTTGCCAAGGTCGGATTCCTGTTGTCTGTCACTGAGTATCCACCGCCGATCATGCGCTTCCGCAGACGATCTGGTCGTAACTGCCGGTGCGCTGCACACGGCCGCGACCGAGTTCGATGATGCGATCGCATTTCTGAAGCGTACTCAGCCGGTGCGCAATGATGATCACCGTCAAATCGGGGTTGAGCGTGTCGATCGACGCCATGACTGATTTTTCCGTATCGTTGTCGAGCGCGCTCGTCGCTTCGTCAAACACGATCACATCTGCCTGCTTGTAAAGCGCCCGGGCAATACCTATACGCTGCCGCTGACCACCAGACAAGCGGACGCCACGCTCACCCACCATGGATTGATAGCCATTTGGCATCGATTCGACCAACTCGGCGATCTGGGCCTGTCGGGCCGCCTCCCGCACGCGCGCATGGTCGATCGCCTCCACGGGAATGCCGAAAGCGATGTTCTCCGCGACAGAGCTGTCGGCCAGATAGATGGCTTGCGGCACATGTGCAATGTGCGATTGCCACGCCCGCCGCGTCGATGAATCGATTTTCATGCCGTCGACTTCAAGCATGCCATCCGACGCCTCGAGGAGCCCCATCAAGAGGTCCATCAAGGTGCTCTTGCCGCTTCCGGTTGCGCCAATGATTCCGACCCGCTCGCCCTTGCGTATCGTCAGATCAAGGTCGGACAACACCGGGGGCAAGTCGCTCTGGTAGGCAAACGTCACGCCGCTCAGACGAAGCTCCTTGCGGAAAACCGGCACACCCCCCGTGTTCGTCGGCGGCTCCGGCATGGGTTGCTCGAGCAAGGTAATCGCATCGTGCACCGACGCCTGATTGCCCTTGATACCAGCCCAGGCCGCATACGCCTGCTGCAGCGCAGGCAGCAGGCGCTGCGCACCGAGCGCCAGCACGCCGAGCAAGGGCAAGGCCTTCTCGAGGCCTTCGGGTTGACGAACGAGATAGTAGGCAAGCGCAGCGATCATCGACAACCCGATGGCCTCCATCGCATAGCGAGGACTTGCCGAGATGAACTGGTTGTTGCCCTGAGCGCGGCGGAGCGGGAGATCGGCTGCCCGGTAGCTCTTGCAATAAGTTGCCTGGCTCCCGTCGAGCAGGACGTCACGTATCCCGCCCAGGCCCTCCTGCAGACACTTGAGCACGCGGGTGGACTCCTCCGCGATCCGTTTTCCGTTGCGGATCAGACGTTTGCGAGCGACGAATATCAGCCCCCCATACACCGCGCCGAATCCGAAGAGGGTGGTCAGCGCCACCAGCGGGTCGATGGCCACCAGCCCGGAAACGATCGCAACCAGCGTGACGGACGCGCTGGCCAGCTGAATGGACGGCATCAAACCGCCGTAGATGACGGCATGCGACTTGGCCGTGATGCCGCTGATGACCTCGCTGCTGTTGCGGGAAACGTGCACGGCATAAGGCTGATGCAAGGTACGTTGATAGATGCCGATGCTGATATCGGCGCCAATCGCAAACGCCAGCCGGGTACCCGTCCAGAGCAGCAACATCCTGATTGAGGCGGAAATGATTGCCGCCATCGCAAAAAGAACGGCAAAAGGCAAAAGCAGCTGATCGGGAGACTCAATGCCCAACAAGCCGAGAAATGGCGCGACAGCAGCGTGCTCGAACACCTTGGCCGGCGACGCCATTGCAGCCAGAAATGGCATGACGGCGCCAAGGCTCACCAACTCAGCCAAGGACGACAGCAGAATCAATGCGCACAAGCCGCCAAGCTGCCAGCGTCGGCGATGATTCAGATGTCGCCAGATCGTTTGTATATAGGCCACAGCTCAGCAACACCTCTGACTCATACGCATTGAGTGCCACGAAAGCCTGATTGACCAGCGAGCACTTGCGGTCGATGCGCCGCCAGGCGTGAATCGACTTTTCTGACCGCCTGGACAGCCTTCTCCGGCCAACACCTTAATTCCGGAAATACTCGCGATACCACGCCACAAACCGCGCCACGCCGTCTTTGACCGAGGTGTTCGGCTGGAAGTCCGTCCAGGCGTTGAGCTCGGAGGTGTCGGCATAGGTGGCCGGCACATCGCCGTCCTGCATGGGCAGGAAGTTCTTTTTCGCTTCCATGCCCAGCGCGGACTCGATCGCGCCGATATAGTCCATGAGCTGAACCGGGCTGTGGTTGCCGATATTGAAGACGCGGAACGGGGCCTTGCTGCGGCCGGGGTCGGGCTGGTCGGCGTTGAATTCGGGGTCGGACTCGGCGGTGTGATCGAGCACGCGGATCACGCCTTCGACGATGTCGTCCACGTAGGTGAAGTCGCGCTGCATCTTGCCGTGGTTGAACACGTCAATCGGCCGGCCTTCGAGGGTGGCTTTGGTGAACAGGAACAGCGCCATGTCCGGCCGGCCCCACGGGCCATAGACGGTGAAGAAGCGCAGGCCGGTGGTCGGCAAGCCGAACAGGTGGCTGTAGGTGTGGGCCATCAGTTCGTTGGCTTTCTTGGTGGCCGCGTACATGCTGATGGGGTGGTCGACCGAGTCGTGCTCGGAGAACGGCATCTTGGTGTTGCCGCCGTACACACTGGAGCTGCTGGCGTAGGCGAGGTGCTGCACCTTGTTGTGGCGGCAGCCTTCCAGGATGTTCATGAAGCCGACGATGTTGCTGTCGATATAGGCGTGCGGGTTTTCAATCGAGTAGCGCACCCCGGCCTGAGCGGCCAGATGGATGACGCGATCGAATTTTTCATCGGCGAAGAGCTTCTCGATGCCCGGACGGTCGGCGACGTCCATCTTGACGAAGCGGAACTTGGGATGCGGCTCGATACGCGCCAGACGATCGCGCTTGAGCTGCGGATCGTAGTAATCATTGAGATTGTCCAGGCCGACGACCTCGTCACCCCGCGCCAGCAAACGCTCGGAGGCGTGCATACCGATAAAGCCAGCCGCGCCTGTCACCAATACCTTCATCGCCCACTTCCCTGATCCGAAATTCAGGGCGGTATTGTCTCACAGCCTAGCGTCATGAGGCATCGCCCGACCGCATTTCAGCATCGGCCGTTCGTGTGTAGCGTCGTATAATTTTTCGTTTGTCCGGCAAGGCCAATGCCACGACTGCTCTATACCCTGCTGTGGATCCTCGCCCTGCCCGTTGTGATGCTCCGGCTGATGTGGCGCGGGCGCAAGCAGCCGGGCTACCGCGCAGACATTGCCGAGCGCTTTGGCCGCTACGCGCCGAGCGGCAGCGGGCCGTTTCTGTGGGTACACGCCGTATCCGTCGGCGAAACACGCGCTGCGCAACCGCTGATCGACGCGCTGGCCATCGTTTATCCGGCGCATCGTTTTGTGCTGACGCACATGACGCCCACCGGGCGAGAGACAGCGCACACCGTGTTTGGTCGCTATGGCGACCGCGTGCTGTCAGTCTATCTGCCTTACGACCTGCCCTGGCTGCAAGGGCGCTTTCTGCGTCACTTCCAGCCGCAGCTCGGCGTGGTCATGGAGACCGAGGTTTGGCCCAATCTGATGGCAGCCTGCGAGGCGCTGAACGTGCCCTGTGCCTTGGTCAACGCCCGGTTGTCAGTGCGGTCCGAACGGCGCTACCTGCGACTGCTCGCGCTGGCGCGAGAGACCTTTTCCCGATTCTCGGTCGTCGCCGCACAAAGCGAGGGCGACGCTGCCCGCCTGAAAAATATCGGCGCAACACGGCCAATTGTCACCGGCAACATCAAATTCGACATGACGCTGCCTGCCGCAGCGCGTGCGCTCGGCGTGTCGTGGCGCGAGGCGATGGGCTCGCGCCACGTCATTCTGGCCGCCAGCACGCGCGAGGGTGAAGAAGCGCTGATTCTCGACGCCTTCAAGGCCCATCCGGCGCGCGACACTGCGCTGCTCGTCATCGTCCCGCGTCATCCGCAGCGCTTTGACGCCGTGGCTACGCAGGCGCGCGCCCTCGGATTGCGCGTGACGCGGCGCAGCGAAGCCGCGCCGGCAACGCCGGACACCCAAATCTGGCTGGGCGATTCGATGGGGGAAATGGCGGCGTATTACACCGTCGCCGATGTGGTGCTGATGGGCGGCACCTGGCTGCCCTTTGGCGGACAGAACCTGATTGAGTGCTGCGCTGCGGGCCGGCCGGTACTTCTCGGGCCGAACACCTACAACTTCAGCGACGCCAGCGACGCAGCGCTGAATGCGCAGGCCGGCCTGCGCCTGAGCGCCCCCACCGACGCAATGGATGCCGCCTTTGATCTGCTCAATGACGTGCCGCGACGTCAGGCCATGGGACAGGCAGGGCTGCATTTTGCACGCCAGCACGGCGGCGCCACCGGGCGCACCGTCGCACTGCTCAGACCCTTGATCGAGGCCTGAAAACGATCGGGACGGCGCGCCTCAGGGCGTGCCGGTCAGCAAGGCATTCAGGCGTGCCACGTCCTCTTCGCCCAAGGTGCCGGCCGCGGCCGACAGGCGCAATTGTGCAATCAAGGTGTCGTAGCGCGCCTTGGCCAGTTGCTGCTGCGTATCGGCCAACTGGCTTTGCGCGTTGAGCACATCAATATTGATCCGCACGCCGACTTCATAGCCCAGCCGGTTGGCGTCCAGCGCAGAGCGCGACGACACTTCCGCCGCTTCGAGCGCCTTGACCTGCGCGAGACCACTGGTTACACCGAGATAGGCTTGGCGAGCCGCCAGCGCAGCACTGCGACGTGCATCATCCAGATCGGCTTCGGACTTGGTCAGCAGCGCCGCCGCTTCACGTGTGCGCGATGTCACACCGCCGCCCTGATAGATCGGCACATTCAGCTCAAGGCCAATCGTGCGAATGGTGTTTTCGCTGCGGCCACTGCCGAAGCTGCTGCCGCCGGAATCGGACTGGTTGTAGCGCGCAACCACATCCAGCGTCGGCAGATGGCCAGAGGCATTGCGCGTCACTTCGCGATCGGCGATCCGGGTGGCGATCTGCTGAATCTGCACACTGTAACTGTCCTGCTCGGCGGCACTCACCCACTGACGCATGTCGTCCGGCTGCGGCCGACCGAGTTCGGCGCCCGCGCGCAAACCCGCCACGCCTTCCGGTTCTTTGCCGACGATCTGGGCCAGACTCTGGCGCGCCACTTCAAGCGCGTTCTCGGCAGCAATCAAGCGCGCAGAGGCCAGATCAAAACGCGATTGCGCTTCGTGCACATCGGTCACCGTGACGGTGCCAACCTCGAAGCTCTTCTTGGCCAGTTCAAGTTGCTGGGTCGCCGCCGTGCGCAAGGCACGCAGCGCCTCTGCCGCGTCCTGCGCGTTGAGCACTGCAAAATAGGCTTCCGACACCCGGATGATCAAATCCTGGCGCGCCAATTCGAACTGCGTGTCCGATAACGTCGTCTGCAGCTTGCCTTGCTCGTACTGGGTCCAGACGGCGCGGTTGAACAGCGGTTGGCGCAACTCGGCACCATAACTATTGCTGTTGAAACTGCGATCGACCCCGGAGTAGGTGTTGTCGTTCCAAGTGGTGCTGGCCGACATGCCAACCCCCGGCAGCACGCCCGCGCGCCCCTGCACGACTTTCTCCTGACCCGCGTCGCGCTGCGCCTTGGCCGCGGCGAAACGAGCGTCGTGCTCCAGCGCGTCGCGATAGACCGACATCAGATCCGCGCCCCAGGCCGAGGCGGACAGGAGGCTGATCAACAGAACACTCAGGGGGCGCTTCATGCAATTCTCCGTGTGGATGCTTGTTCAGTACTGAGGCATGGCCGGATCGACCTGTGCGGCCCAGCCGGCGACGCCGCCGGCGAGATTGATGACCTCTCCGAACCCGCGCTGCGCCAGAAACATGGCCACCTGCATGCTGCGGCCACCGTGATGACAGATCACCACGATGTCGGCGGCGGGGTCCAGCTCATCGATACGTGCGGGCACGGACGACATCGGCATCAGCAGCGAGCCGTCCAGATGACACAACTCAAACTCCCAGGGTTCGCGTACATCCAGCAACACTGGCGCCTCGCGCGCCGGGTCGTCGAGCCAATCCTTGAGTTCTGTCGGGAGCATCTGGCGCATCGGGCGTCCTCAGAAGCGGAAAGCATCGGCCCGACGCGCATTGCGCAAGGCGGGCACCACGTTTTCAAACACATCGACCGTCTCGTACTGGCCTTCGCCAATGCACGTCACCAGGCGCCCCACCATCATCGGCGCTTCGCCGATGAAGGCAAACAGCCGGCCGCCGACTTTCAGCTGCGACTTGAGCGCTGCGGGCATTTCAGGCATGCCGCCGGAGACCACGATCACATCATAGGGCGCACGCGCTGGCCAGCCTTCAGCGCCATCACCTTCTTCGACCACCGCATTCTCGACGCCGGCCGCCTTGAGATTTGCCGTAGCCAGCGCGGCCAGCTCGGGCTCGATCTCGATGCTGCGCACCCAGTCAGCACGCAAAGCCATCAAGGCTGCGAAGTAGCCTGACCCGGCACCGATCTCCAGCACATTGTCGGTCGGCTTCAGCGCCAGAGCCTGCAACACCTTGCCTTCAATCGCCGGCGACAGCATGACCTGGCCACAGCCGACGGGAATCTCGGCCTCGGAAAAGGACAAGGCCTTGTGTGCGGCGGGCACGAACTCTTCGCGCTTGACCGTCATCATCGACTCAAGCACATCCTGATCCAGCACGTCCCACGGACGCACCAGCTGCTCAACCATATTGAAGCGCGCGCGTTCAAAATCCATCATCGGCTCCCTGCATGTACATTAGCACATACTAATTTATCAGATAGGCACAAACGATGGCATTTTAGCGCAGTTGCTGCGCTGCCGCGCGGCTTCAGCTCGGCAAACTTCATGTGGCCGGATCCGGCTTGACGCGATACCACGCGGCATACAGCGCCGGCAGGAAAATCAGCGTCAACACCGTCGCCACCGTCAGCCCGCCCATGATCGCCACCGCCATCGGCCCGAAGAAGGCGCTGCGGGTGAGCGGGATCATGGCCAGAATGGCCGCCGCGGCGGTCAGCATGATGGGCCGGAAGCGGCGCACCGTGGATTCGACAATGGCATCCCAGGGCGTGCGCCCCTCCTCCATGTCCTGCCGAATCTGGTCGACCAGGATCACCGAGTTGCGCATGATCATGCCCGACAGCGCAATCGTGCCGAGCATGGCCACGAAACCGAAGGGCTTGTTGAACAGCAGCAAGGACGCGGTCACACCGATGAGCCCCAGCGGCGCGGTCAGCAAGACCATGGCCACCCGCGAGAAGCTTTGCAGCTGAATCATCAGCACGGTGATCACCACCACCAAAAAGAGCGGCATGCCGGCGGCGACCGAGGTGCCGCCCTTGGCACTCTCTTCGACCGCGCCACCCACCGCGATCCGGTAGCCCAGCGGCAGCGAAGCTTCAATCTCGCGCATCGCTGGCGCCAGGGCCGCCACGATTTGAGCCGGCTGACTCGTGCCATACAAGGTCGAGCGCACGGTCACGGTCGGCACGCGGTCGCGCCGCCAGATCACGCCGTCTTCAAAGCCATATTCCGGCGTCACCACTTGCGCGAGCGGCACCGAGCGCCCGCCGGCAACCGGAATGGCCAGGTCGGGCAGCGACGACAACTGCGTCCGCTCCGCCGCCGCGCCCCGCAAGCGCACCTGAATGGTCTCGGTCGCTTCACGGTACTCGGTGACCTTCATGCCATGCAGCGAGGTGCTCAGAAAGCCGGCAATCTGCGCCGACGAGAGCCCCAGCAGGCGCGCCTTTTCCTGATCGATGCGCAGGCGCACGACCTTGGACGGGGCCTCCCAATCGAGGTGCACATTCGACAGCGCCGTCTGCTCACGCATGCGATCAGCCACTTGATGGCTGATCGCGCGCAACTTGGCGAAGTCCGGCCCGCTCACCCGATACTGCACCGGGAAGCCCACCGGCGGGCCGTTCTCCAGCCGCTTGACGACGGCCACCATGCCCGAGGGGTCTTTGGCGAATTGATCAATCAACTGGCTGCGCAGGGCTTCGCGCGCCTCCGAGCCGGCGGTCAGGATGACGAACTGAGCGAAATTAGCCTGGCTCAGCTTCTGGTCCAGCGGCAAGTAAAAGCGCGGGCTGCCGGCGCCCACATAGGCCACATAGTTTTCAATGCCCTCGGCCGTATCGAGCAAGGCTTCGAGTTCGTGCACCACCTGATCGGTTGCCACATGCGACACGCCCTCGCGCAACTCCAGATCGACCAGCAACTCCGGCCGAGTGGAGTCGGGGAAGAACTGCTGCGGCACATGGCGAAACACGCCAATCGAGCCGATAAAAATAATCAGTGTGGCAATGATCACCCACCAGCGCCGACGCACGCAGGCGTTCACCACCGCACGGAAACGGTTGTAGAACGCGGTGTGGTAGATCGCGTACTCGTCGTGGTGCGCGGGCTCTGCCGCCGCGCGCGCCGCCAGCCGGCGCCCGGCTGCCGGCCACACACGGCTAATGGCGCGCACGAAACGCCCTTCCTTCGCTTTCTTTTTCTTCGAAAAATCTGGCAACAAATGGAAGCCCAGATAGGGCACAAACACCACCGCCGCCACCCACGAAATGAGCAACGCAATTACCGTGACCTGAAAGATCGAGCGGGTATACTCGCCAGTGCTCGACGCGGCGGTGGCGATCGGTAAAAACCCGGCCGCCGTCACCAGCGTGCCCGACAGCATTGGCTTGGCCGTCGAAGTGTAGGCATAGCTCGCCGCACGCACCCGGTCCCAGCCCTGCTCCATTTTGGTCGCCATCATCTCGACCGCGATAATCGCGTCGTCCACCAACAGGCCGAGCGACAGAATCAGCGCGCCGAGCGAGATCTTGTGCAGGCCGATGTCGAAC
>JBFIJC010000102.1:0-10946 GCA_041600915.1 Nitrogeniibacter sp.
CATCCGCGCCTTCCCGATCAGCAACTGGACCGAGCTCGACGTGTGGCAATACATCCAGCGCGAGCAGCTCGAACTGCCGTCAATCTACTTTGCCCACACCCGCCCGGTCGTGCGCAAAGGCGACTTGCTGATGCCGGTGACCGACCTCACCCCGGCCAAGCCGGGTGACAAGGTCGAAGACGTGATGGTGCGCTTCCGCACCGTGGGCGACGTGAGCTGCACCGCGCCGGTCGAATCGGACGCCGACACGGTTGAGAAGATTCTCGCCGAAACTGCGACCACCACCATCACCGAACGCGGCGCCACGCGCATGGACGACCAGACCTCCGAGGCGTCCATGGAGCAGCGCAAGAAAGAAGGCTACTTCTGACCCGGGCCAGCGGCACTGAACGCACCGCACACGAAATTCAAGGAAACATGATGTCCGCACTCGAAAACCTGCCCGAAATCGACAACGGCCTGCTGCGCTTTCTCACCTGCGGCAGCGTCGATGACGGCAAAAGCACCCTGATCGGCCGCCTGCTGTTCGACAGCAAGACCATCCTCGCCGACACGCTCAACGCCATGGAAAAGACCTCGGCCAAGCGTGGCATGACCGCCGTCGACCTCTCCTTGCTCACCGACGGCCTGCAAGCCGAGCGCGAGCAAGGCATCACCATCGACGTAGCCTACCGCTACTTCTCGACCGGCACGCGCAAGTACATCATCGCCGACGCGCCGGGCCATGAGCAGTACACCCGCAACATGGTCACCGCCGCGTCGACCGCCAACCTGGCCATCATCCTGATCGACGCGCGCAAGGGCATGCTCAACCAGACCCGCCGCCACTCCACCCTCGCCCACTTGCTCGGCATTCCGCACCTGCTGGTGGCGATCAACAAGATGGATCTGGTCGACTACGACCAGGCCACCTACGAGAACATCAAGGCTGAATACACCAAGTTCGCCCACAAGATGGGCCTGAAAGACGTGCGCTTCATCCCGCTGTCGGCGCTCAGCGGCGACATGGTGGTCGACCGCGGCGAGCGCATGCCCTGGTACGAAGGCCCGACGCTCATCAACATCCTCGAAACCGCGCCGGCCGCCCACACCGAGCGCCCGGAAGCCTTCCGCTTCCCGGTGCAGTTCGTGTGCCGCCCGCAGGACTCCGCCAACCCCGAGCTGCACGACTACCGCGGCTTCATGGGCCGGGTCGAGTCCGGCGAAATTGCCGTGGGCGACGCCGTGACGGTGCTGCCCAACGGACTGAGCAGCCGGGTCAAGGCCATCGAAATTGGCGGCCAGAAGATCGAACGCGCCATCCACGAACAGTCGGTCACCCTGCTGCTCGAAGACGAAATCGACACCTCCCGCGGCGACATGATCGTCAAGAGCGCCGAAGCACCCGAGGCCGTCAAACAGATCGACGCCAACGTCTGCTGGATGTCCGAGACCCCGATGTCGCCGGCGCGCACCTACCTGATCCGCCACACCTCACGCGAGGTCAAAGCCAAGATCGCCAAGATCGACTACCGTATCGACATCAACACCATGGAACACGAGTCGGTCGACACGCTGGCAATGAACGACATCGCCCGCCTCACGCTCAAGCTCGCCCAGCCCATCTTTGCCGACCCCTATCGCAGCAACCGGGCGACGGGTGCTTTCATCATCATCGATGAATCAAGCAACAACACGGTTGGCGCCGGCATGATTGTGTAGCCGGTTGCACGCCGATAAAAAAGCCGACGCCATCGTCGGCTTTTTTTATGCACGCTCCACACCACCTGATGTAACATTTTGAAACATGCTTATTAACTACGCGAATAGGGTGTAATAACCAATGGCGCTACGCTCACTCCGTCGATCCGTTTATGCCACGGTAGCACTGGCTTCCACGCTCTTGTTATCTGGTTGCGCGAATTTCTATGTCGACACCGGACTCAAGGATGTTCCCCCTCAGGACATCGCAAAACCGGCCTCGCCGCAAGATGTGCAGCTCATCTTCGAGTTCCGCACCAAGGGCGTCGCCAATGCGGGCGCGACGGCGCTCCTGAAAGATCAGGTCACCCAACTGGTCAGTGAAAGCGGGGTCTTTGCCAGGGTTTCCGGTACGCCGGAACAAAGCGCCGGCTTTCTGAGCGTCGTGATTGACAACGTCCCGCTGTCCGACGATGCCTTCAGCAAAGGATTCGTCACGGGTCTGACATTCGGTCTGGCCGGCAACACGGTCACGGACGGCTACGTGGGCACCATTGAGTACACACCGGCGGGTCAAAAGAAGAGTATCAAAACCACCGTTCGACACGCGATTCACACCACGGTGGGCGCCCAGGGCGCGCCGGCAAACGCAACGCCGTCCGCCAGCCTGGACGAAGCCGCAAAAACCATGACCCGACATGTCGTCATGAATGGACTCAAAACCCTATCCCACGACAAGTCGTTCATTTCAGGAAACTAAGCACATGCGCTACATCAAGAACCTTCTGCAAGCCGCCGCCGTTGCAGTCCTCCTGTCTGCATGCGCAGGCCAGATGCCGCCGCACAGCGCCTCGGCGGGAAATGTTCAGCAACTCCGGGGCTCAGACATGTCTCCCGTTTCGGTCGGAGCCTTCAAGCTTGCGGCTGGCAAACCGGAATCGATGGATACCTCGATCACCTCTCGTGCCAGCTCGATGACGCCCCCACAAGGCAGCATTTCCGCCTATCTCAGAGACGCACTGATCGCCGAACTCAAAGCCGCCGGAAAGTTTGACGCCAGTGCCCCGGTGGCCATTTCCGGCGAACTGACCGAAAGCGAGTTGAACACCAATATGGGTACGGCTGATGGCGCGCTCGGCGCACGCTTCATCGTCACCGAGGGCGACGCCGCGAAGTACGATCAAGACCATCGCGTGAGCGCATCCTGGGAGTCCTCCTTTGTCGGCGCCATTGCGATTCCGAAGGCCTATCAGGAGTATTTCGCGTTGTATCAGAAACTGTTCGCAAAACTCTTTGCCGACCCGACGTTTGCCAAAGCAACAAAGCCCAAGCACTGACAAGGCACTCCAGGACACAGAAAAACCGGGAAGCTTCCCGGTTTTTTACGTCAGCATCGTGCTTCATGCCGGTGCATGACACGCCAGACGCACCAGAAAAATGCATCAATTATTGTGCCGACACTTTTCGCATCGCAGCATTTCTGAACACAAAAAAACTCCGAACTTCCCCATCGCGGACCTCATGCCAGACAGTGCGTCGCAACATGCCAGCCGACCAAAAGATGGCACGAAACACGCTTAGTTTCTCCCTGCCCCAAGACTTTCACAGGCGGTAGCAAAGACCTCCGGCCATGCCGAATCCGGTCTTCAGCTCGACATATCGTCAGACAAAATCGACAAGGAGAGACAGATGCCCGCACGTCCTATTCACCAAGTCATTCAATCCCGAGGCTTTCTGGTCGTCGCCCCTGACACATCGGTGCGCGACGTGGTCTGCCAGATGGCCAAGGCCCGACTCAGCGCAGCGCTGATCGCCGAGCATGGCATCCTGACCGGGATATTCACCGAACAAGACGCCACCTTCCGGGTACTGGGCGAGGGGCGAGACCCTGACACCACGCCCGTGTCGGACGCCATGACCCACAACCCGATCACAAGCACGCCGCACCATCCCTTCGGCCATGCGCTGCACATGATGTTCGAAGGCGGTTTCCGCCATCTTCCAATTGTGGACGCCAACCGCAAGCCGGTCGGCATGGTCAGCAGCAAGGACGCACTGAGTCTTGAAGCGATTCAGCTCCAGAAAGAACTCGTGCGCCGCGAGGAAATCACCGTCATCCTCTGACTCACCGCCGCAACGCCGACAAAAAAACGCACCCCGAGAGGTGCGTTTTTCCTTGCAGTGCCGGCACCGCGTAGGCGCGGCCGCCGGCGGTGCTCAGGCCAGCTTGCCCAGCGTACCGGTGGCTTCGGCCAGCAGGTAGTAGAAGGTGACACGGCTCTTTTGATTCACGCCTTTCATCTTCTCGCACACCTTGGCGATGCCTGCGTCGGCTGCATCCGGCGTCAGCTCAAGCTTCTTCTTGGCGAAGCCATCACGCACCCGATCCAGCTCAGCCTTGTCGGTCGCCGACACCAGGGAAGAGTCCTTATTGCGCAAGGCAATACCGCAGTACTTCACGATTTTGTCCACAACCGCAGCATCTGCCTTGGGTGCAAATTTCTGTACGTCAGCCAAATAATCGCTCATCGTCCAACCTCCTTGTCATGAATGCACTACTTAACGGCATAAAACTAACATGATCCCGAGCGCAATGACACGCGCGCCCACCGCATCGGGGCATTCGTGACAAAAATCTCCAAAATCCGGCGCGCCCGGTTTAGCGGAACAAGCCACCCAGCCCCTTCTTCAGCTCTTCCTTGAGTTGATCTTTCGCCTTTTCACGCACGGCTTCAACCTTTTCCTGGACCACCGCCTTTTCCTGATCGAGCCGCCCCTTCAGCGCACCGGCCAGCAAGGCCTCGGCATCGAGCGCGTACTTGGGATCAGAAAAGCTGCCGGTCACATGCACCGGTACGGTCACGCCCTTGACCTTGTCGAGCGATTTTCCACCCTGCCCGGTCAGGGTGCCGACGAGAGAGGTCTCGATCCGGTAGTCAATCACCTCACTCACCAGATTGGCCGTTCCCGCGCCGCCCACACGCAGCAAGGGCGAGCGCATGGCCAGATCGTCATTGCGGGCAACGCCGCCACCGAGCACGATGCTCGCCTTGAGATCGGAGAAATCAGTCTGGGCCGGACCGCTGTCCTGGGCCACCTTCTCGCCGGTCAATTGCGCCTGCGCTTCACGCAAGAACTGCGCAACGTTGACGCCCTTGACGGCACCGTCCAGCACCGCAAGCGTGGTGGTGCCGGCAAGGCTCTGCTTGAGCGCAGGCGCGTCCAACCCAGCGCCCTTGAGGTCGAAGCCGACGCGGGCGCGGCCGGTCAGCTTCTCGGGCTTGCCCGTGAGGTCGCGCAACAAGGGGCCGATCTGAACATCGGTCACGCCGCCACCGAGCGTCAGCGTCGGCGTTTTCGGGCGGACGTCGACACTCACCCGGCTATCGAGACTGCCCTCATAGAGCGACGCCTTGGGCGTCACATCGATCCGGCCGCCCGCGGCCTTGATGCCCACATCGACCGCACTGGCCTGCAGACCGCTGGCCTTGAGCTTTCCAATCCGAAGCCGGCCAGCCGCGTCGAGATTGCGCAAGCCATCGGTCGCCGGCGGCACGGCCGCCGGCGCACTCGCGGGCGCACCGGCCGCTCCGCCGCCGCTGCCGTTGGCTGCAGCCGGCGGCAGATAGCTATCAACATCGAGGGCGTCGACCGAGATGTCGAAGCGCAGTGCGCTCTTTTTCAGATCAGCAATTTCGAGCTGACCCGAGATTTTGCTGTCGTCCAGCGTGGCGACCAGATCACTCAGGGCGATGCGTGCGGGCGTCACCAGAAGCGTGCCCTTGAGCGCGGCACGCTTGAGGCGGTCCGGGTTTGCGGTACGCGGCGCGTCGATTTTCAGGCGCGCCAGCAGCTCGCGCGGATTCACCCCTTCGAGCACGACCGGCCCCTTCAGCACCATCGCATCCATCAGACCCGTGCCTTCGAGCGCCCCTGTGAGCGCCACGTCATAGGCTTTCAATGACAAACCCTTGACCGACACATTGCCCGCAGCCAGATCTGCGCTCAGGTCGGCCATCAGCCCGGCATCGACACTGCCGCCGGGCAGCCCGGCGCCGTTGGCCTTGAGCCCGGCCCGAAGTCCCATCAGGCTGTAGCGCTTGGCCGCCAGATCCAGCGACGCCTTGGCACTGACGGTCACCCGCCCTTGAATCGCCGGCTCACTGCTCGAAAAACTGGCGCCCAGATCGATATTGAAGGGCACGCCGGGGGCGATCTCGCCCGTCTGGATGTCCACATCGCTCAGGCTGTGTTTCACCTTGGTGGTCTCATCATCCCACCGAATCACCGCATCCTGAATATCGACCCCGCCCACCACAAGGGCCGAAGGGCCGGCGCCCGACGCATCGCCCGCGCCGTCGCCCGGACCGCCTTTTTCAGTGTCGGGTTTAAGCAGGTCATCCCAGTTTGTCTTGCCATCCGCTCGACGCTCGAGGCTGAGTTGCAAGCCTTTCAGGACCACCCGGTCGACGGCGACCTCCTTGCGCAGCAGGGGCAGCAGCTTGACCCGCGCCTCGGCAGCGCTCAGCGCGGCAAAGGGGCGATCTGAAAAGCCTTTGGCATTACCGAGTTCAAGCGCGCCCAGCTCAAAGCCAAGCCAGGGAAACACCGACAGCTTCATCTCACCGGAGAGCGTCAGCTCCCGCCCGGTTTGCTCGGCAACCAGTTCGCTGAGTCGATCACGGTAGTCGTTGGCGTCAAATACAAAGGCCAGATAAGCCGCGAGGGCCGCCATCGCCACCAAGACCAGCAGGCCAAGCCCGACCACGATGCGCAACACTGATTTCATTGGAGATCCATTAACTAAGCGGAATGCAGTACGGATCAGGCTATCAGCCCACCCCGAACGGAACAAGCGCGGCCGCGGCGCATTTACCCTTCCTTACGAAGACCGGCGCGCGACGCCGCCTGAAACACACGCACCAGTCATCTGGCGCAGGCCAGAACAGCAAATGGTGCAACGCAACATAAAGTTCTTTACTTTCTTGATCGGGACGCTATTATTTAATTGTGCGCTGCACCATTTTTCTGAGCGGCGCTGACAAATCAACCCAAGCTGACAGGAGTAATGACCATGATGACCAAAGAAACCCTCATCGTTTCCCATGCCGACGCACTGGACACTTTGTCCGCTCTGGCCGGCATCGGCTTTGACACCATCGAGCGCGCAGGCACGCTGAGCCTCGATTTCGGCCGCGCCGGCGCCGAAGACGGCTTCAAGCTGTTGTCCGATGTGTCCGCCGCCCGTGAGCCGAAAACGCTTCTGGCCCTGGGCGCCGGCTTCATCGCGCCGTCGCTGACCCGCAGCGTGGGTTACCTGCGCACCAGCTACGCGATTGCCTCCGAGGCTGGCGAATCCATCAACGCCGTGCTTGCACCCAAGTACGCCTCGATCAATAGCGATCTGGACAAAGCCATTGACGCGCTGTCGGCAAACACGCCGCTGGGTGGCGAGGTGATTGCCAAGGCGCTCAAGTCTGCCGTGACGGCCACAAGCTCGGCCTTTGAAGATGCCGCCAAGACCACGCGCAAAGTCGTCGAGATGACCGAGTCGAACATCAACAAGGCCACCGACGCCGCCGTGAAGGCAACCGCCAAGGCCGCCAAGAAAGTCGCCTGACGCATCATCCGGCGCCTGTAAAAAAGCCCCCGCCCGGCAATCGCCGGGCGGGGGCTTTTTACGTCAGCCGCTCAGATCGCTTCGGTGGCCCGGATGCCCTCCGGCGCGACGAGTGAAAACAGATCACGCGGGTCATCGAGCACGGGCACCAGCGCCAACGCGCGACCGACGCCGTCCGGCACCGCCCGGGTGTATAGATAGCGCAGCGCAGCGAAGTCCTCCAGCGCAAAGCCCACCGAGTCAAACACCGTCACCTCCTGTGCATTGGCACGCCCCGGCGCCTTGCCGGCAAGCACTTGCCACAGCTCGGTCACCGGAAAATCCGCCGGCACCTGCTGAATCTCTCCTTCGTCTCGCGTCTGCGCTTCGTACTCGACGACCACGCGTGCGCGCCTGAGCGTGGCGGCATCCAGCTCGGTCTTACCGGGGCAATCGCCGCCCACGGCGTTCAGGTGCACGCCGGGCAAAACCATGTCGTCGCGCAGGATGGTGGCCTGTCGCTTGTCGGCCGTTACCGTGGTGATGATGTCCGCCCCCGCCACGGCCGCCGCGACACTTGGCATCGCATCGATGCGCAAGCCCGGCACATGCGCAAGGTTACGGCGCAATCGGGCTGTCGCGGCCGGGTCGATGTCATAGGCCTGAATACGCTCGATGCCGAGCAAGGCATGAAAGGCCAGGGACTGGAACTCGCTTTGGCAGCCGTTGCCGATCAAGGCCATGCAGCGCGACGCTGGCCGCGCCATGGCCTGTGCCGCCAGCGCCGAAGTGGCGGCCGTGCGTAGCGCGGTGGTCAGCGTCATTTCGGACAGCAACAGCGGATAGCCGGTATCGACCTCGGCCAGCATGCCAAAGGCCATCACCGTCAGTTTGCCCTCGCCAGCGTTCTTGGGATGGCCATTGACGTACTTGAAGCCGTAGAGCACGCCATCGCTGGCGGGCATCAGTTCGATCACGCCCACCGGCGAATGGCTGGCCACTCGCGGCGCTTTCTCGAAAGCCTCCCAACGCAGGTAGTCCTCGCGGATCGCCTCCGCCATTTCGACCAGCACCGTTGCCACACCGCGTCGGCGCAGCCAGTGCTGAAGATTGGGCACATCGATGAACTGGGTCATGGTCGTCTCCTCAGGCCGCAGCCTCGGCCGGGTGCGCGCAGCGCGCCGCAGTGCTATGGCGATCCAGGCGCAAGGTCATGCAAAAGGCGCCGCCACCGGACATCATGAACGGCGACAGACCGACCTCTCGCACCTGATAGCCGCGCTCGGTGAGTACGCCGCGCAGCCGGTCGGTGGTACGACTCATCACCACCTGCCGGCCAACACTGACCGCATTGACGCTGAAATGCGCCAGATCGTCTTCGGTGGCTTCGATCAGCTGATCGGCCGGCACGCGCTCGCGCAAGCGCGCCAGCGAATCGACCGACAAGGCCGGCGGGTAGTACAGAATCTCACCACCGGCAAGCGGGCAGAAACACACGTCGAGATGGTAGGAACGCTCGGTGATCAGCTCCAGCGGCACGACGGGCTGACCAAAATAGTCCGCCACCGCTTTGACCGATGCCTGGTTCGAGCGCTGCCCCCAGCCCACCCAGAACAGCCCCCGCGTGGCGTCCCACAGGCAGTCGCCCGCGCCTTCCTGAAACACGCCCTCAGGCAGTGTGGCCACCTCCGTCAGCACGCCGGCCACGCGCAGTGCCGCAAAGGCGCGGGCAAAGGGCGCCTCTTCGCCCTGGCGTTCGGCATGACGGAATCGGGCCAGCAACAGGCGGCCGTCGAGCACCACCCCGGCATTGGCCGGAAACACCATGTCGGGCAGGCCAGGCTCGCCATCGAGCACCGTCAGGCGGCACCCCGACGCGCGCAAGGCCTCGGAGAGCGCATTGAAGCTGCGCCGCGCCTGCGCGCCAAAGCCTGCCGTGTCCTGCAACCAGCGTTCGGGCTCCATCCACGGATTGATGGCGTAGCGCACCTCGTAGTGTGTCGGTGCGACAAGCAGGATGTGCGCCGGAGTGTTCATGTCGATGCCTCGTATCAGTTGCGCCGGAGCGTCCGGCATTTCTTTGAGTATGGACATGGCAGGCATCAACAGAAAGCCACTTAATTGACCACTACAGCCACTATTGTTGCCATAATGTCAGTCATGTCTGACGCAATGCACGATATCGACGACACCGATCGCCAGCTCATTGCTTTGCTGCGCGATGATGCACGCCTGCCGGTGGCAAGCCTCGCGCGCAGCCTGCGGGTCGCGCGGGGCACGGTGCTCAACCGCCTGCGCAAGCTCGAAACCAGCGGGGTGATTGCCGGCTATTCCGTGCGCCTCAAGCCGGCGGCCGAAGCGCATCGCATCCGCGCGTGGATGGGTATTGCCGTCGAAGGCAACACCACGGCCGCCGTCCTCAAAGCCTTGCGCGGTGAGCCGGCGGTGCAGACGCTGCACTCAACCAACGGCCGCTGGGACTTCGTCGCCGAGATCCGCGCCGACACGCTGGAAGCCTTCGACCGCGCGCTTGGCCGCATCCGCAGCATCGACGGCATCGCCAACACCGAAACCAGCATTTTGCTGTCGACCCACAAGGTCTGAGCCATGGACATCACCACCCCTGCCCTGCTGTTCCCCGCCATCTCGCTATTGCTGCTGGCCTACACCAACCGCTTTCTTACCCTGGCGCAGGTCATTCGCCAGCTCGCCAGCGACGAAGGCGGCAACATGGCACTCGCGCGGGCGCAAATCCCCGGCCTCAAGCGGCGCATCAGCCTGATTCGCTCCATGCAGACCTTTGCGGTCATCAGCTTCTTGCTTTGTGCGCTGGCCATGCTGGCGATCTTTCTGGTGCACAGCACGCTCGGTCACTGGCTGTTTGGCCTGTCGATCATCACGCTCGCGATCTCGCTGGTGCTGTCGCTGGTCGAAGTGGTGACCTCCACCCAGGCCTTATCGATCGTGGTGGCCGATCTCGAAGACCGCATCGGAAAACACGGCTAAGCCCGACTCAGATCAAAGCCCGCCGACGCGCCCGCAGGCATACTGCGCGGCGAAAAATCCCGGAGAGTTTCATGCTGCGCACCCTGATTACCGCCACCGCGCTTGCGGCCGGCGGCCTCGCCACGCTGCCTGCCCACGCCATCGACTGGCAGGACAACTCGATCAGCTACACCACGGGCAACCGCTTTACCGAGCCGGCCAACCGCTCGCCGGTGCGCAAGGACATTCTGGAATTCGTGCATGTCAGCGGCTACAGCCACGGCATGAATCTGGCCAGCGTCAAAATGCTGCGCTCCGACGACATCGACCCGGCCAAAGACAGCAATCACGGCGCCACCGAGTTCTACATCGTCTATCGGCATCTGCTGTCGCTGGGCAAGGTCTTTGACCAATCACTGGCCGTCGGCCCCATCCGCGATGTAGCGCTCACCGCCGGCTTCGACTGGAACAGCAAAGACAACCGCTTCGCCCCGCGCAAACGCATGCTGGTCGCGGGCCCGACGCTGCGCTTCAAGATCGCACCGCCGGGCTTCCTGGACGTGTCGCTGCTGATGGCCAAAGAGTGGAATCACTGCGGCCTGCCGCCGTGCAAGGCGCCGGGCAACGAAGAGGACATCGGCTTCGACGCCTACCCCATGCTGCATGCCGCCTGGCGTGTGCC
>JBFIJC010000103.1:0-10843 GCA_041600915.1 Nitrogeniibacter sp.
GTCGCCGCCGGCGCCACCGTTCAGACCGGCAGCCGGGGCGTCGATGGCGTCGTCGATGTCGCCACCGTCGTTGATGGCCTGGATGACGCGATCAATGGTGGCGTCGCCGACAGCGGCTTCTTGCGGCGTCGGGCGGGTGGTGTCGGAGAGCTCGGCGGTGATGGCGATGGTCTCGTTCGGCTGCACTTCGAGCAGCTGACCGTCGCTGGTAGCCAGTTCGACACGGCCGCCGTTGCGCGTGATGACAACTTCACCTTCGTAGAGGGCGTCGCCGGCCTTGAGGACACGCATTGCGCCGTCTGCGTTGCGGGCATAGGCCTCGCCGATGACTGCCACTACGGTCGCTACGGGTTGATTGATCGCCATTTGAGTTCTCCGCTGGGCCGGCACAGCGCCGACCTACACTGATTCGATAGTGAAAGATTACGGTCGCAACGCGGCGAAGCCTATTGGACCGGTGGACAGGGTGGGCCGCACGCGAGCGCGTAGCGGCCGGCGCTCAGGCCGCGTGATCGACATCGACCGGCACATATTTGAGTGCCAGCACGAGTTGGAGCCGATCGCGCACGCCGAGCTTTTCGAAGGCGGCGCCGAGGTGCGCCTTGACGGTGCGCTCGGTGATGTCGAGCCGGCGGGCGGCTTCCTTGTTGGTTGCGCCGCGGGCGACTTCGAGTGCCACGGCTCGCTCACGCGGGGTCAGCAGATCCAGCCCGGGATCGACGTCGGGCGCTTGCTCGCCCAGCAGTCGCTCGCTGGCGGCGCCCATCACCCGGCTCATCAGCTCGGGGCCCAGCCACAAGCCGCCATGCGTCACGGCGACGGCCACCTGTTGCAACATGCTGGGCGTGGCGTGACTGTGGCAATAGCCGCGCGCGCCGAGCGCGATGGCGTGCATGGCGTCTTCTTGCACCGGCTCGGGCGACAACACCACCACCGGCACGCCAGGCAGGGCTGCAATCGCCGACGACAGCTCGGCGGAATTCAGCGGCACGCGAGCCCACCACAGCACATCCGGCCGCTCACCGCCCGGCTCGGCGCGCACAACAGCATCCGGGAACGCGCTTTTCCAGCGCGCCTGGAGTTGGCCTTTCGATGAGATGAATAGGTGTTTGGTCATCGTTCCGTCAGCGCATTGGCCTTAGCCCGCAAGACCGGTTTGAGCAAATAGGACAAAATCGTTTTCTTGCCGGTCAGCACGTCAACCTGCGCGACCATGCCAGGGATAATCGGCAGGTTCTGCCCCAAACTTGACTCTGTTGTGCGCACTCGCACGATATAAAAGGCATTGCCGCGGTCATCCATCACCGTATCGGCGCCGATTTGCTCGACCGTGGCCTTGAGCCCGCCATAGATGGAGAAGTCGTAAGCCGTGAATTTGACCTCGGCCGGCTGCCCCGGACGCAGGAAGCCAATGTCCTTGGGGTTGATCTTGGCTTCAAGCAACAGCGCCTCGTCCAGCGGCACCACTTCGGCCACTTCCTTGCCGGGCTGCACCACGCCACCGACGGTATTGATCAGCAAGCGCTTGACCGTGCCGCGCATGGGCGACTTCACCTCGGCATGCTTGACCCGATCCACCAGCGCCAGGCTGCCTTCGGACAGGCTGTTGAGCTTGGCGCGCGTATCGGCCAGCTCGTTGCGCGCCGCATTGCGGTAGCTGAGCTCGACGTCCTGAATATTGCGATTGGCTTCGGCAATCGATGACTGAATGCGCGCGATCTGCGCGCTCGCCTGATTGCGCTCACCACGCAGCCGCGCCACGTCGCGCTCAAGGCGCAGCAGCTCGACTTCGGACACGGCGCCCGACGCGAGCAAGGGTTTGGTCACATCGAGCTCTTGCGATACCAGATTGAAAGTCTGCGTGGCTTGCGCCAGACGGGCCTGCACCTCGACCAGTTCCTGACTGCGCTGCGCCATCTGCTGGCGCGCAATGGCCAGTTCGCCATCGAGCTTGGCCTGCCCCGCGTCGTACAGCGCGCGCTCTTGCTCAACCAGCTCCGGCGCCGCCTTGGCGACCTCGGGCGGCGGGATGAAGGCCGCGCCTTCGGACATGGCCACCAGCCGCGCAGCCTTGGCCACCAAGGCGTAGTACTGCACCCGGTTTTCGCGCAGGGAGGAGACAAAGCGTGTCGGGTCGATGCGCAGCAGGGTCTGACCGATGTCGACCACATCGCCTTCCTTGACCAGAATCTCCTCGACCACGCCGCCGTCAAATGACTGCAAGACCTGCAACTGGCTGGACGGGATGACCCGCCCTTCGCCGCGCGTGACTTCATCAATCTCGGCAAAACCGGCCCACACCACCAACAGCAACAGCACCACCAGCGAGCCACGCAGCAGCGCACGCGCACGCAGCGGCTCCTGCTCCATCACCGCACGGTCGGCGTCGCCACCCCAATCGACATCGCCATCGCTTTGCTCGGGCACCATGCGGCCAAACAGCCGATCGAGCAGCGGCCGGGTGCGTTTTGAAACGGCATCCGAGGCTTGGCCAATGCGCTTGAACTGCTCTGCATTGAGATTGCTCATTGCTCGACCCTCCTGTCGCTAAGGCGACGGTGGGTCGGCTTTTCGCAGCCAACCCGTTCCGCAGGCGCGGAGCAATGCTCCGCGAAACCCCTGCTCCACCCGCCCCAAGGGAGGATCGCGCGCCCTTCGGGCGGCCGTACGTGCGCGCTCATGCAGCCCTCCCGATACGCCCCTGGCGCAAGGCTTCGACCACTTGAGACTTCGGCCCGTCGGCGACGATCTTGCCGCCATCGACGACGATGATCCGGTCGACCAGTTCGAGCAGCGAGGTGCGATGGGTGATGACGATCATCGTTTTTCCCACGGCGCAGCTGCGCAGCTGCTGTTTGACGTATTCCTCGCTTGAGTGGTCCATCGAGCCGGTGGGCTCGTCCATCAGCAAGATGGGCGGATCATTGATCAGCGCACGGGCAATCGCCACGCCCTGGCGCTGGCCACCCGAGAGCGATTCGCCGCGCTCGCCCACCAGCATGTCGAAGCCTTTCGGGTGCGCATTCACAAAATCAGCAATACCCGCCAGCTCCGCGGCGCGCACCACATCGGCATCGTCGGCGTCACGCGAGGCGATGGTGAGGTTGTCGCGCAGGCTGCCGTAAAACAGCGTCACGTCCTGTGGCACATAGCCGACATGGCGGCGCAACTCGGCCGGGTCGAGCTGGCGCAAGTCGATGTCGTCGATCAGCACCGCGCCCTCGGTGGGCCGGTAGAGGCCGAGAATCAGCTTGTGCAGGGTGGTCTTGCCGGAGCCGACGCGCCCGAGAATGGCCACCCGCTCGCCCGGCTCGATACGCAGCGACACATTGCGCAGCGCCTCGACGTCCTGGCCCGGGTAGACAAAATGCACGTCCTTGAACTCGATGCGGCCGACAAAGTTCTGCCGGCTCACAAAGCTGGAGTCCTCGGGCCGCTCGATGGGCCGCGACAGAATCTCGTCCAGCGAGGTCAGCGCCGTCGCTGCGTTGTGATACTGCGTCAGCAAACCAGCCACCTGACTGATGGGCGCCAGCGCGCGCGAGGACAGCATCGAGCAGGCGATCAAACCGCCCATGCTCAGCTCGCCTTCCGAGATCAGATACACGCCGAGCACGATGATGGCCACGTTGGTGGTCTGCTGCACCCACAGCGCACCGTTCATGGTCGACGCCGACAGCAAGCGCAGCTGCGCACTGGTGCGCGCCAGAAAGACCGCGCTCTGCTCCCACTTGCGCTGCATATAGCCTTCGCAACCGAGCGCCTTGACCGCTTCCAGCCCGACCAGACTCTCGACCAGCGTGGCGTTGCGCTGCGCGCCGGCGCGGTAGGTGGTTTCAGACAGCTCATGCATCCGGCTCTGCACCGTCATGGCATAGAGCAGCACGATCAGCACACCGACGATGATGGGGATAATCATCGGCCAGGCGATCCAGCCGATCACCACCAGAAAAATCAGCGCAAACGGCAGATCCACAAAAGCGCTCACCGTGGCCGAGGTGATGAAATCGCGCACCGTCTCGAAGGAGCGCAGATTGGCCGCAAACGAGCCCGCCGACACCGGCCGCTGCTCCATCTGCAAGCCGAGCACCCGCTCCATGATGTAGGCCGACAGTTTGACGTCGACCCGATTGCCGGCCAGGTCGATGAAGTAGCCGCGCATGGTGCGCATCACCAGATCGGCAACCATCACGATCGACACCCCGATCGCCAGCATCCACAGCGTATCGACGGCATTGTTCGGCACAACGCGGTCATACACGTTCATGGTGAACATCGGCAGCGCGATGGCAAACAAATTGATCATCAAGGCCGCGATCAGCACATCGCGATACAGCGGGCGGTTGTCGTTGATCGCACCCCAGAACCAGTGGCGATGGCGGATGGCGCCGACTTCCGGCGTGCGCGCATCGAAGCGGAAACGCGGCCGGGCAAAGATAGCCAGGCCGGCATAGCGCGCCGCCAGCTCATCGATGGGCAACTCGGCCTCAGCATCGCCCAGCTCGGGGAAGATCACCCGCGCGGCGGCGCCGTCTTCCGTCCAGCCCAGCAGCACGCAGGCCTGCTCATCGGCCAGCATCAGCACCACCGGAAACAGCGCCGCATTGAGCCGCTCGAGCGGCCGGCGCGCCAGATTGGATGTCAGCCCGGCGCGACGCGCGGCGCGGTCGAACAAGGACGGGGTGAGGCGGTGATTGACCAGCGGCAAGCCGGCCGTGGCCGCGTCGCGCGTGAGCGAGCAGCCATGCGCGCGTGCGAGCACCAGCAAACATTCAAGCAAGGCGTCGGGTCGATGCACGTCCGCATTCGGCGCGGCCACCGCTTCGTCAGCGGGCGCAGGCGTCGGTGCAGCGTCGACCTGAGAAATGTCGTTGTCAGTCATGTGATCCTGTCGCAGCTCCCGTTCGTCGGGAAAGAAGGCGAGTCTCGCAGTTCAGTAACGGCAGCAGGCACGCCGACTTTATGCGAAATGCCAATATTGGCACAGGCTCAGCTTAAAAAAGGTGACGTCATCCTGCCGGGCGGCACCGAGACGGTTTTTTTCCTCAAGATCACGGAACTCACTCCGTTGTTAGCACTCCTAGTACGCGAGTGCTAAAATAGCCGCAAAACTTTTGGGAGGACATCGTCAATGACGCACGCTTTGTCGCTACCGATCCCGACCACCGTCGGCAGTATCGACCAGTACATACAGTTCGCCAACCGCATTCCCCTGCTGACCGAGCAGGAGGAAAAGACCTACGCCCACCGTCTTCATGACGAAGGCGATGTGGAAGCGGCGCGTGCCCTGGTGCTGTCGCACCTGCGCCTTGTGGTCGCCATTGCACGCGGCTACCTCGGCTACGGTTTGCCGCACGCCGACCTGATTCAGGAAGGCAATCTCGGCCTCATGAAGGCCGTCAAGCGCTTCGACCCGCGTCGGGGCGTGCGCCTGGTGTCCTTTGCCATTCACTGGATCAAGGCCGAGATTCACGAGTACATCCTGAAAAACGCCCGGCTGGTCAAAGTGGCCACCACCAAGGCTCAGCGCAAGCTTTTCTTCAACCTGCGCAGCCTGAAAAAGGACCGCAACGCCCTGAGCCCGGACGACGTCTCGGCGGTTGCCGCACAGCTTGGCGTCAAGCCCGAAGAAGTGGTCGAGATGGAAACCCGTCTCGGCGGCCAGGATGTGCCGCTCGACGGCGGCCGTGACGATGACGACGAGCACTTCGCGCCCATCGCCTACCTGCGCGACCCCTCGGCCGAGCCCAGCGAGTTACTGGCCAATGCCGAACAGGCACAGCTGCAAGCCGATGGTCTGGTCAACGCCATGGCCGCGCTGGACGAGCGCAGCCGCCACATCATCTCGGCGCGCTGGCTGACCGGCGACGACGGCAAAGCCGCCACGCTGCATGAGCTGGCCGATGAGTACGGCGTGTCTGCCGAGCGGATTCGCCAGATCGAAGCCAAGGCGCTCAAGCAGATGCGCGGCGAGCTGGCCGCACTGGCCTGATCGCAGACGCAAGCCAAAAAAGAAGGGCGACCCGCGGGTCGCCCTTTTTATTGCGCTTATCGCGCGCCGGGTGCCGACAATCGTTTAACACCCTCGACAAAACGCTTGAGCGTCGGCGACAGCTCACCGCGCGGAATGCTCACATCAATCAACTGGAAGCGACCCCGCGTGGCGACGGCATGCTCGAGCGCCGTGGCCAGTTCGGCACGCGTCTCAACCCGCAGACCATCGCCGCCCAGGCCATTCGCCATGCCAGCGAAGTCCCAATAGCTCAGGTCATTGAAAGACGACTCCGGCTGGAAGGTGCGCAACATCTCCCACGAACGGTTGTTGAACACGAGCACGATCGGGTCCCAGCCGAAGCGGCTGCAATTACCCAGCTCCCAACCCGTCATCTGGAAGGCGCCGTCGCCCACCAGAATCAGCGGTCGCTCACCGGTCGCCGCTTGCAAGCCGAGGCCAGCCGGCACACCGAAGCCCATGGTGGCGTAGTAGCCCGGCGCCACCAGCGCCTGGTGCGCGATGTCCATGGCGGTGAACATGCAATCGCCCATGTCGGCGGCGATCGGCATCACACCGTGGCGTGCCATCAAGTCATTGATACCGCGTGCGATGTCACCCGGCACAATGGGCGCATCGTCGGCCACCATCCCGTGCGGATAGCTCGGCGGCGGCAGGGTCGGCACTTGCCGGGCGGCGGGTGCACGCTCGAGCAAACGTCGCACAACCCGCCCGAGCGGCAGATGCGTGTAGGTGTGATAGCCGAGCGTGACTTCGCTGTCGCAGGCCACAATCGCCTTGCGCAGGTCGATCTGCCGCGCCGACACGCCAAAGTTGGTATCCGACACCAGCACGCCGAGCATCAGCAGCGCGTCCGAGTCCTCGACCATGGTGGTCACCGATTCGGCGCCCGCCACGCCCAGGTAGGTGCCGGCCAGCGGTGCATCGTGCCCCGCCAGCAGACCACGACCGAGAATACTGGTCACTACCGGAATGCCCAGCTGACGCGCCAGCGCGGCCACCTGCGTCTCCAGATCAAAGCGCCGCACTTCGACACCCGCCATCAACACCGGCCGCTCGGCCGCTGCGAGGCGCGCGAGGATTTCATCGGCACACGCGTCGAGCGCCTCATCATCGACCACCGGCTCACCCAACGCGACGACCGGTTCGCACGGCTCGGCCACCATGTCGCGCGGCAGCTCGATATACACCGGTCGCGACTCGCGCAGGCAGCTGGCCAGCACGCGGGCAATCTCGGCCGGGGCGGTGCGCGCATCGGTCAGGCGGGCCTGATCGCAGGTGATTTCTTTGTAGATGGCGAATTGCGAATCGAGGGTCTTCGCCTGGTGATGCAGCAGCAGCCCGGTGCTCGACTCGCCCTTGCCCGGCGCGCCCGAAATCACCACCACGGGCGACTTTTCGGCGTAGGCGCCGGCCACCGGGTTGACCATGTTGAGCGCGCCGGCGCCGTAGGTCACGGCAGCCACTGACAGCGTGCTGCGAATGCGCGCCGAGGCGTCGGCAGCAAAGCCGACGCCGGGCTCATGACTCAGGGTGTAGAGCGGGAGGATGCCGGAGTTTTCGATTTCCCGGAAAAACGGGAGGGCGAAATCGCCGGGGATGCCGAACACTTCGCGCGCGCCATGGGCCTTGAGCGCCGTGAGCAGAACTTGGGACAGATTCATGACGAATCTCCGGGACAGGAAAGCGCCCAGATTACCGATTCGCCGGACTCAGTTATTGCGTAATGCAGCCCATCTTTGGCAGATTCTTCTACGAGCTATTTCTCGGAGAACAGGGTCTGGATGTCCTCGGCGATATCCTGCGCCGATGTGCCGTGCTTTACATACAGGCGGAGTCGACCTTGCGTGTCGAACACATAGGTGCCGGCGGAGTGGTCGATGGTGTAGTTCGGCCCCTCGGTGTCACCGCTCTTGCGGAAGAAGACCTTAAAGTCCTTGGCCACCGCTTCGGTGGTGGCCAGGTCGCCATACAGGCCCAGAAAGCGCGCATCAAACGCCGGCACATACTGCGACAGCAATTCCTGGGTGTCGCGCTCGGGGTCCACCGTCATGAACAGCACCTGGGTACGTTCGGCATTGGAGCCAATCAGACGCATGACTTCGGTCATGGTCAGCAGGTTGGTGGGGCACACGTCCGGACACTGGGTGAAGCCAAAGAACAGCGTCACCACCTTGCCTTTGAAATCGACCAGCGTACGCGGCGCACCGGTGTGATCGGTGAGCGAAAAACCTTTGCCGTAATCGGCGCCGGTAATGTCGGTGTTCTTGAAGCTCTTGGGTGGTTCGGCAGGACTGCAGGCGGTCAGCGCAAGCGCGGCGACCACCAGGAGGGTTCGAAGCATCGTGGCCTCATCAATAGGGGAGGTAGTGATCCACCAGCAAGGCGGCAAACAGCGATGATAGGTACACGATGGAGAAGCGGAAAGTCTCTTGCGACAATTTGTCGCTGTAATTCACATACAAACGCCATGCGTAGCGCAAGAAGGCCACGCCAAGCACCACCGCCGCGGCAAGATAGGCCACACCGCTCATGCGCGTGGCAAAGGGCAGCAAGGTGACGGCAAACAGAATGATGGTGTAGAGCAACACTGACAAGCGGGTATAGCGCGAGCCGTGGGTGACCGGCAGCATGGGCAGACCGGCGCGCGCGTAGTCGGCGCTGCGGTACAAGGCCAGCGCCCAGAAGTGCGGCGGCGTCCAGGCAAAGATGATGAGGAAGAGCAGCAAGGCGTCGCTGCCGACCTCGCCGGTGACCGCCGCCCAGCCGAGCACCGGCGGCATCGCGCCGGAGGCGCCGCCGATCACGATGTTTTGCGGCGTGCGCGGCTTGAGAAACACGGTGTAGACCACGGCATAGCCCACAAAGGTCGCCAGCGTCAGCCACATGGTCAGCGGGTTCACCGCGTTGTAGAGCAACAGCAGACCAGCGCCGCCGAGCACCAGCGAGAACGCCAGGGTCTCGGTCGATGTCAGCTCACCGCGCGGCAAGGGACGCGCCCGGGTGCGGGCCATGCGTGCATCGAGCTTTTGCTCGATCAGGCAGTTCATGGCCGCGGCGGCGCCGGCGACACAGGCAATGCCCAGGGTGGCGAACAACACGATCTGCGCCGACGGCAAGCCTTCCGGCACGGCGAGGAACATGCCGATCATGGCGCAGAAGACGATCAGCGTATTGACCCGCGGCTTGGTCAGCACATAGAAGTGCCGCAGGCGGCGTAGGGCGTCGGCGCTATCAAGCGTAAGCGTTTTCATGTTTTTTACTCCCCGCTGCGCCCCATGCCCGCTGAGGCATCAGACGTGTATTGATCATTACCATCACCAGCAGCAACAGCGCCGCGCCAGCGTTATGTGCCACAGCCAGCGGCAGCGGCAGACTCATCACCACATTGGCAATACCCAGCCCCACCTGCCCGGCCAGCGCGAGCGCCAGCAGCGCCGCGGCACTACCAAAGCCTTGCCGAACCAGGCCAAACATCAACAGCGCCAGCCCCGCCACGGTGGCCAGGGCGCCCAGTCGATGCGCCCAATGAATGGCCGTCAGGGCTTCGTGCGACAGCAGATCGCCCGTCGCCGTCATGCCCAGTTCGCGCACCACATGGAAGGCGTTGCCCACATCCATGCCCGGCCACCAGCTGCCGTGACAGGTCGGGAAATCGGTACACGCCAGCGCTGCATAGTTGGTACTGGTCCAGCCGCCGAGCACGATCTGGCCAAGCACCAGCAACAAGCCTAGGCGCGCCAATCGCACCAGGCCCGGTGAGGCAAAGCGCCGCCTCAGCCCGCCCGCACGAATCGCCAGCAGCGCCAGGAGCGACAAGGTCGCCAAGCCACCCAGCAAGTGCCCGGTGACGATCGCCGGCTTGAGGAGCAGCGTGACGGTCCACTTGCCCAGCAAGCCCTGAAAAATCACCACACCGACAAGCAGCATTGCAATGCCGGGTCGGACATCGGGGTCGCGCCGTTGCCGCCACGCCAGGGCCGCGATCACCAGAATGATGAAGCCCAGCGTGGCCGCCAGATAGCGGTGGATCATTTCCTTCCAGGCCTTGGGCATGGAGACCGGACCGCCCGGCGCGGCGGCCTCGGCCGCTTCGATATGCTCGGCCGCGTGCGCCGGCGTCACCTGCCCGTAACAACCGGGCCAGTCGGGACAGCCGAGACCGGCATCCGACAAGCGCACATAGGCGCCAAGCACGACCACGGCCAAAGTGAGCAGCAGCGCGAGGAAGACGAGCCGGCGATACATGTTCAGCCGACCTGCGAGTATTTGAGGAGGCGCGCCAGATCCTTGATCATGCCTTTCGGATCGAGTTCGGTCGGGTAGCGCATCATCACGTTGCCGCGCGGGTCGGCGAGCCAGACCTGGGCCACCGCCTCGCCATCGAGCTGATCCAGCCATTGGCGATTGGCCCGCGCCACGACAAGCTCCGGGTGATGGGCAAGCAAGGCGGCGTCGGGCGCGCCGTCGTCCGACAACAGCCACACGCGCGCGACACGCGTAGACTCTTTCGCCTGCGCGGTGCGCACCTGACGGGTGAAGTACAGCGCCTGCTGGCAGGGCGCGTCGCAGGCAGAGGGCGACACCACCACAAAGGTCCAGAATCCGTCGATGTCCGCACGCGCGAACTGGCCGCCGTCGGCGGTAGCGAGCGCGCCATCGGGCAGCGGCGTCGGGGTCACCAGAGCGCCATAGTTGCTGCGCCCGCTGGGCGGCCAGACGTAAAACGCAAAATACGAGGCCGCCACCGGCAACACGCACACCACAATCAGGGCTGCCAGCGTCAGCCGGGCTTTACGAGTCATTTGAGCCACTGCCATGACGCCTCCA
>JBFIJC010000104.1:0-10839 GCA_041600915.1 Nitrogeniibacter sp.
CTCATCGACCTCGCCCGCGCCGCGCTGGCCGCGCGCGACGACGACAGCGCGACGCGTTAGCCACGGGCGATCCGCTATCATGGCGATCTGCGCCACAGCCGGAACCGCTCAATGACCGACACCACAGAATCCACCGAAGGTTTTGATCTCAGCCAGAACGAGGCCCGCGTGCTGGCCGTGCTGATCGAAAAAAGTTTCACCACCCCCGACCAATACCCCCTGAGCATCAACGCCATTACCACCGGCGCCAACCAGCTCACCGGCCGCGAGCCGGTCATGCAGCTGGACGAGTCCGAAGTCAGCGAGGCCATCAGCCAGCTGCTGGCCCGTGGCCTGATCGGTCGCTACGAAGGCGCCCGGGTGGTCAAGTACGAGCACCGCATCCGGCTGCGGCATTCGCTGCCGCCCGCCGAGCAGGCCATCATGGCGCTGCTGATGCTGCGCGGGCCGCAAACCGCCGGCGAATTGCGCAGCCGCAGCGAGCGCATGCACCGCTTTGAGGACATTCCCACCCTGCAGGCAGCGCTGGAACACCTGGCCGAAAAATACCCGCCCATGGTGCTTGCCCTGCCGCGCGCGCCCGGCACCAAGGAAACCCGCTATGCCCACCTGATGTGCGGGGAGGTCGACGTCGCCAGCGTGATGGCCGCCTCCGCCCATGTCGCCCCCGGCGGTCTGGCCGCGAGAGTTGAAACGCTTGAGTCCGAAGTCGCCGCCCTGCGTGCCGAACTGCATCAACTGAAAATCAGCCTGGGCGAAGCCGACTGAACGCATGCTGACCTACCCGCAAATTGACCCGGTCGCCTTCTCGATCGGCCCGCTCTCGGTTCACTGGTATGGCCTGATGTACCTCATCGCCTTCGTCCTGTTCATCGGGCTGGGGCGACTGCATATCAAGCGCCGGCCCGAACTGGGCTGGACGGCGCAGCAACTCGACGACTTGCTGTTCTATGGCGTGATCGGCGTGGTGGTGGGCGGCCGCCTGGGCGAAGTGCTGTTCTATCAGCCCGGCTACTACTTCAGCCATCCGATGGAAATTCTCGCCACCTGGAAAGGCGGCATGAGCTTCCACGGCGGTTTTCTCGGCGTGCTGGTGGCCATGTGGCTGTATGGCAAACGCCACAACAAAGGCTTCTGGCAGATCACCGACTTCATCGCGCCGCTGGTGCCCACCGGTCTGGCGGCCGGGCGCGTCGGCAACTTCATCAATGGCGAGTTGTGGGGCCGTGTTGCCGACCCCGCCCTGCCGTGGGCGATGGTCTTCCCGCATGTCGACAATCTGCCGCGCCACCCCTCGCAGCTTTACCAGGCCGCCGGCGAAGGCTTGCTGCTGTTTGTGCTGCTGTGGTGGTACGCCCGTGCACCGCGACCGCTGCGCGCCACCTCTGCGGTCTTTTTGATGGGCTATGGCGTGCTGCGTTTCGTGATGGAATTTTTCCGCACACCCGACCCCGGCATTTTCAGCGCGCTGGGCGCAGGGCTATCCACCGCGCAATGGCTGAGCGTGCCGATGATCATTCTGGGCATCGCGATGATGATTCACGCCAAACGCCCTACCGCTCACTGAACCGCGGCAGCACACACAGGTCCGATCGATTCGGCAGTACTTCGCACGAGAGGAAGACATGGTTTCCAACATCGTCACGCGCAGTCTGGAACGAATGCGCGACATCATCTCCTGGGGCGGCAAGTCGCAGGCACAACTCGAAGCCCATGACCTCGACCGCCTGCGCGCGCAAATGCGCGAATGCGCCGACGGCACGGGCGGCGAAGTCTCGACCCGCCAGCGCGCTGCGCGTCTGGCCCACACCTATCTCGAGCTCGACGACGACGGCCGTCATGCCTTCCTGCGCATGATCGCACTCGAATTCGGCCCCGATCCCGCCCGCGTCGCCGAAGCCCATGCGGTCTACCAGAGCAAGATCGGCAGCTCCGAACAATGGGATGCCGAAGCCAAACTGCGCGGTGCCATGCGCTCACGCCGCATCCGCATCCTCACGCAGTTCAATGCCATCCCGGCCGGGGTGAAATTTCTGGTCGACCTGCGCGCCGACCTGCTGCGCTTTCTCAAGGACGACCCGGAACTCAAAGCCCTGGACCGCGAACTCGAAGCCCGCCTCAACGCCTGGTTCGACGTCGGCTTTCTGGAGCTGCGCCGCATCACCTGGGAGAGCCCCGCCGCCTTGCTCGAAAAGCTTGTGCAATACGAGGCGGTGCACGAGATCCGCTCCTGGACCGACCTGAAAAACCGCCTCGACACCGATCGCCGCTGCTACGCCTTCTTCCACCCGCGCATGCCGCTGGAGCCCCTCATTTTTGTGGAAGTGGCGCTGGTCGATGACCTCGCCGACAACGTCCAGAAGCTGCTCGACGAAATGGCACCGGTGGCCGACAACGCCCGCGCCAACACCGCCATTTTCTATTCGATCAGCAACACGCAGGTGGGCTTGCGCGGTGTCTCGTTTGGCAACTTTTTGCTCAAGCGCGTGGTGGACGACCTCAAACGCGACCTGCCCGGCCTCAAACAATTTGCCACGCTGTCACCGATTCCACGCCTCAAGGACTGGGTACGCGCACACCCCGAGGCCCTGGCCGACGCCTTCACCGATGCGGACTGGAAAAAACTCGCACCGCTCGGCATCGAGGGTGCAACCTCCGCCGGCTTCCAGAGCCTGCTTGACGACAGCTGCCCGTGGCTGGAGCAACCCGGCCTGCCCGCCGCACTCAGCGCACCGCTCACCCGGCTCGCTGCGCGCTACCTGTGCCACGCCAAATCGCGCGGCGCCCCCTTTGACCCGGTGGCCCGCTTCCATCTGGGCAACGGCGCACGCGTCGAGCGCCTGAACTGGATGGCCGACTCCGCCGCCCGGGGCATGAGTCAATCCTTTGGCTTGATGGTCAATTACCTCTACGACCCCGACAGCATCGAGGGCAACGTCGAGGCCTATGTGGCCGACGGCGCCATCGCCGCCTCAGGGTCGATCAAGCGCCTGGCCAAACTGTGATCCGGCGGGGCCGTGCGCCCCGCTCAGGTCTCAAACGATTTTGACCGCCAGCGTCGCCACGCCGGCCACGCCGCCGCTGAGCACATCGCCGCGCACCACGGCGCCGACGCCAGCCGGCGTGCCCGTCATCAGCAAGTCACCCGGCTTCAATTCAAAGTAGCGCGACAGTCCGGCCACCGCCTCGGCCACCGACCAGATCATGTCGGAGAGGTCGCCGCTCTGACGACGCACGCCGTTCACATCCAGCCAGATGTCGCCCGCGGCCGGATGCCCGGTCTCGCTCGCCGGACGCAAGGCCGAGATCGGCGCGGCGTGGTCGAAGGCCTTGCCGATCTCCCAGCTGCGTCCCTGCGCTTTCATCTGACCCTGCAGGTCGCGCCGCGTCATGTCCAGCCCGACGCCGTAGCCCCACACATGCTCAAACGCCTTGGCGACGTCGATATCGCGCCCGCCGCGACCGATGGCGGCCACCAGTTCGATCTCGTGATGCAGATCGCTGGTAATCGTCGGATACGGCCATTCGACCGGCGCCTCGCCCGACACGGCAAAGGCGGCGTCGGCCGGCTTGCAGAAGAAGAACGGCGGCTCGCGGTCGGGCGAGCCACCCATCTCGCGCGCGTGGTCGGCATAGTTTCGGCCGATGCAGTAGATGCGGCGCACCGGAAAACGATCGGCCGAACCAGCCACCGGAAGACTGGCCTGATCAGGCGCGGGAATCACGAAAGACATGGCGGTTCCTGACGAAAGAATGAAGGCTTCGACTATACCTGCGAGCCTCATTCGCTGACACCGTTCAGCGCTTGCGTCACGCAGACACCAAACGGGCTTGACGGCATCACAAGAAGATGTTGAAATGCGAATCGTTCTTGTTTGCATTGAGATACACATGCCCGCCGCCCACTCGCCCGATCGCTCCGCCGACACCGCCGTTCAGCCCCGCGCTGAGCTGCGCAGCGCGCCGGCCATCGCCAGCGAGACGCTGCTCAAGGGGCGCAGCACCGTCACCATCGAACACAAAGGCATCAGCTACCGTCTGCAGGAAACACGCGCCGGCAAGCTGATCCTGACCAAATAAGCAGCACAAAAGGGAGCCCGCGCATGTACGTCTGCATCTGCAACGCCGTGACCGAGAAAGACATTCACCAGGCTGCCGCCAATGGCGCGCGCCGGGTGCGCGATCTGCGCGTCTTGGGCGTGACTGCCGATTGCGCAAAATGCGCGTGCGCGGCAAAGTGTTGCCTCGATCAGGCAGTGGCCAGCGCGACCCAGGCCGTCCGCCACCTGAACCCGACCCCGACACGACACATGGAGGCCTTCGCATGAAAGGCGACAAGAACATCATCAAGCTCCTCAACCGTCAGCTGACGCACGAACTGACCGCCATCAACCAGTACTTCCTGCATGCACGCATGTACAAGAACTGGGGCCTGGCCAAGCTTGGCAAACACGAATACGACGAGTCCATCGAAGAGATGCACCACGCCGACTGGCTGATCGAGCGCGTGCTCTTCCTCGAAGGTCTGCCCAATCTGCAGAACCTCGGCAAGCTGCTCATCGGCGAGAACGTACCCGAGTGCATCAAGGGCGATCTGACCCTCGAGACCACCGCCCGCGGTGACCTGATCGATGCCATCAGCCAGTGCGAGTCCTGTAAGGACTATGTCTCCCGCGAGCTTTTCGAGAAGATCCTCGAAGCCACGGAAGAACACATCGACTATCTCGAAACCCAGCTCGAGCTGATCGACCGCGTCACGCTGCCCAACTACCTGCAGTCACAGATGGACCCCGACCACGCGTCCAGCTGAGCGCAGCACACCCACCCCGGGCGCCCGTGCGGCGCCCCGCCAGCCAGTTCCTGCGGAACCAGCCAGCCAAATCGACATTGTCTGGAGCCCCGCATGAACGCTGCAAAAAAGCACCTTTTGGCGATGCGCCCGCAAGGCGTCAGCACCGGCCTCATTCTGCTGGCGATGGGCTTTGCGCTCGACGCCCTGATTGCCGTCAGCCTCGGCACGCCGGTCTGATTCATGAATTTCAGTATGGTCATGCGACCGGGTGTCGCGCTCAAGGCGCCCGCGCGCGCGCTAAAATGCGAGTCCATGCTTGCAACACCCGCTCCTCTCGTGCCGGTCATTGCGCCGCCGCGGCGTACGCGTACGCGTGCACGCGTCGCGGCCGGCGTGCGCCTGCTCATCGTGCTGGCCGCACATGCGGGGGCGCTGGCGCTTGGCCTCAGCCAGATCAACGCGCCCATTCAAACACCCGTCACCACCATTCAGGTCGCCCTCATCGCGCCGCCAGCCCCCGCCCCGGTGAGCCCGCCGGCGCCTGAGCCCGCGCCCGAAGTCGTGCCGCCCAAGCCGCCGACACCTGAACCGGTCGTCAAGCAGCCGCCCACGCCCCCCAAGCCGAAGCTCGTGCGCAAACCCCCGCCCAAGCCGACGCCAAAGCCGGCCCCCAAGCCCGCGCCTGCGCCCTCGCCCACCGCCATCAGCGAGCCGAAAGAAGAGACACCTGAGCCGATCGCAAGCGAACCGCCTCCGCCGGAAATGGCTGCTGCGCCTGCGGCGCCGGCCAAAGCCGCGCCCGGTCCGGTCGCCGCCGCGCCGCAGCCGATCATTGCGGCGCGCTTCGACGCGGCCTACCTGAACAACCCCAGCCCGCGCTACCCGCGCATGTCGCGTCGCGTGGGCGAGCAGGGCAAGGTACTGCTGCGCGTGCTGGTCAGCGAAAGCGGCGCCGCCAGCGATGTGCGGCTCCACCAATCCTCCGGCCACAACCGGCTGGACGAGGCGGCCCGCAGCGCGGTCAGCAAATGGACATTCGAGCCCGCCCGCCAGGGCGACCGGCCCATCGCCAACTGGGTGATCGTGCCGATAGAATTCAAACTGGAGAACACCTGAAATGGACACCCCCAACGCTTTCGGTCTGAGCGAACTCTGGGCCCAGGCCGACCTCATCATCCGCAGCGTCGCGATACTGCTGGTCGGCATGTCGGTCGTCAGCTGGTACCTCATTCTCAGTAAAGGCCTGCGCCTGCTCAGCACCCGAAGCCATGGCGACGTGGTCGAGCAGTTCTGGCACGCCGCCACGCTGGACGAGGGCCTGCGCCTGCTCAGCACCCGCGCCGCCGACGCCCCATGCGAGCGCCTCGCCCACCAGGCCGCGGCCGCCCACACGCACTACACCCGACACGCCGAAGGCAGCACGCTGGGCGGCACGCTCGATACTGGCGAGTTCGTCACCCGCGCGCTGCGCCGCTCCATCGCCGATGCCACCGCGCGGCTCGAGAGCGGCCTTACCGTGCTCGCCTCGATCGGCTCGACCGCGCCCTTCGTCGGCCTGTTCGGCACCGTCTGGGGCATCTACCACGCGCTCACCAGCATCAGCATCAGCGGCATGGCCTCCATCGACAAGGTTGCCGGCCCGGTCGGCGAGGCGCTGATCATGACTGCCTTCGGCCTCTTCGTCGCCATCCCCGCCGTGCTCGCCTATAACGGCTTCAACCGCGCCAACCGCGTCGAGCTGTCCGAGCTCGACGGCTTCGCCCACGACCTGCACGCCTACTTCACCACCGGCTCGCGCATTGCCGTGGCCGCGCCCGCCACCCAGCAGCGTGGCGCCGGCAAGCCGGTCCGCCCGATCACCGAGGTGGCGTAATGGCCTTTGGCGGATTCGACAACACGGGGCATAGCGCCCCGATGAGCGAGATCAACACCACGCCGCTGGTCGACGTGATGCTGGTGCTGCTGATCATCTTCATGATCACCGCGCCGCTGCTCACCCACTCGGTCAAGATCGACCTGCCCACGGCCAGCAGCGCGCCCACCATCGAGACGCCCGACGCCATCACCCTGTCGCTCGACGCCGCCGGTGCACTGTTCTGGAACAACGAATCCCTGCCGCAAGACGCTTTGGCCCAGCGCCTCGCCGACGTGGCGGCACAAACGCCCCAGCCAGAGTTGCATCTGCGCGCCGACAAGGACACCCGCTACGAAGCCATTGCCGAGTTGATGGCCGCCGCCCGAAACGCCGGCGTGGAAAAACTCGGCTTCGTCACGCTCCCCGCGCGCGAGTAGTCCCCGGCGCCTGGCATGCCCGCTACGTGGCGGGTGAGCCGGGCGCATCGCTTCTACCAGCGCCGATGTCCACGCGCCGCACCACGCCGGCCAAGCGCGACCTCAAACCACGCATCGGCGCGCGGTCCTGACAACGAACCCGGCTGCTGAGCCCTTCAGCAACACCCGTCCCCCATCGCGCCCTCCGAACACCACAGATCGCCGCAAGCACGGTCATCGGCGGTGCTCACACCCGCGATATCGTGCCGCCCACCTGCCCGGGCGCACGCGTCACCTGAATCCGAAACGGGCGCCGCTGACGGCATCACGATCCCGCCTCGGTAGCCAGAGCCGGCAACGCGCCGACGCACGCCCACACGTCAAAGCAGTGCCCACAGCGCCCCACCGCGCTCAGCCGCGGACACGACGCCACCCATCGAGCTGACATATCTCACCCCAAACTCCGTAAACGTATTGCGAGTCATTCTCATTCGCGATACTATTCGCGCACTTTTAGATATCGGAGTCTTCTGAATGTCATTCGCCCGTCACGCAATCGCCCTCGCCCTGCTCGCCGCCCCGCTGAGCAGTCAGGCCCTCGAATATCCCATCGGTACGCCGCAGCACCTGCACGGCATGGAGATCGCCGCGGTGTATCTGCAACCGATCGAGATGGAGCCGGCCGGCATGATGACTGCCGCGGCGCAAAGCGATGTGCACATCGAGGCCGACATCCGCGCGCTGGCCAGCAACCCCAACGGCTTTGCCGAGGGCGACTGGATTCCCTATCTGGTCATCAACTACGAAATCAGCAAAAAGGGCAGCACCGAGGTGCTCAAGGGCGACTTCATGCCCATGGTCGCCAGCGACGGACCCCACTACGGCAACAACGTCAAACTGATGGGCCCGGGCAAGTACACCGTCAAGTACAACATTGCGCCGCCGAGTGCCAACGCCCACGCCCATTTCGGCCGCCACACCGACCGTGAAACCGGCGTGCGTCCGTGGTTCGCGCCCTTCACCGTCGAATACGAATTCACCTACGCCGGCATCGGCAAGAAGGGGGGCTATTGATGCGCCGCTTCGCCCTGCCCCTCAGCGCCGCCGCACTGAGCCTGCTGGTCGGCAGCACGCCGGCCCTGGCCGCGGATGACCCCGGCCTGCGCGCCATCGTCAAACAACTGGCCGAGCGCATTGCCAAGCTTGAAGCGCGCAACGCCAGCCTCGAAGGCCAGCTCAAGCAAGCGAGCAAGCCGGCCGACCTCGAAGCCCGCGTCAAGACGCTGGAAGCCGACAACCGCGCCCTGGCCACCGCACTCGACAGCGAGCGCATCAGCGACACCGAGCCCGCACTGGCGACTCGCCTGAAAGCGGTTGAACAAAAGGCCGTCGCCACCGGTCCGGCCAATGCCCTGGCCGAAGCGCTGGACGGCATCTCGGCCGAACTCAGCGTCGGCGCCGTGGCGCAACATCTGTCGAAAGACGGCCGCACCGACGGCAAGAGCGAGACCGTGCTCGGCTGGCGCGGCGATGTCGGCGTCACCCTGCCGGCCGGCCGGGTGGGCGATGGCGAAGGCCAGTTCTTCTTCCAGGCCCGCTTCGGCCAGGACGGCAGCCACAGCGACACCCGCCCCTTCTTCAACGGCGCGACCAACAGCATGGGCTTCGAGCAGGAGAGCGTGCCGAGCGAGAACACCAACGCGGTGCTCGCGCAGGCCTGGTACCAGCTCGACACGCCGATTGGCGCCAGCGAACTGGACGGCGCGTCGGCGCGGGTGGAATTCACCATCGGCAAGATGGACCCCTTCGTGTTCTTCGACCAGAACGGCGCGGCGGATGATGAATCGAGCCGCTTCCTGAACAACGTGTTCGTGCACAACCCGCTGCTCGACTCGGGTGGCCAGGTCGGCGCCGACAGCTACGGCTTCACGCCGGGCGCGCGTCTGGCCTATGTGAATGAAGAGAACGGCTGGGGCGCCTCCATCGGCGTGTTTGGCGCGGGCGACTCGACCACGTTCGGCAAGAGCTTTACCCAGCCCTTCGTGATCGCACAGCTCGAAAAGAATGTGCGCGCCTTTGGCGGCTTCGACGGCACCTACCGCGTCTACGCCTGGAACAACCCGCAGGCCGAAGGCTATGACGGCGAAGAGCGTGCCCACGCCGGCTGGGGCATCAGTGCCGACCAGCAGGTGAGCGAGTCCCTGACCCTGTTCACCCGTTACGGCCACGGCATGCGCGGTCGCGCCGCGTTTGACCGCGCGCTCACCGTCGGCGGCGAACTGACCGGCAATGCCTGGAAGCGTGGCAACGATGGTCTCGGCTTTGCCTGGGCCTGGCTGCGTAGCTCGAAAGGCTTCCGCGCCAATTCGGCCGGCCTCACCGACTGGGGCTACGACGCCAGCGGTGCCGAGCAGGTGGCGGAAATCTATTACCGCTACCAGATCAACGACCACCTCGCCCTCACGCCGGACCTGCAGTTCATCCGCCGTGCCGGCGCGGATGGCAGCGCCGACCTGGTCACCGCCGCGGGCGTGCGCGCCCTGTATGCCTTCTAAGGCCACCGCTTGACGTCAGCCCCGTCGCTTGATCGCGGCGGGGCGTCACCGTTTCTGGAGTCTGTATGCGCCGCACCGTCCTCGCCCTCTGTCTGACCGCCCTCGCCAGCACCGCCGCGTGGGCCGACAAGCCCACCTTCACGCTCACCGCCGAGAACGGTCGCTTCACGCCCGAGGTGGTCGAAGTGCCGGCCAATACCCGCTTCCGACTCGAGATCACCAACAAGAACGCCGGCCCGGAAGAATTCGAAAGCGTCGAGCTGCGCAAGGAAACCGTCCTCGCCCCGGGGGTCACGCGCACCATCGTCTTCGCCCCGCTCAAGCCGGGCCGCTACCCCTTCTTTGGTGAATTCCACCCCGACACCGCCAAGGGCGAAATCGTCGCCAAATAAGGAGCGCCGCCATGGGTAACGCAACATTCATCGTCTGGCGCGAGAGCGTCGAGGCCATCCTGATCATCGCCATTCTGTATTCATGGATTCAGGCACGCGGCGACGGCCGCATCCGCCTGCGTCACCTGTGGCTGGGCGTGGCCGGCGGCATCGGTCTGGCCGTGGCGCTGGCCGCAGCGATGCTCGGCTTTCATTCACAACTGGCCGGCGCCACGCTGGAAGCCTTTCAGGCCAGCATCATGATCGCCGCCGCCTTGCTGGTGACCCACATGGTGGTGTGGATGCGCCACCATGGCCGCACGCTCAAGCGCGATCTGGAATCGGGCCTGGCCCGGGCCGCCGAAGACACCGGCGGGCTGTCGGCAGCACTACTGGCTGCCATTGCCGTCGGCCGAGAAGGCGCCGAGACGGTGCTGTTTCTCTACGGCATTGTGGCCGAGAACCCCGACGGCGGCTGGGTCGACCTGATGCTCGGCGCGGCCTTCGGCGCCGGCCTGGCGGCGATGACGGCGGTGCTGTTCATGAGAGGCTCGCGCCTCTTGCCGCAACTGGTGTTCTTCCGCATCAGCGAAGTGCTCTTGCTGCTGCTCGCCTCGGGCCTGCTGGTGTCGGGCCTGGAAGGCTTCATCAACATGGAATGGCTGCCGCCACTGGTGGAGCCGGTATGGGACAGCGGCGCCTTGCTGCAGGACGACGGCCTGCTCGGCACCTTTGCCGGCTACCGCGCCCGCCCGGCGCTGAGCATTCTCGGCCTGTGGGTGCTGTACTGGATCGGCACCCTGTGGCTGCTGCGCTCGCCGCGGAGCCGCGCATGAGCGCCTGCGCCACC
>JBFIJC010000105.1:0-10726 GCA_041600915.1 Nitrogeniibacter sp.
AGCAGCAGCGCCGAGGCGCTCAGGCCGCTGTCGACGCAGGCGGCTTCGAGTGCTTTGGCTTCGAGGCGATTGCGGTCGGGGCGGTAGAGCAGCTGCGCCACCATGCCGTCGAACTCGTCGGGCAGCTCGCCGGCGAGCAGGCGGTCGCGCATGGCTTCGATGGCGAGGCTCTGCTGGCGCTTCTTTTCCAGCCCGGCCAGCGCGGCCTGCAGGATGTCGGCGGGCGCCTTGCGGAAACGGCCGCGGCCCTTGCGGTGGAAGTAGATCGGCGCGGAGTGCAGGCACAGCAGCACGGCGGCGGATTCGACCGCGTTGGGCGCATGGCCGAAGTAATCTTTGGCAAAGTCGACAAAATCGAATTCGTCATCGCCACAGACCTCCCACAAAAAGTCGACCTCCAGCGCTTCGGCTTCGGATTCCGCGCGCGGAATCAGCTCGCCGGGGGCGGGGCTGTCGAAGTTGAGCAGCACATGGTTGCGCTTGATCTTGAGGCGCTTGCCATGGGTGTTCTCAACTTGCAGGGAAGAGTCGTTGTCCAGCAGAACGGTGCCGCATTTAAAGGCGCCGCTCTCATCATAAAGCACGTGCATCGGGGGCCGTCTGGGCGGGTTGAGGCCCGACAGTTTAATGGATTCAGGCGCGCGATGGCGGGCGGTTCGCGCGTAGCAGATCGGCGGTGTAGAGCGCCAGCGCGCACCAGATGATGACGAAGCCCGCCAGACGGGCGGTGTCGAAGGCTTCGTGGAAGACGAAGATGGCCAGCAAAAAATTGAGGCTGGGCGCCAGATACTGCAGAAAACCGACCGTCGCCAGCGGCAGTCGGCGCGCGCCGAAGGCGAACAGCATGAGTGGCGTGGCGGTGAGCACGCCGGCCAGGGGCAGCAGCAGATCGGTCTGCAGATCCCGGCCGAAGTGGAGTTCGCCGGCGCTTACCAGCCAGAGCAGCCAAAGAACGGCCAGCGGGAGCACGAGCAGGGTTTCGACGCACAGGCCGACGATGGCGTCGACCGGGGTGCGCTTGCGCAGCAATCCGTAGATGCCGAAGGTCAGCGCGAGAAACAGGGCGATCCACGGGACCGACCCGACCGCTGCAACACGCCAGGCCACACCGCAGGCTGCGATGGCGACGGCCAGTTTTTGCAGTGGACGCAGTCGCTCGCCCAGAAACAGCCGGCCGAGCAACACACTGAGCAGCGGGTTGATGAAGTAGCCCAGACTGGCTTCGAGCACCCGGTCGTGGGTGACGGCCCACACAAAAACCAGCCAGTTGCTGCCGGTGAGCAGGGCTGTGATCAGCAGGGTGCCGAGGAGCCGACGGTTGCCGAGTGCGTTGCGCAGCGCCGGGCCCTGGCGCATGAAGCCGACCAGCGCCGCCAGAAAGACAAGCGACCACAGCACGCGGTGGGCGACGATCTCGTCGGCCGGCACGGTGCCCACTGCCTTGAAATAGAGTGGTGCCAAGCCCCAGATGGTGAAGGCGCCCAGGGCGGCAAATATGCCGCGTCGAGTGTCGTCAATCACTGATTATTTGAAGGCCGTGGCGATCAGTGTACTGGCCGGGACGTGGTAACCCTTGTCGTCGGCGAGGTCGGCCAGATCCTGGGCGACGGCGACTCGCAGCGCCTGTTGTTTGTCAGCGGGCAGGCGCGAGAGGGCTTCGGTGGCGCCGCCGGCCAGGGCGAGAAAAGCGTCCCAGTAGGCGTCGGCCGTGGCAAAGCGGCAGTGGAAGTCGTGCGCTTCGAGCCGGATGTTGTTGAAGCCGGCGTCGGTCAGCATCGCGCTCAAGTAGGCCGGGTCGCCGAAGCGGAACACCGATGGCCGAGGCACTTTGGGTGCCGGCAGCAGGCGGGCGATGCACTGCTGCGCGCGCTCGATCAGGGGCACGGTGCCGGCCGCGCCCCACACCGACAGCGCGATGCGCCCGCCCGGCTTGAGGCTGCGGCGCAGTTCGGCCAGGGCTTTGTCCGGATGGGGCAGCACGAACAGGCCGAGGCCGATGCTGATGCCATCGAAGTGGCCGTCGGGGGTGCACAGGTGTTCGGCGTCGGTGGCGGCGAACAGCACATTGCTGGCGTCGATGCTGCGGCGGGCGTGGGCGAGCATGCCGTCGGCGATGTCAGTGGCCAGCACCGAGCCGTCCGGGCCGAGCCGCGGCGCCATGGCGCGGGCGAGCAGGCCGGGGCCGCTGGCGACGTCGAGCCAGTGCTCGCCGGGCGCCGGCGCGGCGGCGGCAATGAGCGCGTCCTGCAGGCTGGCACGCAGGTGAGCGGCGTTATCGTAATCGGCGGCGATGCGGTTGAAGCCGGCGCGCTCCATGGCCTTGAAGCGACGGGCGTCGAAGTCGGAACTCATGGGATCTCCGCGAAGGCGAGGACATCGTCCAGGTAGTCGTCCCAGCGCGAGAAGCTATGGTCACCGCCTTCGAGCACGGTCTGGCGGGCGCCGGCATATTTGGCCACGGCATGGCGGTAGTCGAGGATTTCGTCACCGGTCTCGACCATCAGCCAGTAGCGCTCCGGCCGGGTGATGCGGGGTGTTTCCATCGCTTTGAGCTCGGCGATGTGTTGTTCGGTGAAGTCGAAGACTTCGCCGGAGTAGAGATTGGTTTGCTGGCCGACGTAGGGCGCGAGCGAGATATGCGAGAGCACGCCCGGGTTCACCGCGATTGCCTTGAGGCCGTGCTTTTCGGCCAGCCAGGTGGCGTAGAAGCCGCCCAGCGAACTGCCGACCAGCGTGGTCGGCGTGTCGCAGCGGGCGATCTGCGCCTCGATCAGCTCGATGGCAGCTTTCGGGGCGACCGGCAATTGCTCGCACCAGAATTGATCGGCCAGGCCGCGCGCGGTCATGAACGCCCGCAGGCGAGAGGCTTTGATCGAGGCGGGCGCGGAGCGGAAGCCGTGGAGATAGAGAATCATGGGTGTCATCCTATGCCATGGCTCAGGCGTCGTGCCAGCTCACCCAGCCGGCCTGCCATGACACCAGCACCACGATGCCGAAGGCGATGCGATACCAGGCGAAGGGGGCGAAGCTGTTGTTCGACACATAGTGGATGAAGGCCTTCACGGCCACCATCGCCGCCAGAAAGGAGGCCACAAAGCCGACGGCAAACACCATGTAGCCTTCACTCGTCATGTCGCTGAGCAATGCCCAGTTTTTGTAGACGTCGTACACCGTCGCGGCCAGCATGGTGGGGATGGCGAGGAAGAAGGAGAACTCGGTGGCGGCCTTGCGTGACAGGCCGAGCATCAGCCCGCCCATGATGGTGGCGCCGGAGCGCGAGACACCCGGAAACATCGCCAGCGACTGAGCAAAGCCGACTTTGAGCGCATCTTTCCAGCCCATGTCTTCGACCGCGTTCATGCGTGGATGGTAGGCGCGGCGCTCGATATACAGAATCAGCAGACCGCCGGCGATCAGTGCGCCGGCAACGGTGAGCGGATTGAACAGGTAGCCCTTGATGATCTTGTAGAACATCAGGCCGAGGACGGCCGCCGGCAGAAAGGCGACGATCAGGTGGCCGGTAAAGCGCCGGGCCGCCGGGTCGGTGCGCAGGCCGCCGACCACCGTGGTGATACGCTGGCGATAATCCCAGCACACGGCGAGAATGGCAGCGAGCTGGATCACGATCTTAAAGACCTTGCTCTGGGCGTCCGTATAGTCGAGGAGGTCGCCGAAAATGATCAGGTGGCCGGTGGACGAGACGGGGAGAAATTCGGTCAGACCCTCGATGACACCGAGGATGGCGGCCTTGAAAAGCAGTGGGAGATCCATTCTGGCGACTGTCTGGGCAAAGGCGCGATTATAGCGGGCTGAGCTCATTGGCATGTGACGCATCGCACCGAGCGCATGCGTTTGTGATGTCTGGGGCGGGTCTGCGAGGCGATGTCAGGATGTACTATCCGTAATGGATTGTTGGCGAGCTGGGGGTGTGCGTGATGCGCGGGGCAATTGAAAGGCATGTGACCGGTACGGCCGTGGCGGCAGATCGTGCGCCCGGGGCGGCGTGCTAGTGAGCACGCCTGCGGAGTCGCTTTCTGTTGCGCCGGCGCCGAGTGCGTCCCGCTGGGCGCTGCTGGCCTTTGTGGTCGGCGCCTTGATCAGTATCGCCTTCAGTACGCAACTGAAGCTTTCTGAATGGCGGGATGTGGCCCGGGCAGAAGCCGAGGCCTTGGATGACCAGGCCGCGCTGCTGCGCGAACGGCTGGCCCATGTCTCGGGGGATCTGAATGTTATCGGGCACCTTGTGGCCGATGATCCGGATGCTGTGGCGGGACTGTTTGATGCAATGGCACGCGGTGCTTTGGCGCACTCGCCGGTGTTTCACCACCTCATATGGGCCGTGGCCGATGGGCCCAATCCGGCGATGGCGGCTTATCCGGTGTTGTTGTCGGTTGGACGCGGGCTCACCCCTCTGACCGTGGGGAGCGATCTGCGTGCGGACCCCGCGGCCTCGGCCTTGATTCTGCGCGTGCCGGTAAAGCCCGGTTTGCTGGGCGGGACCTTGATCGCAGCCGGTCCGGATGCGCCAACAACCCTGCCGGTTGCGATGGCTGTGGACGGGGGCGCCTCTGGCGCGGCGAGGCGCGGCATCTTGCTCGCCCACTTGCTGCCCGAGCAACTGATGCTTTCGTCTTCGCCGCAGACGCAAGGCGGAGCGCTGAATATCGCCTTGCGCGATGTGAGTGATGGCGCATCAATCCGTATCGCCAGCGTGGGCGCGTCAGTGTCGGATGAGGTGCCGGTTACCGCATCTCGCGAGCTGCTGTTTGCCGGACGAAACTGGCGACTGGAGAGTCGGCGCACCGAGGCCTTTGTCAGTCGTCATGTCAGCGTGGTGCCCTGGCTGATGCTGGCGGCGGGCTTGATCGCGACGCTCGCGCTGGCGGCGCTGGTCCGCGTGTTTTTGCGCCGGCACGCCGATATTTCGCGCCTGGTGGCGGCGCGTACCCAGGCCTTGGCCGAGACCGAGTCTCGCTTTACGTCCGCTTTCGAGCAGGTCGCGGTCGGCATGTCGCATATCGGCCCGGATGGTCGCTGGCTGATGGTCAATGACACCTTGTGCAAGCTGCTCGGTTATTCGCGCGAGGTATTGCTGGAAAAGGGGTTTTCCGGCATCACCGATCCGGCCGATCTGGCGCGGGACCTCGACGCCAAAGCGCAAATGGAGCGCGGCGAGATCGATGTTTACACCACCGAAAAACGCTATCGCCATCGAGACGGGCATCTGGTGTGGGTGCGTGTGGTGGTCTCTCCGGTGTTTGAAGGCAAGGATCGTCCCCAGTATTACGTGTCGGTGGTCGAAGATATCAGCGACCGCAAGCGCGCCGAGGAAGAGACCCGTCAGGCCGAAGCGGCCAAATTGCGCTGGCTGTTTGCGCTTGAGGCAGCAGGGCACGGACTGTGGGAGTGGAATGCCCCGAGCGGCGAAGTCAGCGTGTCGGCGCAGGCCAAGGCACTGGGCGGCTACGCGCACTGGGAGCTTGAGAACACGGTGGCCCAGTGGATGTGGTTGATCCACCCGGATGACCTGGAGCAGGTGCGTCGCTCCCTGATTGCTCATCTCAAGGGCGAGACGGGAATCTGGCGTAGCGAGCACCGGGTGCGCAGCAAGGACGGCAGCTATCGCTGGATTCTCAACTGCGGTGGCGTGGTCGAGCGCGACGAGGCTGGTCGCGCTCTGCGGGTGGTGGGCACCAACACCGACATCACAGAACAAAAAGAGATGGCGGCGCTGGCGCGTGAGGCGCAGCTGCGCTGGCAATACGCGATCGAGAGCGCCGACCACGGCGTGTGGGACTGGGACGCCAAGACCAACCGGGTGTTCTTCTCTGCCCAGTGGAAGGCGATGCTCGGCTACACCGAGGCGGAAGTTGGCGACATGCTCAATGAGTGGGAAAGCCGTGTGCATCCGGATGATCTTCCCGCCACCATGGCGGCGCTGACAGCGCATCTGGAAGGCAGGACCGCCAGTTACATCAATGAGCACCGCATGCGCCACAAGGACGGCAGCTGGCGCTGGATTCTCGACCGTGGTCGGGTGGTCGAGCGCAATGCCGCCGGCGAGCCGCTGCGGGTGATGGGTACTCACACCGACATTACCGATCGGAAGGAGGCCGACGCCGCCTTGCGGGCCAGCGAGCGCCAGTTGCGCACCTTGATTGAAGCCATGCCGGATCCCGCCTTTTTCAAGGACGGTCAGAATCGCTGGCAGGTGATCAATAACGTGGCCTTGCGATTGTTTGGGCTGAAGGATCGGGCTGACTGGTTTGGCTATTCAGATGCTGAACTCGCCAGGCGCTTTCCCGATCGTACCGAGCAATTCATGCACTGCGTCGAAAGTGATGAGCGTGCCTGGAACCTAGGGCGTCTGCATACCGGCCGCGAGGAGATTCCGCTCCCCGGTGGCGGGGTCGGCTTCTTCGATGTCACCAAAGTGCCTTTGTTTGACGCCACCGGCAAGCGTGAGGCCCTGGTCGTGATTGGTCGCGACATGACGCGCTACGAAGTCGCAGCGCAGCGCTTGCGCATACGCGACGCCTTGCTGGGCGGGGTCTTTGACGCGGTGCGTGATGGTTTGCTGGTGTTTGACGAGCTTGGTGCGGTGGTCGAATCCAACGCCACTGCAGCGAAGATGCTGGGGCGGGCAACGCAGGGCATGCCTTTCGCTGATCTGGTCAAGCTGTCGGGTCCGGCCACTCGCCGCTGGGGGCCTCGCTTGGCGGCGCGCAAGCGACACCGCAGGCCGGTCAGTCTCGAAGGGCATCTGGCGCCTGAGGGGCAGGCCGAGATCGATGTCGAGCTGGCCGGCGTGCCCATGCCGGCGGGTGAGGAGCGGCGATACCTGGTGGTGATCCGAGACGTGACCGCGCGCCGGCAGTTGGTGCGCGAACAGGCGCAGCGCACCGAAGAGCTCGAAGCGCTGGTGGGGCAGCGGACGGTCGATCTGGTGGCGGCCAAAGAGAACGCCGAGCGTGCCAACCAGGCCAAGAGTGCTTTCCTGGCCAATATGAGCCATGAGATTCGTACGCCGATGAACGCGATCATCGGCTTGTCGGGCCAGTGTCTCAAGACTGGCCTCGATGCGCGTCAGCGCGACTACATCGTCAAGGTCAATGAATCGGCGCAGTCCTTGCTCGGCATCCTGAACGACATTCTTGACTTGTCGAAAGTCGAGGCCCAGCGGCTGGAGCTGGAAGTGGCGCCCTTTGATGTGCGTGAGGCGGTTGAGCGCGTGGCGTCGATGGTGTCCTACCGGGCGATTCAAAAAGGGCTGGACTGGGTGGTGTCGGTCGATGCCGACGTGCCTTCGATGGTTACCGGTGATGCGCTCCGGTTGCGGCAGATTCTCACCAATCTGGCGGGCAACGCGGTCAAGTTCACCGAGCGTGGCCGTGTCGAGCTCACCGTTGAGCGTCAGCAGACGCTGGCGGGGCGGGTGCGTCTGCGCTTTTGTGTGACGGACTCCGGTATCGGCATTTCTGAAGAAGCGATGGCGCAGCTGTTCAGCCCCTTCTGGCAGGCAGACTTCAGCACCTCGCGCCGCTACGGCGGCTCGGGTCTGGGCCTGGCCATTTCGCGCCATCTCGCCGAGGCAATGGGCGGGGTGATTTCTGCCGACAGCACACCGGATCGCGGCAGTCGCTTTGTTTTTGAGGCGGAATTCGCTGTTGCCGATTCGCGCCTTGCGGCCAACGCTCCGTCGCAGCAAGCGGACGCCGTACCCACCGAGCAGCTCGCCGGCATGCGTGTGTTGCTGGTCGAAGACAACCCGCTCAACCAACAATTGGCCCGCGAGTTGCTCGAAGAAGTGGGCGTTCAAGTGAGTGTGGCCGAGGATGGCGAGCTGGCCTTGGCGCAGATCGAGGCCAACGTGTTCGATGCGGTGCTGATGGATATCCAGATGCCGCGCATGGATGGGCGCACGGCCACCCGGCAGCTCCGCGCCAATTCTCGCCACAGCGCCTTGCCGGTGATTGCGATGACGGCGCATGCGCTGGCCGAAGAGCGAGAACGCTGTGTGGCGGCGGGCATGGATGATTTTCTGACCAAGCCGGTTGAGCCGAGCGCCTTGTACGCCGTGCTCGTTCGCTATCGCCATGGCCGGGTGTCGGCGTCGGCGCAGGTGGCGTCCCCGCTGCCCGAGGTGCCTGTGGTGGCCGCGTCGGCCGCTGGGGGTGTGATCCAGGCCGATGTCGGGCTGCGCTACGCCGGCGGCAAGGAGGCGCTCAGACTGCGTCTGCTAAGCCGCTTTCGGGACACGCAGCACGATTTGATGCTTCGGTTTGATCGCGCGCAGCGGAGCGGTGCCAGCGAGGAGGCCTATCGGCTGGCGCACACCTTGAAAAGTTCGTCGGCCACGATTGGTGCGGTGGCCTTGTCGGCGGCGGCGCGCGCGCTGGAGGACGCCTACCATCAAAACAATGAGCGCCAGGTCGGATCCTGTCTGGCGCAGGTGCGTGCGTGTTTTGGTGAGGTCATGACGGCGATTGACGAACAGCTTGGCAAGAGCGCCTGAGGGCGTTCTCAGAGGGTGGGCCGGTGGCGCACCCATTCGATCAGCTGCCATTGCGTTTGCGCCAGATGCCAAAGCGCGAAATCGGCATCGGTGAGCCAGCCCAGTGTGCCGTGGTCGATCACCTCACAGCCAATGCCCGCCCATAGCTGACGGGCGACCTCGGCGCTGTCGGTGTCCGGGCCTGTGGGCGCTTCCGGCAGGCATCGCGGCGCCTGTGGTGCAGAGAACACGTCATGCCAGCTCGCCCAGTGGTGTCGTGCGAGCGCTGTGTGTTGGGCAAGGCGCCAGGGCGGTGCGGTATCGGCGTCCAGGCGCTGACCAATCACATTGCAGAACAGAACGGCGGCGTTGGGCCATTGCTCGGCCAGCGCGGCGGGGCCGTCGGGTAACGAAAAGACATCGAGCCACGCGAAGCGCAGCGGTACGTCGGGAAAGCGGCGGCGCAGCAAGGCGCGGGCAAGCCGGTCGGGTTCGAGCACCGTGATGCTTGAAAAGCGGGCGAGAAAGCGCGAGGTGAGCGCATAGCCGGCCGACGGGCCGACCAGCACCAGCTCGCGACTGGGCGGTTGCCAGGCGTCCAGCCAGGCTCCGACCTGAAGCAGGAAGGGCGCCCACAGGCGGTCTCCAAGGCGCCACGCGCGCCAGTGGTAGCCCAGCCCGCCGCTGGCGTCGGTCCAGTGTGATTTGAGCTGCGGGCCCAGGCCGGACACCAGCGTGTCAGTCGGGCGTATTGAGCGCGTCCCACCACGCCAGCGCGGCGTCGGACGAGCAGCTGAGGCGGTCGTAGCAGCCGCCGGTGAATTCGTCCCAGGCGTCGGTAAAACGCTCGCCGACCGCCGTGATCAGTGGCACCTCGGCCATGACCGCCGCCGCCATTTCGTCGCGCAGGCCGTCGCCGAGCGCTTCCTGAGAGCCAAATTTGTTGAACACCGCCAATGCGGCACCGTCGGCGAGCGCGGTCTGTACGGTGATGGCGGCCTCGGCCATGGCGGCCGGGTCAAGCCGGCAGGCGTTCGAGCCGGTGCCCAGGTATTGCGACATGGGCATGCGCTTGCCGGAGGGCAGGAGTTCGAGTTCCATGGTGCAGGTGGCGCGTGGGCCGGTGTCGTGCTGAATGGCGCCGACCAGGGCCACGTTTCGCGCTTGCAGGGCGCGGACAAACTGCGCCAGCACCGGCGTCGGGTCGGCGTCGGGGGGGTAGAAGATGGCGGCGATCGGTTGGGCGCTCATGGACGGGATCCGGCGGCATCAATGGCCGGCATTGTCGCATGAACCGGTGGCGCAAATATTGGGGCGGGTCAATCGGCACCACCGAAAAATGCAAAACGCCTGCCGTGATGGGCAGGCGCTGTGGTGCGGATTCGCCGGTCAGTCGGTTACTTCTGACGCTCGATCAGGGCGTAGGCCGAGTGATTGTGGATGGATTCGAAATTTTCGGACTCGACCACGTAGCCACCAATGCGCGGCTCGTCGTTAAGCACGCCGGCCACGTCGCGCACCATGTCTTCGACAAATTTGGGATTGTCGTAGGCGCGTTCGGTGACGTACTTTTCGTCGGGCCGCTTGAGCAGGCCGTAGAGTTCGCACGAGGCCTGTGCTTCGACGCGCTCGACGATCTCTTCGATCCACACATGCTCGCGCAGGTGGGCGGTGACCGTGACATGCGAGCGCTGGTTATGCGCGCCGTAGTCGGAGATTTTTTTCGAACACGGGCACAGGCTGGTGACCGGCACCACGATCTTCATGCGGAAGCTGTAGGCACCGCCTTCGACGATTTCACCAATGAAGGTGACGTCGTAATCCATCAGGCTGTTGACGCCGGAGATAGGCGCGGCCTTGTTGATGAAGTAGGGGAAGGTCATCTCGACATGACCGGTTTCCGCTTCCAGACGCTGCACCATCTCGCGCAGCATCGGCTCGAAGGATTCCACCGAGATCTCGCGCTCGCCACCGTTGAGGATGTCGACGAAGCGTGACATGTGGGTGCCCTTGAAATTATGGGGCAGGCCAACATACATGTTGAACATGGCGATGGTGTGCTGCACGCCACCGCTGCGATCGCTCACCGTCACCGGGTGGCGGATGGCCTTGATGCCGACCTTGTCGATGGCGATCTGGCGGCTGTCGCGGCTGTTCTGGACGTCGGGGATGGCTTGGGAGTCTGTGGCGGACATCGGGGTCTCAATCGGGCAGGCAGTCGGAGAGCCTACG
>JBFIJC010000106.1:0-10713 GCA_041600915.1 Nitrogeniibacter sp.
GCCGCCGCCCTTGGTGAAGACGATATTCGGCACGCGGCGACCGTCGGCTTCTTTGGTCAGGCCGGCGACGATGCGCTCCATGTATTGCAGCGAGAACTCGCGGTACGCGGCGTGCGAGAGCACCCCACCCCAGGAGTCGAAAATCATCACGGCCTGAGCGCCAGCGGCGATCTGGGCGTTGAGATAGGCAATAACGGCCTCGGTGGTGATGTCCAGGATGTGATGGAGCAGGTCCGGGCGGGTGTAGGCCAGCGTCTTGATGTGCTGGTAGTCGCGCGAGGAGGCACCTTCGACCATGTAGCAGGCCAGCGTCCACGGGCTGCCAGAGAAGCCGATCAGCGGCACTCGGCCATCGAGGGCGCGGCGGATTTCAGACACGGCGTCGACCACATAGCGCAGCTCGCCATGCGGATCGGGCGCGCGCAGTGCGCGGATGGCGGCTTCGTCGCGCAGCGGGCGCTCGAAACGCGGGCCCTCGCCTTCGGCGAAGTACAGGCCGAGGCCCATCGCGTCGGGAACGGTGAGGATGTCCGAGAACAGAATGGCGGCGTCGAGTGGATAGCGCTCGAGCGGCTGCAGCGTGACTTCGCAGGCCATGCTCGGGCTCTTGCACAGCTGCAGGAAGCTGCCGGCGCGTTTGCGGGTTTCGCAATACTCGGGCAGGTAGCGTCCGGCCTGGCGCATCAGCCACAGCGGGGTGTAATCGGTCGGTTGGCGCAGCAGTGCGCGCAGGAAAGTGTCGTTGCGCAAGGGGCTCACGAAGGTGTCCTTGTTCGTCTTGAATCGGTCAATAGGCGATTATCCGGCTTTTAGCGCCAGACGCACACCGATGACGTCAAATTCGTGACGATTACTTGCGCCAGAACGCCGGCGTGAGCACCACCAGCAGGGTGAAGACTTCGAGCCGGCCGATGATCATGGCCATCGAGCACACCCAGGTCTGAAAGTCGGTGAGTCCGGCGTAGTTGCCGGCCGGGCCGATGGCGTTCATGCCGGGACCGGTGTTATTGATGCAGGCAATGACTGCCGAGAAGGCGGTGACCATCTCGAGCCCGCTACCGCCGAGCAGCAAGGTCAGGATGATGATGCTGACCATGTAGATGAAGCCGAAGGCCAGCACGGCGTGAAGGATGTTGTTGGGCACCACCGCGCGACCCAGCTTGACCGGCCTCACGGCCGCGGGGTGCAGCGCGAGGGTGATCTCGCGGAAGACCTGCTTGTAGAGAATGACCGCGCGCACCATCTTGATGCCGCCGCCGGTGGAGCCCGAGCAGCTGACGAAGCTGCACAGGAAGAGCAGCCACAGCTGGCTGAACATCGGCCAGCTGCCGTAGTCGGTGCTGGCCAGACCGAGTGAGGTGGAGATCGACACCACCTGAAACGCCACATGCCGCAGTGTGGTGGGCAGCGACATGGGCTCGGGCTGTGCCATGAGGAAGGCGGTCAGCATGAGCACGCTGCCGACGAGCACCAACGCAAAAAAGCGGACCTCGGTGTCTTCCCGGTAGGGTGTCAGCGTCCGGCGATGCAGGGCCCGATAGTGGGTGGCAAAGTTCAGGCCGGCGGCACAGGCAAAGACGATGATGACGCCTTCGATCAGCGCGCTGTCGTAGTGCGCGATGGAATTGTCCCAGGACGAAAAGCCGCCCAGTCCCATGACCGAGAAGGCGTGGATCAGCGCTTCCCAGCCGGGCATGCCGGCCAGCCACAGGGCGACGCCACAGGCGAGGGTAAGCACGAGGTAGGTCACCCACAGGGCTTTGGCGGTTTCGGCGATTCGTGGCGTAAGGCTGGACTCTTTCATCGGCCCCGGTGCTTCGGCGCTGAACATCTGCCGGCCACCGATGCCCAGCAGCGGAAGAATCGCCACCACCAGCACGATCACGCCCATGCCACCGATCCAGTGCAGGAAACAGCGCCACAAATTGATGGAAAAGGGGAGTTGGTCGAGGCCGGACAGCACCGTCGCACCCGTGGTGGTCAGGCCGGAGGCGGCTTCGAAGTAGCCGTCGGTCAATGACAGTGCGGGCGCATAGAGAATCAGCGGCAGCATGGCGAAGACGGGCAGGATCAGCCAGGTGGCGCTGACCAGCAAAAAGCCATCTCGGGTGCGCAGGTCGCGCCGGGTGTTGCGGGTGGCGTACCACAGCGCCAAGCCGACACCGAAGGTGATGAGGACGGACTCGTCGTAGGCGGTGGTGGCGCCGTCGTGCAGGAAGAAGGACACCGCCAGCGGAAAGCCCATCATCAGGCCGAAGATCATGGTGATCAGTCCGAATGCGCCGATGACCGGGGCGTAGCTTCGGATGTTCATGGGGCTTGTGGCCGACCTATTTGCGCCAGAACGCCGGCGTCAGGACGACGATCAGGGTGAACAACTCAAGACGGCCCAGCAACATGGCGAAAGCGCAGACCCAGGTCTGGAAGTCGGTCAGCACGGCGTAGGTGCTGGCGGGGCCGACGGCGTTAAGGCCGGGGCCGGTGTTGTTGAGGGTGGCGATGACCGCCGAGAAGGCGGTGATCAGCTCCAGCCCGGTGGCCGATAGCAGCAAGGTGAGGCTGACGATGGTGACCATGTAGATGAAGCTGAAGGCCAGCACAGCGTGCAGGATCTTGTCGGAGATCTGTGCCTTGCCAAGGAGCACCGGTTTGATCGCGTTGGGGTGGATGGCCCGTACGACTTCGCGGAACACCTGCTTGTAGAGGATGATGGCGCGCATCAGCTTGATGCCGCCACCGGTCGAACCGGAGCAGGCGATGAAGCTGCCGAGAAACAGGATCCACAACTGCGCAAACATCGGCCAGAAGGTGTAGTCCGAGGTGGCAAAGCCGAGCGAAGTGGACAGCGAAATGGTGTGGAAGGCCACGTAGCGCAGGGTGTTGGCGAAGCCGTCGTAGACGTTGAATGTGCTCAGATACAGGCTGAGTGCAAGAATGCTGATTGTCAGTACGCCGAAGTAGAACGGTAGCTCCGGGTCTCTGAGGTAGGCCCTGGGAGAGAACTGCCGCAAGGCCAGGAAGTGGGTGGCGAAGTTGATGCCGGAGAGCAGGGCAAAGCCCATCGCCACCAGCTCGATCGGCACACTGTTAAAGTGCCCCAGGCTGGCGTCCTTGGTCGAAAAGCCGCCCAGGCCCATGATCGAGAAGGCGTGCATCAACGCATCCCAGAACCCCATGCCGACGGCCGCCAGGCTGCCCGTGCAGGCAATGGTCAGCAGCAGGTACACCACCCACAGGCCTTTGGCCGTCTCGGCAATGCGCGGGGTGAGGCTGGACTCTTTCATCGGCCCCGGCGTCTCGGCCTTGAACATCTGCCGGCCACCAATGCCGAGCAGCGGCAGAATGGCCACGGCCAGCACGATGACGCCCATGCCGCCGATCCAGTGCAGGAAGGTGCGCCAGAAGTTGATCGAGATCGGCAGGTTGTCGAGGCCCGACATGACCGTCGCACCGGTGGCGGTAAGTCCGGAGGTGGCCTCAAAATACGCGTCGGTGAAGGACATGTCCGGCATGTAGAGCCACAAGGGCAGCGCGGCGAAGATCGGCAAGGCGACCCAGGTCAGTACGACCAGCAGAAAGCCGTCGCGGACGCGAAGGTCGCGTTTGCGGCTGCGCGTGGTCGCCCACAGCAGCAAACCGACGGCGAAGGTGATGAAGATGGACTCGTCGTAGGCGGTCAGCGCGTTGTCGGCGTGCAGCCAGGACACCGAGAGCGGAATGCCCATCAGCAGGCCAAAGATCAGAATGATCAGGCCGAGCGGATTGAGTACCGGAAAATAGCGCTGCATCTTAGTGGCTGGCCGGCGGCGTCGGATACGTCGGGAATATGGTCAAAATCACGAGACAACGCATCGTTCAGAAGAACGAGAAGTCGACCTGGAAGAGCTTTTCGACTTGCCGCACGAGCTTTTTGGAGGTGCAGAACACGATCAGGTGGTCTTCGGGTTCGATCACGGTGTCGTGGTGGGCCATCAGCACGTTGGGGCGGCCGGGTGAGTCTTCGGTGGCGCCTTCCATGCGAACGATGGCACCAATGGTGGCGCCGCGCGGCAGGCGGACATCTTCGATTGCGCGGCCGACCACCTTGGAGTTTTTCTCGTCGCCGTGGGCGATGATCTCCAGCGCTTCGGCAGCGCCGCGACGCAGGCTGTGCACCGCCACCACGTCGCCGCGACGGACGTGGGCGAGCAGCGAACCGATGGAGGTCTGGGCGGGCGAGATGGCGATGTCGATGTGCCCGCCCTGCACCAGATCCACATAGGACTTGCGATTGATCAGGGCCAGCGTACGACGCGCGCCCATGCGCTTGGCCAGCGAGGCAGACATGATGTTGTCTTCTTCGTCGTTGGTCAGCGCGACGAACATGTCCATTTCGTCGATGTTTTCGTTTTCGAGCAGGTTCTCGTCGGTCGAGTCGCCCCGCAGTACCAGGGTGTCGTTCAGCTCGATGGCGATGGCTTCAGCGCGGCGCTTGTCGTACTCGAGGACTTTGACTTCGTAGTCTTTCTCGATGGCGCGGGCCAGGCGCAGGCCGATGTTGCCGCCGCCGGCGATCATGATCCGTCGCATCGGGCGGTCCACGTGGGTGAGCTCGCGCATGACACGGCGGATATTGGCCGACGCCGCCAGGCAGAAAACCTCGTCGCCCGGTTTGATGAAGGTGTCGCCCTCGGGAATGATCGGTTCGCCGTCGCGGTAGATGGCCGACACCCGGACTTCGATGTTGGGCATGTGGTAGCGCAAGGCCTTGATCGGGTGGCCGACCAGCGGGCCGCCTTCGAAGGCGCGCACGGCGATCAGGCTCAGGGCGCCATCGGCGAAGTCCACGACTTGCAGCGCCTCGGGAAACTCGATCAGTCGTCGGATGTAGTCGGTGACGATCTGCTCGGGGCAGATCGAGAAGTCGACCGCGAAGTTGTCCAGGCTGAGCAGCTCGGGGTGGTCGACGAAGTCGGAGGAGCGCAGCCGTGCGATGCGGGTGGGCAGGTTGAACAGGGTGCGCGCAATCCGGCAGGCGCACAGATTGGTCTGGTCGGACTGGGTGACGGCGATCAGCAGATCGGCATCGTCGGCGCCGGCTTCTTTGAGCACGGACGGCGAGGCGGCGTTACCACAGACAGTGCGCAGATCGAGGCGATCACGCAAAGTGGCCAGATGGTCGGCATCGGTGTCGACCATGGTGATGTCGTTGGCTTCCGAGACCAGGTTTTCGGCCACTGAAGTGCCGACCTGTCCTGCGCCGAGAAGAATGATTTTCACGTGTCGAGTCGCTGAGGCGGTGTGAAAGTGGAGCCGATTCTACGCCCTTTGTCTGAGGGGTGGACAGCTTTTTGTGCGCCGCACAATTTCGGTGGGATCACGTGCTTTCGCTCCGCCGTCCGGTCTGGATGCCGAGCTGCTTGAGCTTGCGGTAGAGGTGGGTTCGTTCCAGGCCGGTCTTTTCGGCCAGGCGCGTCATGTTGCCGTTCTCGAGTCGCAGGTGGTAGTCGAAGTAGATGCGCTCGAAGGCTTCACGCGCTTCGCGCAGGGGCAGGTCAAGATGCAGGCCGGTCGACGCGGGTTGCGGGTCGAGCATGCGATGTACGTCTTTGTGATCGATCTCTTCTTCGAGTGTGCCCAGCGCCAGCGAGCGGACCGCGGCGCGCAATTCGCCATAGCCGCCCGGCCAGGCATGGGTACGCAGAATGTTGAGTGCGGCGGTGCTGAGCTTGCGGTTGGGCACCTCGCCGGCCTCCACCAGATGGAGCAGCAGCTGCTGTGCCAGATCGGGGATGTCGTCACGGATGTCGGCCACAGACGGAACGGGCAGACCGATCTCGAACAGTCGGTGCAGCAAGGTCGGCTCCCAGCCGGCGGATTCCAGGTTGTCGGCGCCCTGGTCGGTGGCAGCAACCAGTCGCAAATCGTAGCGCTCGAGGCGGTCGAGCGCGAAGGCGAGGTTTTTCTGCTGCGGTTTGGATAGCCGGGAGAGCTCCGGGATGTACACCGCCCCGCCTTGATGCTTTTGCAATTGCTCGACGTCGAGCGGGCCATTGATGGCGCTCAGATCCAGCCAGGCGTCGTTGCGTCGGCCGGGCAGACTGCGTGCGGCAAGCTCCGCCAGCGAACCACTGCCGACGCGCAGCAGCAGGTGGCGGGAGCGTGCGGTGATTTGTTCAAGCTGCTTTTTGAGGTCGCGCAGGACGGTCGAGCGCGGAAACGCGTCGAGCGTCAGCGCCGTGATGGCCTTCACGCGGCCACTGGGCTGCGCCGTCAGGGCGCGCTTGATGGCGGCGAGCAGCTTTTGCAGGCCGATGGGTTTCTCGAGATAGTCGATGGCGCCGATACGGGTCGCTTCGACAGCCGTGTCGATGGTGCCATGGCCCGACATCATGATGACGGGCATGTTGAGCTGACCGTTGGCTGACCACTCCTTGAGCAGTGAAATGCCGTCAGCATCTGGCATCCAGATGTCGAGCAGCACCAGATCGGGTCGGCTGGCATGGCGAGCGGCCCGGGCGCTGGCGGCATTTTCGGCCAGTCGAATGGTGTAGCCCTCGTCACGCAGAATCTCGGAGAGCAGTTCGCGGATGCCGACTTCGTCGTCGACGATCAGGATGGATGGCATGGTGTCAGTGTTTTTCCGTGATGGCAGGGCGCAGGTGCACGCGTACCTCAGCGCCGCCGTCTTCGTGGTTGATGAGGCGAATCTCGCCGCCGTGTTCATCGATGATTTTTTTGACAATGGCCAGACCGAGGCCGGTGCCGCGGGCCTTGGTGGTGAAATAGGGTTCGAATGCGCGGCTCAGCATGTCAGCCGGAAACCCCGGGCCATTATCGCGCACACTCAGCCGAATGCGTCCGTTGTCGCGCAGGCTAGAGCTGATGACAATGCGCGCCGTGGGATGGTCAGCCAAGGCGTCCTCAGCATTTTGCAGCAGATTGTGGATGACCTGACGCAACTGGGCGGCATCGCCTTGCACCGGCGGGAGCTCGCCTTGCAGCTTGGGCTCGATGTGTACCGGCGCACCGTCGTAGAGGCCGAGGACTTCGCGGACAAGCTCGTTGAGATCAAGCGATGCGAGCACTGGCGCGGGAAGACGCGCGTAGTCGCGGAAGGCATTGACCAGGTTCTTCATGGCCTCGACTTGGTTGACGATGGTGCCGGTCGCGCGCTCGAGCATGCTACGGCCATCTTCATCGAGCTGAGGTGCAAGCTTCATGGCGAGGCGCTCGGCCGAGAGCTGGATCGGCGTGAGCGGGTTCTTGATTTCGTGGGCCAGGCGGCGCGCGACTTCGGCCCAGGCGGCGGTGCGCTCTACGGCGATGAGGTGAGAGATGTCGTCAAAGACGACCACCGTGCCGCCGCCGGCGGCCTGCGGCAGTGAGGTGCCATGAATGAGCAGGGTTTGCTCTCCGCCGTCGGGCGAGCGCATTTCGATCTGTTGTTGCCAGTCGGCGTCCGCGCCCGCCAGCGCGGCGACGAGGGTGTCGCGGAACTCGATGTGCCTGGGCCAGTCGGCGATGGCGATGTCTTCGTAGCCGTTGAGCGGGTCATCCAGAATTTCGGTGGCGCCCCGGTTGGCTGCGCGCAGGGTGCCATCCGGGGAGAAGGCGAGTACGCCGGCGGACAGGTTGGCGAGCACGCTTTCGAGATAGCTGCGCGCCGCCTCGACCGCGGCGCGGTTGCGCTCAGCCAGCGCGCGCGCTTCGTCGAGCTGGCGGGTCATCTGGTTGAAGGACTGGGTGAGGACGCCGAGTTCGTCGTGTGCAGGCAAGGCGCGTCGCGGGCTGAAGTCGCCCTGGGCGACGGCCTCGGTGCCCTGCGCCAGAATGATCAGCGGTTTGGTGAGCCTGCGTGCAAGCACAAAGGCGATGGCAATGGCCGCGAGCAAGGCCAGCAGCAGCGACAGGGTCAGCGTGAGGCTATAGATGCGTTTGAGGCCTTCGCGTCCCAGCGATAGCTGTTGATAATCGCGGTAAGCCGACTGCACCGCATTGGCGTGGCGGCTGATGGACTCGGGCACCGGCTGGATGAGCTGAAGGTAGGTCGGTTCATCGGTGATGCTTCGATTTGGTATCGGCACAACGACGCGCAGCTCGATCCGGCCTTCGGGGTCAGCATCGACGAAGAGCGTGCGTTGGCCGCTTCGCGCCTGCCGCATCTGATCGGTGCCGGGCAGTGTGGGCAGCAAGGTGGTGACCGAATTGGAGGCCGTGGCCTGAATGCGCCCCCCGCTGGAGAACAAGGTGGCGCTGTCGACGCCGGCTTGTTCGCGCAGGCGATTGAGCCGCGAGGCCGCGAGAGCGGGCGAGTCCGAGAGGCTCAGCGCCATGTCGCTGGCGTGGCCCTGCAACTGCCGGCCGAGATAGTCGAGCGAGGTCTGGCCGAGGGCGATGCCGCCTTCGAGTGCCGCGTCGACCCGCACGTCGAACCAGGTTTCGATACTGCGGACAACGAACTGCAAGGAGACGGTGTAGATCATCACTCCCGGCACAATCGCCATCAGGGTGAAGAAGGTGAGCAGCCGCAGCTTGAGTTGCGAGCCAAACACCTTTGCGCGGCGGTCGGCCAGCAACTGGCGCACCTGGACACCGACCAGACCCGCAAGTGCCACGGCGATAATGCCGTTGAGTGCCAGCAGATAGGGATAGCTGTCGGCGAACATGTCGGTGTTCGCGGTCGCGCTGGCGAGCAGGAACAGAGAGATCGCGGCGAGTGCGGCAGCGACGGTGAAAGCGATGCGCTTCATGGCGCGGCGCGGCCTGTGGTGAGGAACATCCAGCTCATTTCTTCGGTGTCGATAGACCAGTCGCGGCTACCAAGGGCCGAGACTTTGAAGGGGCGCGGTAGCAGATCGGTGTCGAGCCGGAAGCGTAATGAGACCTTGTAGGACTGGCCGGGTTCGAGCGCGCCCACGTCGGCAACGCGCCAACGGCGTACGCGCGTCATGGTGCGGATCGCGGCGTCGAGGCTGTCGAAGCTTTGGTGGAAGCTGCCGATCGCGAGCCGGAAGCTGCGGGTCAGGGCGTGGTAGGTGATCCGATAGCTCAGGGTTTCGTCGACCACGGCTTTGTCGAGCCAGTACCAGCGTGGGGACTCGATGACGGCTTCAAGGACAAAGTAGACCGCGATACCGTGGCGAATGGCGTCTTCGACTCTGGGGTTGAGTTCGAGCTCGATGTCGGCGTTGATGACATAGTCGGCGTTGTCGAGTTTGATTTCGCCATAGCTGATGCGCGGACCGTCGTCTGCCTGTACCGGCAAGGCGAGCAGGCACAGGATCAGACCGATCGCGCGTAGCAGTGGCAAGGCGATGTCAGCGAGCCTTCTCGAGCAAGGCGTAGTAGAAGCCGTCGTGTTCAGCATCGGGCAGCAGCTTGTGCTCCATTCGGCCGTGGATGGCAACCCGTCTGGCATCGGGGTGGCGAGTGCAGAATCGGGTGATCTGGTCGCTGTTTTCCTCATCGAACACCGAGCAGGTCACGTAGAGCATTGTGCCACCGGGGGCGAGGGTGCGCCACAAGGCATGGAGAATGTCGGCTTGCTGGTCAGCGAAGCTGGCGATATCGGTGAGGCGGCGCAGCCACTTGATATCGGGGTGTCGGCGGACAACGCCGGATGCAGAGCACGGGACGTCGGCGAGGATCCGGTCGAAGGGTCGGCCGTCCCACCAGGGCGTTGGATCGCGGCTGTCGCCGACGCGCACCTCAGCGCTGAGTCCGAGTCGGCTGAGGGTGTCGTCAATGCGTCGTGCGCGAACGGGGTCGAGCTCAAGCGCGGTCAGCGCGATGTCGGCGATCTCGAGCAGGTGGGCGCTTTTCCCGCCCGGTGCGGCACAGGCGTCGAGCACGCGATCGCCGGCTTGCGGCGCCAGGTACTGCGCAGCCCATTGCGCACCAGCGTCCTGAACGGAGAAGCGTCCCTCGAAGAAGTTCGGAATCTGATCGACTGGCACCGGGGTGTCGAGCAGCAAGGCGCCGTTCTCCAGCACGCGATGCGCGATACCGGCGCGCTTCAGTTGTTCGGTGGCTTCATCCAGCGTGCCCTGGCGCAGGTTGGCGCGCAGTGACATGGGCGGGTGCTGATTGCCCGCGTCGAGGACAGCTGCCCAGTCGTCGGGCAGTGATCGGCGGAGTCTTTGAATCCACCAGTCCGGGTGTTGATAGCGAGCCGCGGGCTGATCGGCGAGGTTTGCTTCAAGTGCATTTTGCTGGCGGAGGACATTGCGCAGCACACCGTTTGCAACCGGTCGTAGTCCGGGCGCGATGGCGCCAATGGCGGTGACGGCCTGGTCGACCACGGTGTGAGCGGTGTCCGGACGCGCGCCGAGGCGGTGGACTGCGACGAGCAAAATGGCGTGCAAACGCACCGGCAAGGGCTTGGACAGGAAGGGGCGCAGTATGGCGTCGCCCCGGCCGTATTCGCGCAAGGCACTGTAGGTCAGGTCCATGATGGCGCCACGCACAGGGCGTGGCAGATCCGTCAGGCGCGCCTTTTGCATCATCTCGGTGAGCGCTTTGCCCTCAATGACGCCCTCGATCAGGCCGGCCGACTGGTCGATAGCAAAGGCGAGACTGTCCTCCGCCAGCGGTGCAGGCGGTGGCAAGGGCGCGCGTCGGGGCTTGCGGTCGGATGGGGTCATAGTGTGAGGCACTGCCGAATGTAGTTGGGTTGGGCAAAGGCGGCGCGATGCGTGTCGCCGTTGTAGTACTGAAGCTGCCCGATGGCGC
>JBFIJC010000107.1:0-10639 GCA_041600915.1 Nitrogeniibacter sp.
GGTTTCTACAACAACGTGCGCCTTCATTCGAAACTGGGCTATTTGTCGCCCACCAACTACGAGCGACAAATCGCTGAAAAGCAACCTATCACGGTGTCCGCTAATACTTGACCACTACATTTCGACATTTCTAAGCCCGCCTACCCCGCCACCCCACCGACCAACTCCCCCGCCGCCTTCCACGCTTCAATCCCACCCACCAGATACCGTGCATCAAGCCCCATCGCCCGCAACGCCGCCGTCAGCCCCTGACTGACTTCATGCCCGTGCACGCAATAGAGCACGGTGAGGCGATCCGCTGCGACGTCATCTTTCCAGTCCAGCCACTGGCTTGGGCGCCGGGGTCAGGTCTTGAAATACGACATTCCTGGTTGCCCCATGGGCCAGTCTGAACAGAAGACCTGACGCCCCAGCCTGCCGCAGCCGCCACCTCGTTCGTCGCACCCTGATACAAAATCAATCACCACAATGCTGCGTTGCAACATCATTTGCCTGTAGTGTGTATCTTGATAATTCACCATATTCATGGCGCCCGTGCACTCATCGGTGCCAGGCGAATGGACGGAAAGGAGGTCGATATGCGGATCAAACCATTCTCGCGCCAAAAGACCATCAGCCTGGCCTTGCAGGGCGGCGGCGCGCACGGGGCGTTTACCTGGGGTGTGCTCGACTATCTGCTCGAAGCCGGCCAGCTTGAGTTTGACGCGGTCAGTGGTACCAGCGCCGGCGCGATGAACGCGGCGGTGCTGGCGCAGGGCCTGATGACGGACGGGGCGGACGGCGCGCGCGAGGCGCTGGCGACGTTCTGGAAGTCGGTGGCCAGCAGCGTGCCCTTCGATGTCACGGTGCGCACGCTCGATGGCGACAGCGGGACACTGGCGCCGGCAATGAAAATGATGATGATGTGGGCGAGCTTCTTTTCGCCTTACGAACTCAACCCGTTTGACCACAATCCGCTGCGCGACGTGGTGACGAAGCAGATCGATTTCGAGCGTCTGCGGCGCGAGAGCCCGCTGCGGCTGTTCATCGCCGCCACCGAAGCCAATACCGGTCGCCTGCGCCTGTTTCGTGAGCACGAACTGACCCCCGACGCCCTGCTCGCCTCGGCCTGCCTGCCGTCCGTGCATCACAGCATCGAGATCGACGGCGAGCATTACTGGGACGGTGGCTTTGCCGCCAATCCGGCGGTGTTCCCCTTGTTTTACACGGGCAAGAGCCGCGACATCATGCTGGTGCTGATCAACCCCATGCGCCACAGCAAAACGCCGCGCAGTGCCGATGAGATCCGAACGCGCAGCATGGAACTGGGCTTCAGCGCAAACTTTCTGCGTGAGATGCGCATGTTCGCGCATGCCCGGGAGTTTGCCGAAAAGCAGCCGTGGTGGTCGCGCGGACGGCTGGAGCGGCGCCTGCTGTCGACCAACTTTCACCTCATTGAAGCCTCGGAAGTGATGAGCCAGTTGTCGTCCGAATCCAAGCTGTCGGCCAGTGGGTCATTTCTCGAACAACTGCGCGACCTGGGCCGCGAGCGCGCGAAGCAGTGGCACACCGCATCCGGCCATCATGTGGGCGAGCGCCCATCGGTCGAGGTTGCCGGGCTGTTTGGTTCCCGTCCAGGCATCCCGGAGATAGGCCCCTGACGCGCGGGCTTTAAGTTCGCCCTATTGCAATGGGGAGGCGAATGGGTGACCCCAGTTTTAGGTTTTCTGGGGCAAGGCTTAGCCGGCAGCCCCAACTGCCGGGCCCGCGCTATCGCGGCGGCTCAATGCAACTTCGTTGGACCATGCCTTTTCAGTATCTCGATCACCTCAGGCTCGGTCGCCGCCGGAATGATCACCTTGAGTTGCATGAGACTGGCGTCCATGAATACGCTCTCGCGCGGAAGACCCGTCGAAACCAGGTCGTCCATCGCATTCCTCATGCCGTCTTCTGTAGCGAAATCGCCTGTCACGGTTTTCGTCATGATGCTCTCCCGTTCGTTGTGAAGCGGTAGTGAGCAGACCGCCCGCTCATGCGGCAAGGCCTCTCTACTGATTGACCCCACGGCTCGGGATTAATTCCCGACAGGGAGAGCCCACAGGGTCAAGCCTCGACATCCGGCATTCGCAAGCCCGCCTACCCCACCACCCCGACAACCGGCTCCCCCACCGCCTTCCACGCTTCAAGCCCACCCACCAGATACCGCGTATCTAGCCCCATCGCGCGCAGCGCCGCCGCCAGCCCCTGGCTGAGCTCATGCCCGTGCACGCAATAGAACACGGTGAGGCGATCGGTGGGGACGGTGTCTTTCCAGTCCAGCCACTGCGCCGGGTCGTGCCATTGGCCGCCGGCAATCTCGGTGCCATCGCTTTGGCGGGCGGCGTGGCGGCGGACGTCGATGAGGGTGTGGGCCAGGCCGCCGCGTTGCCACAGGGCGAGTTCGGCTGGGGTGATGTGGCTCATGGTGGTCTCCTATCGAACGAATGAGAGCGCAAGGCCGATCACGGCGCAGGCGCCGATGACGGGAATCACGCCGACTTTGAAGCGCAGCAAGGCGACGGCTGCGCCAACCGCGATGAGCGCGGCAAGGCTGTCGAAGCGGCCACTGAGCCCCTCGGGCCAGAGCACGTGATAGCCAAAGAACAACGCGAGGTTGAGCACCACGCCCACGACTGCAGCGGTGATGGCGGTGAGCGGCGCGGTGAGGCGGATTTCGCCATGCGTGGATTCGACCAGCGGCCCGCCGGCGAGGATGAACAGGAAGGACGGCAAGAAGGTGAACCAGGTCACCAGACAGGCAGCGACCGCACCGGCAAGAAAGAGCGTGTCCTGCCCGTAGAAGGCTTTGACGTAGCCGCCGACAAAGCCGGCGAAGGCGACCACCATGATCAGCGGGCCGGGGGTGGTTTCGCCCAGCGCGAGGCCGTCGATCATTTGCGTGGGGGTGAGCCAGCCGTAGTGCCCCACCGCGCCCTGGTACACATAGGGCAGCACGGCGTAGGCGCCGCCGAAGGTGAGCAGCGCGGCCTTGGTAAAGAACCAGGCCATCTGCGTGAGCGTGTGGTCCCAGCCGAGGCCGGCGGTGAGCAGGCCCATGGGCACGATCCACAACACGGCACCCACGGCGAACACGCCGACGAGGCGCGGCCACGCAAAGCGCGCGTGGGCGGGCGGCGGGGTGTCGTCGTCGATGAGCGCGCGGCCATAGCCGGCGCCGGTTTTGCCGTGGCCACCGCCTGCGCTGAAGTACCTGGGCGCGACGCGACCACCGATGTAACCGATTGCCGCCGCGCCGAGCACGATGGCAGGAAACGGCACATTGAGCGCAAAGATGGCCACAAACGAGGCGCCGGCGATGGCCCACAGGACATTGTTTTTGAGCGCGCGTGAGCCAATGCGGTGCGCCGCCTGCAGCACGATGGCCGTCACCGCCGGCTTGATGCCGTAAAACAGCCCCGCCACCAGCGGCACATCGCCAAAGGCGATATACACCCACGACAGCACGATGAGAATCAGCAGCGAGGGCAGCACAAACAGCGCTCCGGCCACCACGCCGCCCCAAGTGCGATGCATGAGCCAGCCAATGTAGGTGGCGAGCTGTTGCGCCTCGGGGCCGGGCAGCACCATGCAGTAATTGAGCGCATGCAAAAAGCGCCGCTCCGACAGCCAGCGACGGCGCTCGACCAGCTCCTGGTGCATGATCGCGATCTGCCCGGCCGGCCCGCCAAAGCTGATGAAGCCAAGCTTGAGCCAGAACAGCACAGCCTCGCGGAAGCTGACCGAGGCAGGCGGCGCGTCGTCGGCATCAACAATATGCGGGGTCGGGTTCATGCCGGTTTTGCGCCGCTGTCAAAGCTGGTGAGCAAGGCGTCGAACACGCCACCGGCCACGCCGATCAGTGCGTCGTCGTCGGCGATGGCATCGCGCAGCCCCGTCAGCACGCTTTCTACCCCCGCCGCTTCGGGCGGTTGCACGCCACCGACGTCGAGGTAGTGCACCAGCGCGGCGACGCGCGCCAGCGCAGGCTGAGTGAGGCCAAAGCTGGCCATCAAGACCTCGACGCTGACCCGGCCACCGATATGGCTGAAGCGCGCGCCGTCGAAGTCGAAGCCGAGCGCATCGGCCGGGCAGTCGGCCGGCGTGGCCAGCCACACGAAGCGCGCGGCCGGGTCGATGAAGCGGCGGATCAGCCACGCACAGGCAAGGCGGTCGACCCACGGCCGCTGTCGGGTGGCCCAGACGCGGCCTTGGAAGTCAGCCGTATTCAGCGCCTCGATCTGCCCCGCCACCGCATGCGGCTCGTCAGGCGCCAACACGCGGGCGGTGTCTTGCTCCAGCGCCAGCAAGGCAGCATCCACCTGGCGCTGCGCTTCACCGGGGAAGAAGTCGATGACCGCCAGTTGCGCAAAGCTTTTGCGCAGCTTGCGCGCCTGCTTGATTGCGGCGGCCACCGTGTCGGCGGTCAATCCCTCGCGCGCCGCCGCAACGTCGGCCAGCAGCGCGGCGTAGTCATCGCGTCGATCAAACAGCGCCGAAAAATCGCTGCCATCGGTGGCACCGACGCTCAGCACATGGGCGCTGCCACCGCCCTCGCGCACGTCGGCGGCAATGGCGGCGAGCGTCTCGATGCAGGCTTCGCGCTCTGGCATGAGGTAGACCCCGTCGCGCAACACGGCCGCACCCGAGTGCTTGAGCGCGCGCCAGGCACGCATGCGCACCGTGGCGTTTTCGGTGGGCAGGCTGAGAATGAGGGCAATCCATTGGTCCATGAAGCGTACGCTACATTTATGTAGCGTTTACTGCAACCCTATATATGCACGGTAAAACGCAATTCAGTCAGCGAAAAGCTGAGCCCCACCTACGATAAAAGAACAGGCCGATGGCAGCACGCGTCGGCATAGCGATGAAGTCTGTCGCCCCCCATTGAAGAAGGAGCGACAAGGCATGCCTACAACCCCGCTTAATGACTTCCATGTCGCGTCAAAAGATCTGCCCTGGAAGGTCCTGCGCGACGGCTACCACTTCAAACTCCTGCGCACCTGCCCCGTCACCGGCGCCTGGGTGGCTTTGTTTCGCACCGTGGCGGGCGCGTCCGTGCCCTCGCACAAACACATCGGTGCGGCGGAATATTTTGTGTTGAAGGGGAAGATCGAGATCCGCGGTGGCGTCGAGCACGGCGGCGTAACCGCCCACGCCGGTGACTACGGCTACGAGCCGAACGGCATCATCCACGAAAGCACTCACTTCCCGGAGCCCTGCGAATACCTGTTCATCAACCACGGCCCGCTCCAGTATCTGGACGCAGACGGCAAGACCGTGCTGGTGCTCGACTGGATGGGGATTCAAGCAAAATGGGATGAGGCGCCGCTGGCCGAGTAGGCATCGCAGTCACGCGGCGCGCGCAAAGGCTGAAGCTGGTCTCGCCACCTCGCATCGACTCACTCGAGAACCCGAAATGATTAGCCTTCAGGGTAGATGCGCCTACCCATTAACGATACAATTTTCGTCCACAGGATTTCGTCATACCGCCACTGCGCAAACCAAAGAACGACCGCCAGTCTCCGCGCATTTGAAAAAGAGGAACACCACCTTGAACCGTACTACTTTCCTGACCGCGACTTTTTTTGCACTTACTTTGAGTGCTTGCGCCAGCGTTCCGCAACAGCCTATTGCTTTCAACATGCAGGCAGTTACCAGCGGCCCGAGTCGAATCGCCATCTACATGGATGAGCTCCCGCCGACGGACACGGACTTCCCCGGCGCGGCCTGTTTGCTGTGCATTGCGGTCGCACGCGGCGCGCATAGCGACTTGAGCACGCAGGTGCAATCACTCCAGCCTGAAGGCCTTGACGGCATTCCGATGAGAATGGCCGAAGTGCTGCGCGCAAAAGGCGTGCACGTCACGCTGGTCACCGACCGCCTCAAGATAGATGAGCTCGAGAACAATCCCTCCAAGGAAGACGGCGCCCCAGTCCACGCAAAAGATTTTCGCCCCTTGGCGAAGCGACTGGACGCAGACAAACTGATCGTGCTGAGCTTTTTCCGCCAGGGCGTCATCCGGTCGTACTCGTCGTACGTCCCGACCGACGCGCCCAAAGCCTACGTCACAGGCGTTGGCTACATGGTGGATCTGCGCACAAACAGCTACGACTGGTACTCGCCCCTCGAGGTCTACAAACCCGCTGACGGCGCTTGGAACGAACCCCCGGCCTTCCCCGGGCTGACCAATGCGTACTATCAAGTGCTGGTTGAAGCCAGCGACACGATGGTCAGCCGATTGACGAAAAACGCAGCACCAGCGGCGAGCGCGCTCGCCAGCCAAAGCAGCGCGCCGCAGCCAAAGTAAGGCCATGCATATTCATTCACGCATCCGGAAAGCTTGCTTCCGATGGGCCGCCGCGCTGCTGATTACGACGGCACTTGGTGCTTGCACAACACCGATTGTCGGCCCACAGGTCCGACCCATAAGTGCTGACCTGGGTGCGCGTTTGAATGGCCCGTGGAGCGCAGTGCTTGGTGAAGACCGGCCACTCAAGTTCATGGGCGAGTACCGGGACAACGCAAGCACCCATAGCTACGCCATGATGTACCCAGCCGCCGACTTGGCTTCATTTGTCGCGGTCATCGCCACCCATGCTGCAATTCAGGGCGCCCAGACAGATGCCCGCGCAGCCGCACTGCAAGATCAAGCGAACAGCATTCTCGGCCCCTATCAGGACATTCTTGGAGAGCTCAGGGTCCACGATCTGTTCCGAGAGTCGCTGATGGCCCAAGCGCCTCAGGCCCGCCTGGTAGCCGCACCGGATGCCACGGCAGCGCTGCCACAGATCGGACTCGCTGCCCAGGTCACGATGACGCAGGATCAACGCGCACTCGTACTGGATCTCGTTGCCACGGCAAACGATCGCGCCACAACAGACGCTCAAGACGCATACATCCACAAGATTCGTGTGGTTTCCGACCCTGTCTCTTCCGCTCATACCGACGCGCAATCTTACTGGCGTGCAGACAACGGCAAGGCACTGAGAGCGAGCGTGAAACAGATTCTTGGCCAAGCCATTGATCTGTTTGTCGCGGATGCGACCGCGACACTGCCACATCAGGACACAGTCCAGATAACGGCGCGGTATCAACTTGGCGGTGAGCTCGCCACCGAACGCGCAAACCTGCTCAGCGACACCTGCGAACGAAAAACGCTGCGCACCTTGCGTGGTTGGGTGCTGTCAGCGCCGACTGCGGCGACTCATCAACACCAGAGCGCCTGCATGACAGGCTCGGCGCCCCCGAACTCCGTCGCCCGCGCGGGCCGCTAAGCCGAGCAGTCGATTGAGGTAGGAGCGCCTCCCGATGCGATGCCTCTGCTGTCGCTGCGCGATGCGAACAAAAAACGGCCTCATCGAGGCCGTTTTTGTTTTGCGCGGCAGCCGTCTTACCAGCTGGCGTCCCGGTCCGGCGTGGCCGAGATCTTGTGGATGGTAAGGTCGGCGCCTTCGTATTCTTCTTCGGCATCCAGACGCAGGCCAGACACGGCCTTGATCGCGCTATACACCACATAGCCGCCCACAAAAGCAAAGGCCACGCCGGCGATCGTGCCGATGAGCTGGCTCATGAGGCTGACGCCGCCCATGCCGCCCAGCGCGGTCGAGCCAAAGATGCCGGCGGCGATGCCGCCCCAGGCGCCGCACAGGCCGTGCAGCGGCCAGACGCCGAGCACGTCGTCGATCTTCCAGCGGTTCTGGGTGAGGGTGAACATATAGACAAACATCGCACCGGCAATCGCGCCGACTGCCAATGCACCAATCGGGTGCATGAGGTCGGAGCCGGCACACACGGCCACCAGACCGGCCAGCGGACCGTTGTGCACAAAGCCCGGGTCGTTCTTGCCCACCACCAGCGCCGCGATCGTGCCGCCGACCATGGCCATAAGGGAGTTGACCGCCACCAGCCCGCTGATGCCTTCGACCGTTTGCGCGCTCATCACGTTAAAGCCGAACCAGCCCACGGTGAGGATCCACGCGCCCAGCGCGAGGAAGGGAATGCTGGAGGGCGGGTGCGCGGAGATGGCACCGGCCTTGTTGTAGCGACCATGACGGGCACCCAGCAGCAGCACGGCAGCGAGCGCGATCCAGCCGCCAACGGCGTGCACCACCACACTGCCGGCAAAATCATGAAAGGCGGCGCCAAAGCTGGCCTCAAGCCAGGCCTGGAAGCCGTAGTTGCTGTTCCAGATCATGCCTTCGAAGAAGGGATAGACCAGACCGACCAGCAGCGCGGTGGCCACCAGCTGCGGGTAGAAGCGCGCCCGCTCGGCGATGCCGCCCGAGATGATGGCCGGGATGGCGGCGGCGAAGGTCAGCAAGAAGAAGAACTTGACCAGGTCGTAGCCGCTGCGCGCGGCGAGCACGTCGGCGCCCTGGAAGAAGCTGACGCCATAGGCCACGGCATAGCCCACAAAGAAGTAGGCGATGGTGGAGACGCTGAAATCGACCAGAATCTTGACCAGCGCGTTGACCTGGTTCTTGCGTCGTACGGTGCCGACTTCAAGAAATGCAAAGCCCGCGTGCATGGCAAGCACCATGATGGCGCCCAACAATACGAACAGGACGTCGCTGGATGTCTTGAACTGCTCCATGGAAATACTCCTTTTGCACAATAGCGGAGCATTTAGCAGATCACGTGCCAGCGTGGCTTTTATCGAAAAATCAGCAACTTACAAACATGCGCCCCATGGCGGCGCATGCAGACGGCACCAAGGCGGTGCGTCGCGCGGCCCGCCAGGCCCCATCAGCGTGCATTGGCGCCCATAAATGCATCAACGCGGTGCGAGCCCCTTGGGCAGCAGCACCCACATGGCGCCATTCTGTTTCATGCGCCCGGCCTCGGCGCCGGCAGCATCGCCAAAGCCCCAGAAGAAGTCAGCCCGCACGCCACCACGGATGGCACTGCCGGTGTCTTGCGCCATGACCAGATGCCGCAGGGGCTGGTTTGTGTTGGGGCGCGTGGTGTCGAGAAACACGGGCGCGCCGAGCGGCACGGTCTGGCGATCAACCGCAATGCTGCGCTCGGCCACCAGCGGAACGCCCAGCGCACCGATCGGGCCGTCATTGTTGTCGGGCAGCGTCCGGAAGAAGACATAACTGGGGTTCTGATCGAGCAGCTCTCGCAGGCGCGCCGGGTTGGCGCGGGCCCAGCGCTGAATGCCCTGCATGGAGGCCTCCGACAACTTGAGCGCGCCCTGCTCTACCAGCCACTTGCCGATGGACTTGTAGGGGTGGCCGTTCTGGTCGGCGTAGCCGATGCGCAAGTAGCTGCCGTCGGGCAGCTCGACACGGCCCGAGCCTTGCACTTGCAGGAAGAACAGCGCGATCGGATCATCCGCCCAGGCCAAGACCGGTGCGGGGAAGTCGTCGCCCTGGGCGGTGACTTCGCGTCGCGTCCAGTAGGGCAGCAGCCTGTTGCCCTCGATGCGGCCGCGCAGGCGCATCGGCTTGAGTTCGGGGTAGATGCTGGCCAGCTCGACCGAGACCATGTCTTGCGGCACGCCGTGAATCGGCCAGGCATTTTGCGCGCTGCGCTCGAGGCTGCCGCGAATCAGCGGCTCGTAATAGCCGGTGACCAGCCCGCCGGTGCTGTTGTCGGCGTTGCGCACCAGCCAGGGGCGGAAGTTGCTGTCGAAGAACTGCCGCACCACGGTGCGCGGCGGCGCGTCGCCCAAGGCGTCGGCCTGCGCGCACACCGAGGCCCAGGCGGCCTCCTTGCGCAGCACGCGGCAGGAGCGCTGCCAGGCCGGCCAGGCCGCTTCCATGGCGTCAAGATTCCAGCCCGGCAGGTCGGTCCAGCGGGCAGCAACGAGGCGGCCAGGGGCGACGCCGGGCGTGGCAGCGGGTACAGACGGCGGCGCCACCGGGGCGGGCTGCGGCTTGGGCGGCACCGGCGCGGGTGCCGGCACGGGCATCGGGGTGGCCTGGCTCACCAGCGGCGGCACCTGCGCACAGGGCGGGCACTCGGGCACGCGCTCGGTAGCACACGCAGACAACAACACACACAATCCGGCCACGCGGGGCCAGACAGACAGACGAAGGAACATGGCAGGCAGATCAGTTACACTCGGTCGAGCGAAGTCGGCAGTATAGCCGCGACCGCCCCTCCCCAACCCGCCATCGGAGCCTGCCATGTGGGTCATCCTGCTGGAAGCTGGCGTTGCGCTGGCATTGTTGTTCATCATTGTCTGGGCTACCTGGCCACGAAAGAAGAACTCGTCTGATGACTCCGACATCTCCTGATCTCGCCGCTTTTTTTAAACGCCTCGAAACAACCCTCGACCGGCTCGACGCCTGGCTACCCGCCCCGCTCGAAGCGCCCGAATGGGACAACGCCATCGCCTTTCGCTGGCTGCGCCGCGGCGCACAGGCCCGGCTGGAGGCGATCCCGCATCCCCACCTGATCCGCGTCGAAGACCTGCAGGATGTGGATGACCAGGTCGCGCGCCTCGACGCCAATACCCGCCAGTTTGTTCAAGGCCGCGCCAACAACGCGCTGCTCACCGGCGCGCGCGGCACCGGCAAATCCTCGCTGGTCAAAGCCATGCTCGCGCGCTATGCCGACTCGGGCCTGCGCCTGATCGAGGTCGACAAACAAGACCTGATGGATCTGCCCGAGA
>JBFIJC010000108.1:0-10629 GCA_041600915.1 Nitrogeniibacter sp.
AAAGCGATCGCTTCTCGCTCGGCCCTGGCCCAGCGCGTCCCAAGTGAAGCCTGGCGGCAGGCCCGATCGCCGACAAAATTCGTTTGACATACTTGTGCGGTGCCGCACGCATTAACCATGTTCAAAGCCGGGGAATTGCGCGACAATGCCCTGATCATGAAACGTCAGCTGCCATTTCTGCGCGTCTTCTTGGCGATCCTTGCCCTTGTGCTCCAGATATCCACTGCTGGCGCAAGCGAGTCATTGGAGCTGACGCCTGACGAACAGGCCTGGCTCAAGGCGCACCCGGTCATTCGGATCGGCGTTGACGCCGGCTATGCCCCCTACGCTTTTATTGACGCACAAGGTCAGCCCGCCGGGGTCTCCTCTGAGATCACTGCGCGGGTCGCCCAGCGCCTCGGCGTGCGGCTGGAGCTCGTGCCAGATTTGAGCTGGCCAGAAATTCTCGACGGCGCGCGTCAGCGAACGCTTGACCTCATTACCACCGCAGCCAAACGCCCCGAACGCGAGGAATACCTCAACTTCACGCGTGACTATCTGCCAACGCCGCTGGTGGTCATGACGCGCACCGATACGCCCCGGTTGCGCAATCTGGCACAGCTCAACGGCCGCAGCGTTGCGCTGGTAACGCGCTATTCGTCCTCTGCACTGGCCATGGAGCGCTATCCGGAAATGCGGGTGCTGGCGGTAGACACCCCGCTTGAAGGCTTGCAAGCCGTGTCCGACGGTCGCGCCGAGGCCTACATCGGCGTGCTCGGCATCAACACCTATATTGCCAGCCAGCACGGCATATCCAACGTCAAGGTCAATACCGGCTTCAGCCACGACAACGCCCAGGCCTACGGTGTGCGCAAAGACTGGCCGGAGCTGGTGCCCTTGCTCGAAAAAGCCCTCGACTCGATTCCCGAAGCGGAAAAGAACGACATTTTTTTGCGCTGGATTCCTGTCTCAGCCGACGATATACAGGTGCCCTCCGGGACACTGGACGCCGAGATGTTGGCCAGGCTCGCCGCACTGCCCCCCCTGCGTGTCGGCGTGACCACCAACCGGCCACCCTTCGATTTTGTCGACAAGAACGGACAGCACGCTGGGCTGGCCGCCGACATGCTGGCGCTGCTGGTTCGCAATACCGGGATGAAAACCACCATTGTTCCGGCCGGCAGCATGGCAGATTTGATGCAGCAACTTGCCGATGGGCAACTCGACCTGGTGCTGGCAGCGAGCAGCGCAGGGCCGAGTTTGTCGTCCGACGTACTTAGCGAGCCCTATTTTTCCTCTTCGCTCGGCGTATTCGTGCGCAAGGGAAAGGTGTTTCTGGGCGAATTGCGCGACCTCTTCGACCACGGCGTTGCCGTGAACAAAGGCGGTTTCGCCGACGAAATATTGAGCGCGTATCCACGTATCGAACGCCAGGCCTACCCCAGCCTGGGCGACGCCATGAATGCCGTACTCAGCGGCGAAGCGGATCACATGGTTGCCGAAACGACATCTATCCTGCGTGTGATCGAAGATGAAGGGATGGCGGGCCTGCACTATGCGGGGCGACTTGATGAGGTGCCGGTCCGGATCAGCATTGCGGTCAGCCCGCGCATGCCGGGCCTGGTTACGCTTATCGACGCCGGACTGGCCTCGATTTCACATAGCGAGGCGACAACCGTTCGCCGTAGATGGGTCGGCGCCTCCTTGTCCGAAGGTATCGACCCTCAGCAAGTCTGGCGGTGGGGCTCAGGCGCATTGATGGCGCTGGCGGTTGGCGTTTTTGCGTTTTTTCTGTGGTCGCGCCAGATCAGGCATGGTCGGGAGCGGTTTCGCAACGTGGTCGAATCCGCCCCCAACGGCATTGTGCTGGTCAATCAGGCGGGCATCATCAGACTGGTCAACGCGCATATCGAAAAGATGTTTGGCTATCCGCGCGAAGCACTGATCGGGCAACCCGTCGAGATGTTGCTCCCAGAGTCGCTGCGCGCCTCGCATGTCGGCCATCGGCGGCGCTTCTTTACGGCGGCGCAAACCCGCGCCATGGGTGAAGGCCGCGATTTGTTCGGCCTGCGTAAAGATGGCAGTACCTTCCCACTTGAGATCGGCCTCAACCCGCTGCCGACGCCCAAGGGCCTGGCCGTGCTGGCGGCCATCATCGACATTACCGAGCGCAAACAAGCCGAGGCCGCCATGCAGGAACTCAACGAGGCCTTGATCCAGCGCTCGTCCGAGCTGGCGGTGGCCAAGCAGCGCGCCGAATCGGCAGACCGCATGAAGTCGGTCTTTCTTGCCACCATGTCGCACGAATTGCGCACTCCGCTCAACTCGATCATCGGGTTCTCGGGCATCCTCAGTCAGGAACTCGCAGGACCACTCAACGAAGAGCAATCCAAGCAAATGAGCATGATCATCGGCAGCGCAAAGCACCTGCTCGAACTGATCAACGACGTGCTCGACCTGTCCAAGATCGAGGCCGAACAACTCGAGGTTGAATTCGAGCGCTTTGACGCACGCGCAGTGCTCACACACGCGCTCGACATGGTCGCGCCGCTTGCAGACGCAAAAAAGCTTGCCCTTACATCGCAAATCACACCTGAAGTTGATCAGCTCGTGGGCGATGAAAGGCGCTTCCGCCAAGTGCTGGTGAACATTCTGACCAACGCGATCAAATTCACTGACACCGGCAGCGTCGCGCTTTCCGCCGCCGTGGATGAGGCGGATGGCGAACCCCGCTTTCGAGTGCGCGTCACCGACACCGGCATCGGCATCGACAGCGAAGATCTCGAACACATCTTCAAACCCTTCCATCAGATCGACAGTGGCAGCACCCGCCAGCAGGATGGCACCGGGCTCGGGCTCCCGATCTGTCAAAAGCTGGTGAGTCTGCTCGGCGGTAAAATCACCGTCAGCAGCGAACCCGGCCGCGGCACCACGTTTGAATTCTGGTTGCCATTGACTCACGATGGCCGTCAAACCGGCGGCCCCGGAACAACGCAATGAAGAAAACCGTCCTGGTCGTGGAAGACAACGACAACAATCTCTATCTGGTGACTTTTCTGCTCGAAAAGCGCAATCTGGAAGTCATCGCCGCGCGCGACGGCCCGGCCGGCATCGCCATGGCGCAGCAACAGCCACCGGCGCTGATTTTGCTCGACATCCAGCTCCCCGGCATGGATGGCTATGCGGTTGCCCGCGCATTGCGTGCCATCCCTGCGCTCGACACGGTACCTATCGTGGCGGTGAGCTCCTACGCCATGTTCGGCGACCGCGAGCGTGGCCTGGCCGCAGGTTGCAACGGCTACATCGAAAAACCGATCGACCCGACGACATTCGTAGATCAACTCCTCCCGTATCTCGAAGGAGGCCTCACCCCATGAAGCGTTTGCTCGCAGTCGATGACAACGATCAAAACCGCTATCTGCTTGAGTTCATCTTCACCAACGCAGGCTGGCAAGTCACGTCTGCACGCAATGGCACCGAAGCACTTGCCGCGGCAAAAAAACGCCCCCCCGATCTCATCATTACCGACATTCTGATGCCGACGATGGACGGATTTGAATTGTGCCGACAATGGCGTGCCGATGAGCAGTTGCGGGATATTCCATTCATCTTCTATACCGCGACCTACACCGACCCAAAAGACGAAGCCTTCGCGCTCAGCCTTGGAGGCGACCGTTTTTTGCGCAAGCCCGCAGACCCCGCACTCATCATGCAGGTCGTCGAAGAACTCATGGCACAGAAAGACAGTGATCGGCCCGCACCGCCAGAGTCGCCGACGCATCCCGACACAGAGGTGCTGCAGCAATACAACCAGGCCCTGGTGCGCAAACTTGAAAAAAAGCTGCTTGATCTCGAACGAACCGAACGCGAGTTGCAGATCGAAGTTGCCCAACGCAAACAAACAGAAGAAGCGCTCAAACTGCGCTCAACGGAACTGGCCAATCTCAATGAAATGAGCACGCGGGTTAACGCCAGCCTCGATCTCGACAACGTCGCACAAACGATCGTCGACGAGAGCCTGCGCGTTTCGGCAGCCGACCTGTGCCTGTTGCTTCTGCGTACCGACAATCAGCCTCACCTGCTCGCCTCAGCCACGCGCGACGAAACGATCAGCCCTGACGATTTCCCCCGTTTCGGGACCGACAAATGTCAGTGCCGCGCAGCGCTTGAACAAGAAACCCCGATTTATTGCCCCGACACCTCAGCGGCCTTTGCTGACTGCGAAACCAGCGGTGCGGCCGCTTTTGCCGCCCTGCCGCTCACCGTTGGCGAGAAAACCATCGGCGTGCTGGGCCTGGCGTCAGTAAAAAGCCGCGATTTTGAAAAACAAGCCGTTTTTCTCGAAACCCTGAGCAAGCACGCCGCCATGGGCCTGCAGAACGCGAGCATGCATGAACAGATTCGTAAACATGCGGCCGATCTCGAAATGCGGGTTGCCGAGCGCACCGCTGAATTGAACACTGCAAAATCTCAAGCCGAAGCTGCCAGCATCGCCAAAAGTAGCTTTCTGTCGAACATGAGCCACGAAATTCGCACGCCCATGAATGGCATCGTCGGCATGGTCAATCTGCTACGCCGGCAAAACCTGTCAGCAAAGCAGTCTCTACAGATTGAAACCATTGGCCGCTGCACGCAGCACCTGACCTCAATCATCAATGACATTCTTGATCTCTCGAAGATTGAAGCGGGAAAATTCACACTCGAAGAAATACCAGTCGATATTGGTGCGTTCATGGGCAATGTGGCTTCGTTTATTGCCGAAAATTGCAAAGAGAAGGGGCTTCGTCTTGAAGTCGAAGCGCCGGACCTAAAAGATTCGCTGCTCGGCGACCCCACCCGCTTGCAGCAAGCACTGCTCAACTACGCGACCAATGCCGTCAAATTCACCAAAGATGGCTTCATCAAGATACGCGCCACACAACTGGACGAGACGCCCAGCTCAGTCAAGCTGCGCTTCGAGGTCGAAGACTCCGGCATTGGCGCAGATTCAGACACCCTGTCCACGCTGTTCGATGCCTTTGAGCAAGCCGATAGCTCCATGACCCGGCACTACGGCGGCACGGGTCTTGGCCTCACCATCACCCGGCATCTCGCCCAACTGATGGGCGGCAAGGCCGGCGCCAGCAGCACCCCCGGCGCAGGCAGCACCTTCTGGTTCAGCGCCAGCCTTAAAAAACAGCTTGCACCCGCGGCAACCGCAGCTCCCGCCGTCACCGACGCCGAAGCCCAGCTCCGACACCACTACGCAGGCCGCCGAGTACTGCTCGTCGACGACGAGCCCATAAATCGCGAGATCGTGAGGCAACTTCTTCTCGATGCCCAGTTGGTGGTCGACCCCGCCGTAGACGGCGCTGAAGCCATCGAACTCGCCCAGAAAAACCAGTATTCAGCCATCCTCATGGACATGCAGATGCCCAAAGTCGACGGCCCGGAAGCCACCCGGGTAATCCGTCAAATCGCTGGATACCAAAACACCCCCATCATCGCCATTACTGCCAACGCGTTCTCGGACGACAAAGCACGCTGCATGCACGCCGGAATGAATGAGGTTCTGATCAAACCCTTGAATCCCGAAGAATTGTTCCTGGCGCTGCTACGTGCACTCAACGGCAGCGCCGCTGCATAAAGGCATTCCGCACCGCACACGGCCTATCGCCTCACGAGCGGACCCTGCCCGGAAACATCAGGGTCAATGTACTGCCGATCAATCGCGCAACCCATTTCGCATCCCAGAGTTCAAGGCTGCAAAGCGTCTACCGGGAGAGGGGCGATTCAATGTTTTCATGGGCTAGGTCTAACGCTTCAATAACCGGCGCAGCTTTGCTGCGTCCGGCGCCGAAGGCGCGCAGTTGATTGACTTGTTAAAGGTTGCCAACTGCGATGCCTGCTAATACTAAAATTACCAACCCAAAATTAAACCAGTTGCCAAACTTTCGACTGGCCACTGATTCTTCGGCACTAATAGACCGCAGGGGGGTAGATGCTAACTCTCCGAAACGACCCACAAGCCAAATCAATGGCACAGCGAGAAAAACATAAATATTGTTACTTACAACAAATATATAACCGCACAGCGCAATTACCAGCCATGTAATTAGAAAGGGCCATGCAGACTGAAAGCCGAAGCGATACTTAGAGTGAATATAACTAAGCTCACCACAGCTATTGCATCTGGCAGGGGAGTCTGAGCCGCACCAATACTTGGCCCATATTCCTACCCCTTTATTTTTACAGTGAGGGCACTGAAACATGAGAGACCTTTAACGCTCACATAAACGGCCTGAGTTTACGAAGGTCCGGCGACCATCGGGAGCGCATTTGATGTGCTTGTTATGTGACATCAACCACTCAGACTCCCTGCCGAACGCAACACTCAAACCCACTCGATTTTTCGTCACCGCCGCGACAACGTTGCCAACGCAGCGAATTAACCTGGAAACACCGGCATGCTGCACCGAAGTGATTCCAACACCTTGCTTTCAGAAAACTGCCCCGCAACCATGAAACCGATTAAGCAGCCCCCGCAAAATCACATGCGGCACAAGAAACCGGTACCGACTATCAGGTCACTGCCCTACATGACCGCAGGGCACATAACGTTTGAAATGAGCGGCGTCGCGTAGCGACGTCCGGTGCTTGCCAAAGGCAAGCACGAACTCGATTGAATTGTTAGCCATTTCTCTCATACGCGCTCGATTGACACAGCTTCGATTTCTGCGGGCCAAGCGGACATGTGACCGCAACCGCCTAAAGGCCCTGCGGTGTGAATGACACCTAGAACTCTAACTCGGTGACCGCTCCATTTTTGCAATACATCGGTGTTGAGCTTCAATGCACCATTACCTGTTGTTAGCCATAGACTTGATCCGTAAACCCAATGCACCGAGGCGAGTGGTTCTTTGCGCTCGTTCTTTGGAAGATGAGTAATCGCGCAGTGCTCAAACTCAAATTCAAGCACCCCTTCTACACCCACTGATTTGCCATTTAGTAGATGCAGTTGGTCGATTACTTCATTTACGCTCAAGTGAGGATTCATGATGGCTAACGTAGAGCTAACCGGCGCTGCGCGCCTTTATCGCGCAGCGTCCAGCGACTGAAAGGAGCGAGGTTGAGCGCCAGGTTAGGTTTGATTAACGACAATTTGATTTCCGTTCACCACGACGTCAACAATAAGGAAGAAAAATCCGAGCACTATCCAGCACAAGAAGAGAATTCTGAGCACGCTTTGCACCTTTGTTGGCCGTCCCACCTCCGTAAAGAGCGAAGAGGCAATGGTTCGGAGTGAAAGACGCTGAGACAGCGCGATGTAGATATTTAGTGCCAATAGTCCAACGACGGCAACCCCGGTGATTTGGAAGATCAGTTCCTGCTGCCCAGGGACAAATGGCCAGATCGCGCGCAGTGTATCCATAACTTTCCTAAAACCTAACGCCGCGTTAAGTGGTGAACAACGCGACTACCCAACCTAAAGCATTGTGCCGTAAACACTAAAGTTGCATCAAACTGAAAATGCCGCGCGTTGTGAATCCGTCTTGAACGCTTTGTTATGCGTAGCTTCTTTAACCGAGCACAGGTCTAAAAAAGCTGCGCTCATAGCTGATAATGCAGTCCACTTTATCGGCAAACTCGAAGGCTTTAATACATTCAGGGTCATTTTGAGACTTAGTACGATAGTCTTCATAAGCTGACAAACTTTCAAACGTAAAAAGAGCCAAAGCTACATTGTTTGCGCCTTCAGATGGCAGAAAGTAGCCATTGTGTTGACCACCAAACTTCTCAACAAGTGGAATCCACATTCTGGCGTATTCTTCGAACTCATTGACCTTCTTTGGGTCAATTACATACCTGACGTAACAAGTAATCATAAACATTAACTCCTTCTAATTGCTTGATTTTATGGGCTACGCATAACGTTAAGTGGACAACCTAATTGACGCAAAACATTGCGTCATGATGACAAATGAATGTTGATGACGCATAAAAAAACCCTTACGATTCATAGAACTCTAGAAATGTAGACCATCCTAAAAAATGAGTACAACTACGTCACCGCCACGACTGCTCGATCAGGTTCGGGAGCGCATTCGTGTGAAGCACTACAGCATCCGCACTGAGCAAGCTTATGTGGATTGGATTAAACGCTACATCATCTTTCATGGCAAGAGCCATCCAAGAGACATGGGCGCTGCTGAGGTTGAGGCGTTCCTGACGGCACTGGCCGTACAACGTCACGTCGCGGCGGCGACTCAAAATCAGGCGCGTTCGGCGTTGTTGTTCCTGTACGGCGAGGTATTGGGAGTAGATCTGCCTTTTCTAGGCAACGTCACGCAGGCCAAAGCCTCGAGACGTTTACCGGTCGTGCTGACCCGCGCAGAGGTAAGCCAGCTTCTCGGCAGGATGACTGGTACGCATGCGTTGGTTGCTGGTTTGCTGTACGGATCGGGCCTTCGATTGATGGAGGCCTTACGCTTGCGGGTGAAAGATCTTGAGTTTTCACGAGGCGAGCTACTGGTGCGGGACGGCAAGGGCGCTAAAGACAGGATAACGATGTTGCCTTCGCGTTTGCAGCCCGCTCTCGGGGAACATCTCAATCACGTTCGATCCTTGCACACAGCGGATATTGTGCGGGGGCATGGGCGGGTATATCTACCCAACGCGCTGGAGAAAAAATATCCGAATGCGGCCACTGAGTGGGCTTGGCAGTATGTGTTTCCCGCGGCTGGTTTGAGCACCGATCCGAGATCAGGCATTGTCCGCCGGCACCATGTGTCGGACCAGGCGGTGCAGCGAGCATTCAAGCAAGCCGTTCGGAATTCGGACATTCATAAACCCGCAACACCTCACACGCTGCGCCATTCGTTTGCGACGCATTTGCTCGAATCAGGCTACGACATCCGAACCGTACAGGAGCTGCTGGGGCATTCGGATGTGACGACGACGATGATTTACACCCACGTGTTGAATCGCGGCGGTCGAGGCGTGGTGAGCCCGCTCGATCGCGTGGGTTGAGTTGCAGTGGTGGGCAGCACGTTGTCTGCCCTGCTTCGGGCTTGTCGTGTAGTCGAAGTGCTGCGGCGGGTTGAAACCCGCCCTACGTTTTGACGAGGCTTTGTGGCATCCGCCCAACCGCGCTCAATACCGATTGGGCGCTTCAAGCATGATAGGCGAACCAATATAGCGACATTGGCAGCAGCGCCAGGGCGATCGTGACGACCAGGCCTGTTTTACCGGGCAGGACGAGGAAGCTCTTTTTCGGATTGCGTGGATTAAAGAACACCTCCACGCCGCCATCGTTGTTACTGCGGATACGCGCCAGCTGCCTGTCGAGAAGGAATTTTGCGTTGTGGCTGACGATCATCACCCAAGGTGAAACGCGGCTGCCCTGGTAGTGCTCACCATTGACGCAGTACTCGTACAAAGCCGAGGCTGCGTATTCCTGGCGCGACGTGACCAGATGGGTGCCGCCCACTTTTCGTGCACCTCTGTTGACCAGAACGCCGGTGGTGCTCGGCCAAGCCATGATGCGCAGCTGATAGACGGCCGAATAGCTCAAGAGCACAAGGCAGTACAGCGCCGCAAAAAAGACGAGGCCTCTTTTGTCTCCGTCAGCGGCCAAGGCCCACATCGCGCTCAGATATTCGACCACCTTTCAGGGCGCTTCTTGGGCTACGCTCAGCCGACCCAGTGGCGCGCGTTGCGGAACATGCGCATCCACGGTGAGTCTTCGCCGTTGCCGGCCGGGTACCACGACATTTGTGTGGTGCGGTGGGTGCGCTCGGGGTGCGGCATCATGATGGTGAAGCGGCCGTCGTCGGTGGTGACGCCGGTGATGCCTTCGGGCGAGCCGTTGGGGTTGAAGGGGTAGCGCTCGGCGGCCTGACCGTGGTGGTCGATGAAACGCACCGCCTGAATGACGCTGTCCTTTGCACCGCCTGTGAACACCGCCTGCCCTTCGCCGTGCGAGACGACGATGGGCATGCGGCTGCCGGCCATGCCGTCGAAGAAGATGGACGGGTTGTCGAGGATTTCGACCTGGCTGAAGCGGGCTTCGAACTGTTCGCTGCGGTTGCGATGGAAAGTGGGCCAGTGCTGAGCGCCAGGGATGATGGGCGCGAGGTGCGACATCATCTGGCAGCCGTTGCACACGCCGAGGGCGAAGGTGTCGTCGCGGCCGAAGAAGGCTTCGAAGGCGTCACGCAGTTTGGTATTGAACAGAATGGACTTGGCCCAGCCCTGCCCCGCGCCGAGCACGTCGCCATACGAGAAACCGCCGCAAGCAGCCACGCCTTTGAAGTCGGCCAGGGCGAAGCGACCGTTTTGCAGGTCGGACATGTGCACGTCAAAGGGGTCAAAGCCGGCGCGAGCGAAGGCGGCGGCCATTTCAACATGGGAGTTGACGCCTTGCTCGCGCAGGATGGCGATACGGGGGCGCACGCCGGTGGCGATCATGGGCGCGGCAATGTCTTCATTGGCGTCGTACGTGAGCCGCACGCTCAGGCCGGGGTCGGTGGCGTCGGCCAGCGCGTCGAATTCTTCTTGCGCGCAGGTGGCGTCGTCGCGCAGGCGGGCGATCTGGTAGCTGGTTTCGGTCCAGGTCTGTTGCAGTTCGATGCGCGGCGCCTGGAACAGCAGCTTGGCGTTGCGCCAGAC
>JBFIJC010000109.1:0-10620 GCA_041600915.1 Nitrogeniibacter sp.
AGCCCCAGGGCAGCGAAAGTAGTGGGTGTCTGGTCGGACGTTGTCATGCGGGTCTCGTGGTTACTGGCATCCCCGGACGCAACGGGCGACGGGAAAACCGATCAGTATCCGCTATAACGCGCTGAAAGTAAAATGAATTCCATGAATGGTGCAGTGCACCGTTTTGCGGCGTGCCGACGGGTATTCCGTTGGCTTGGTACATGCACCGGCCAGGGTGGCCGGTGCATGGTGTGGGCTTAGAGGACTTCTGCGGCGTGATCCGCCAGACGCGAGCGTTCGCCCCGTTGCAGGGTGATGTGGCCAGAGTGCGGCCAGCCTTTGAAACGATCGACGACAAAGGTCAGGCCGGAGCTGCCTTCGGTGAGATAAGGCGTGTCGATCTGCGCGATGTTGCCCAGGCAGACGACCTTGGTGCCGGGGCCCGCGCGGGTGACCAGCGTTTTCATCTGCTTGGGGGTGAGGTTCTGCGCTTCGTCGATGATCAGGTACTTGTTGATGAAGGTGCGCCCGCGCATGAAGTTGAGGCTCTTGACCTTGACCCGTGAGCGGATGAGGTCGTGCGCTGCGGCCCGACCCCATTCGCCGCCCTCGTTGGTGGCGCCGTTGAGCACATCGAGGTTGTCTTCGAGCGCGCCCATCCACGGCGTCATTTTTTCTTCCTCGGTGCCGGGCAGGAAGCCGATGTCTTCGCCCACCGGAACCGTCACCCGCGTCATGATGATTTCGCTGTATCGCTTGCTGTCCAGCACCTGGGTGAGGCCGGCGGCGAGCGTCAGCAGCGTTTTTCCGGTGCCGGCCTGACCGAGCAGCGTGACGAAGTCGATGTCCGGATTCATCAGCAGGTTGAGGGCGAAGTTCTGTTCGCGGTTGCGCGCGGTGATGCCCCAGATGTTGTTCTTTTGGTGGCTGTAGTCGATGAGTGTTTCGAGCACCACGGTGGGGCCGTCGCACTCGGTGACCCAGGCGTCGAAGGGCGGTTCGGAGGTGGTGTCGAAGACGAATTCGTTGTGGCTGAGTGAGTCGGCCAGGGGGCCGCGCAGGCGGTAGTAAGTGCTGCGCTCGTCCTTCCATGATTCGAGATCGGCGCCGTGTTTTTCCCAGAAGTCGGCCGGCAGTTCGCGTGCACCGGAGTACAACAGGTCGGTGTCTTCGAGGACCTTGTCGTTGAAGTAGTCCTGCGCATCAAGGCCGAGCGCCCGCGCCTTGATCCGCATGTTGATGTCTTTCGACACCAGAATGACCGGTCGTTTGGGAAAACGTTTGGCGAGGAAGCTGACCACCGCCAGGATGTGATTGTCGCCGCGCCCGGTGGGCAAGCCCGGCGGCAGGTGCAGGTCGATGGCTTCGGTTTGCAGATACAGACGGCCGGTGGCCTGCCGGCGCGAGGGTTCGGTAAGGTCGATGCCCTCGTCAATGCCATTGGGGCAGGCGCGGACGATTTCGTCCATCATGCGGCTGGCCTGACGCGCGTTGCGGGCCACTTCCGACATGCCTTTCTTGTTTCCGTCGAGCTCCTCCAGCGTCATGATCGGGACGTAGAGGTCGTGTTCTTCAAAGCGGTAGAGACTGGTGGGATCGTGCATCAGCACGTTGGTGTCGAGGATGAACAGCTTGCTTTTCACAGACTTCGATGCGCGTTTGGTGACCATACGGGCTCCGGCAGGGAATCGGTGTTCTGAGGCCCGGTCGACGACTGTGCCGGGCCGGCCATGAGACTAGAGCGACTGGACGAAGTTGAGCACCTCCTCGGCGTGACCATCGACTTTGAGCTTGCGCCATTCACGGCGAACGATGCCTTCGCGGTCGATCACGAAGGTGCTGCGTTCGATGCCGCGCACTTGTTTGCCATACATGTTCTTCATCTTGATGACGTCAAAGGCCTGGCAGGCGACTTCGTCGGCGTCCGATAACAGCTCGAAGGGCAGTTCGAGCTTGGCCTTGAAGTTTTCGTGCGACTTGAGGCTGTCGCGCGAGATGCCCAGCACCACGCAGCCGGCCTCGGCAAATTTCGGATGAAGCGTGCCGAAATCGCGAGTCTCGGTGGTGCAGCCGGGGGTGTTGTCTTTGGGGTAGAAGTAGAGCACCACCGCTTGGCCGCGCAGATCGGCGAGCCGGATGCTCTGGTCGCCGGTGGCGGGCAGGGTGATGTCGGGGGCTGCTTGGTCGATCATGCATGCTCCTGTCGGTGAGGGCTTCACCGCAGGGTAATCGACATTTGCGCCCGATGACAAACGCGCGATGCGTTCGCGCCGGGGCGTCAGTCCGGGTCGAACATCAGGGCGGCTGCGACCTTGCGGTTTTCGCCCAGCAGGATGTTGTAGGTGCGACAGGCGGCAGGCGTATCCATGATCTCGAAACCCATGCGCGCTTCAATCAGCGGGCGCAGCAGTTCGGGTGACGGGAAGCGCTGGCGACTGCCGGTGCCGATGATGACAACGACGCAATCGAGCGTGGCCAGTCGGGCAAACGCGTCTTCGCTCAGCGCCTCAAAGCCGCCCGGGGCGGTCCAGTCGGCCTGGATCTGCTCGGGGAGGATGATCAGGCTGGCGCCGCGATGATCTTTGCGGTTGACCTGGACGTAGTCGGGGCCGTAACCGGTGATGACGTTCTGATCGGAAATGGTGTCGTGATGAAGATTCATGGGCGGTGCACGATTCAGGTGGGATTTGCCGGGGGCTTGTGGCTTGGGGTAGATTACAATCTTTTGATTTTCTGGCCAAACGCAAGGCTTTTGCGTTGCAGCAATTATTGCGGCCAGAGTCCTTCGCACAGGGGAATATGATGAGCAAGACGCCCAATCTCAAGGTGGCAGAGCCGATCGGTGACATGCAGGGTGCCGCCCCCGCCGCCGACGCCGCCGCCTTGCGGGCGGTTCGCAAGTCGCACAAGCTGGCGGAGGTCTGCTACGACATCCGCGGCCCCGTTCTGCAGCGCGCCAAGCAGATGGAAGACGAAGGGCACCGGGTTACCAAGCTCAATATCGGCAATTTGGCGCATTTCGGCTTCGAAGCGCCCGAAGAGATCGTGGTCGATGTGATCCACAATCTGCGCGGCGCGGCGGGCTATTCGGATTCGAAAGGCCTGTTTTCGGCGCGTAAGGCCGTGATGCACTACTCCCAGCAGAAGAAGATTGCAGGGGTGGGCATTGAAGACATCTACATCGGCAACGGCGCGTCCGAGCTGATCGTCATGTCGATGCAGGCGCTGCTCAATAACGGCGACGAAGTGCTGGTGCCGGCGCCGGACTATCCGTTGTGGACGGCGGCCGTCAGCCTGGGTGGCGGTGCGCCGGTGCATTATGTGTGCGATGAGCAGGCCGGCTGGTTGCCCGATCTGGACGACATCCGCCGCAAGCTCACGCCCAATACGCGCGCCATCGTCATCATCAACCCGAACAACCCGACCGGTGCGCTGTATCCGACCGAGTTTCTCGAGCAGTTGCTCGAGATCGCGCGGCAGCATCAGTTGATCGTGTTTGCCGACGAGATCTACGACAAGGTCTTGTACGACGGTGAAACCCACACTTCGATCGCCTCGCTGGCGGACGACGTGCTGTGCGTGACCTTCAATGGCTTGTCGAAAAACTACCGTGCCTGTGGTTACCGTGCGGGCTGGATGATCGTTTCCGGCGAAAAGCGCCATGCACGCGATTACATCGAGGGGCTGGACATGCTCGCCTCGATGCGCCTGTGCGCCAACGTGCCGGCGCAGTGGGGCATTCAGACCGCGCTTGGCGGCTATCAGAGCATCGAGGAGCTGATCGCACCGGAAGGCCGCCTCACGCGTCAGCGCGATCTGGCCTACGATCTGATCACCCAGATTCCGGGTGTGAGCTGCGTCAAGCCCAAGGCGGCGCTGTACCTGTTTCCGAAACTCGACCTGAAGATGTACCCGATCGAGAACGATCAGCAGTTCATCCTCAAGCTGCTCGAAGCCGAGAAGGTCTTGCTGGTGCAGGGCAGCGGCTTCAACTGGAAGCAGCCGGACCACTTCCGTCTGGTCTTCCTGCCGCACGAAGAAGATCTGCGCGATGCCGTGGGTCGTGTTGCTCGCTTCCTTGACGGTTACCGCAAGGGGCTCCATCGCGACTGATGGCCTTGCTAAAGCTTTGAATCGCGCGGCCACCACGGTCGTCTGGCTGTGGTGGCCGCGCTTATGTTCCCCTGCGGTGCAGGGGGTGTTGACCACGTTGTACTGACTTCAAGAAAACACTGCGATGAAACCGATCAATGTTGGCCTGCTGGGCATCGGCACTGTTGGCGGCGGCACCTGGACCGTCCTTACCCGTAACGCTGAGGAGATTACCCGCCGTGCGGGGCGTCCGATCAGCATTACCACCGTGGCGGATCGCAACATCGAGCGCGCCCAGGCGATTACGAAAGGCCAGGCCAAGGTGGTCGACGACGCCTTTGCGGTGGTGCGCGACCCCGAGATCGACATCATTGTCGAGCTGATCGGTGGCTGCACCGTGGCCAAGGATCTGGTGCTCGCGGCGATCGAAAACGGCAAGCACGTGGTGACCGCCAACAAGGCGCTGGTTGCCACGCATGGCAATGAGATCTTCGCCGCCGCCCAGAAAAAGGGCGTGATGGTGGCCTTCGAAGCCGCTGTGGCCGGGGGTATCCCGATCATCAAGGCGCTGCGCGAAGGCCTCACCGCAAACCGCATTCAGTGGCTGGCCGGCATCATCAACGGCACCACCAACTTCATCCTGTCCGAGATGCGCGACAAGGGCCTGCCCTTTGATGTCGTGCTCAAAGAGGCGCAGGCGCTCGGCTATGCCGAAGCGGATCCGACCTTCGACATCGAAGGCAACGATGCCGCGCACAAGGCCACCATCATGGCCTCGATCGCATTCGGTATTCCGATGCAGTACGAGCGCGCCCACATCGAGGGCATCACCAAGCTGCAGGCGGCTGACATCGCTTACGCCGAGCAGCTGGGTTACCGCATCAAGCTGCTGGGCATCGCCCGCATGCGCGAAGACGGCGTCGAGCTGCGCGTGCATCCGACGCTGATCCCGGCGCGCTGCCTGTTGGCCAATGTCGAAGGCGCGATGAACGCCGTGCTGGTGCAGTGCGATGCCGTCGGCCCGACGCTTTACTACGGTAAGGGTGCCGGCGACGAGCCGACTGCCAGCGCCGTGATTGCCGATCTGGTTGACGTCACCCGCATGCACACGGCCGACCCAGAGCACCGCGTGCCGCACCTGGCCTTCCAGCCCGATCAGCTGGTCGACCTCAAGGTGCTGCCGGTGTCCGAAAGCCGTGGCGGCTACTACATGCGCATGCGTGTCGACGACAAGCCAGGCGTGCTGGCCGACATCACCCGCATTCTGGCGGACAACAACATCTCCATCGACGCGCTGATCCAGAAAGAGCCGCGTGAGGGCGAATCGCAGGCCGACATCATCCTGCTCACCCACGAGACGGTTGAAAAGTACGCCGACGCGGCCATCGCCAAGATCGAAGCGCTGCCGGTGGTCTCGGCGCCGGTCACTCGTTTGCGTATCGAACAGCTCGACCGTTAACTCCTCCCCCCGGCGGGCGGCTCTGGTGCCGCCCGCCCTCTGGTGAAGCTCATGCGTTATCTCTCTACCCGCGGGCGGGCGCCCGATCAACAGTTTTGCGACATCCTGCTTGGTGGCCTGGCGCCTGATGGCGGTTTGTATCTGCCGGAAACCTATCCCAAGGTTAGCGCCGCCGATCTCGCCGCGTGGCGGCAGCTGTCCTATGCCGATCTGGCCTTCGAAATTCTGTCGCGCTTCATCGACGACATTCCCGCCGATGATCTGCGCGCGATCTGCCAGAAAACCTACACACCCGCCGTGTATTGCAACACCCGCGCGGGCAGCGATGGGTCGGCGATTACGCCGGTCACCTGGCTGGAGGCCGGCAAGGGCCCCAATCATCAGGGCGGGCTGGCGCTGCTGGAGCTGTCCAACGGGCCGACGCTGGCCTTCAAGGACATGGCCATGCAGTTGCTTGGCAACCTGTTCGAGTACGTGCTCGACAAGCGGGGCGAGCAGACCAATATTCTCGGTGCCACCTCGGGTGACACCGGCTCGGCCGCCGAATACGCCATGCGCGGCAAGCACGGCGTGCGCGTGTTCATGCTCTCGCCGCACGGGCGCATGAGCGCCTTCCAGCGTGCGCAGATGTATTCGCTGCAGGACGACAACATCTTCAACATCGCCGTCAAAGGCATGTTCGACGATGCGCAGGACATCGTCAAAGCCGTCTCCAATGATCATGCCTTCAAGGCAAAGTACAAGATCGGCGCCGTCAATTCGATCAACTGGGGTCGGGTCGTCGCGCAGATCGTGTATTACTTCGCCGGCTATTTCGGCGCCACGGCCAGCGATGACCAGCAGGTCGACATGGCCGTGCCTTCGGGCAATTTCGGCAACATCTGCGCCGGTCATATCGCCCGCATGATGGGTCTGCCGATTCGTCAGCTGATCTGCGCAACCAATGAAAACGATGTGCTCGACGAGTTCTTCCGCACCGGCGTCTATCGCCCGCGCAGCTCGGCCGAAACGCATGTGACCTCCAGCCCGTCGATGGATATCTCCAAGGCCTCCAACTTCGAGCGCTTTGTGTTCGATCTGGTGGGGCGTGACCCTGCGGTGGTGTGCCAGTTGTGGCGGCAAGTCGAGTCGGGCGGCAGCTTCGATCTTAACCAGACGCCGTATCGCGACGCATTGGCAGGTTTCGGTTTTGTGTCGGGCAGCAGTTCCCACGCTGATCGTCTCGATACCATCCGCGCCACCAAAAAGGCCTACGGCGTGGTGGTCGACACGCACACGGCCGATGGCCTGAAAGTGGCGGCCGAGCATCGCGATGGCGCGGTGCCGGTGCTGGTGCTCGAGACCGCGCAAGCGGTCAAGTTCGAAGAGACCATCCGCGAGGCCCTCAACGAAGACCCGCCGCGCCCCGACGGTTTTGCCCACCTTGAGGCACTGCCGCAGCGTTGCGAAGTGATGGCCGTTGATGTCGACCTCATCAAGGATTTCATTCGCGCCCATGTGGCAGATTGATCATGGCTGACCAATACCCCAAGGCCTTCTGGGACGAACGCTTCGCCGCGGCAGGCGAGTCCTTTGTGTTCGGGCGCGAGCCCAACGACTTCCTCGTTCGCGAAGCGGGGCGTTTGTTTCCGGAAAGCGCCGTGCTGTCGGTGGCCGACGGCGAGGGGCGCAATAGCGTGTTTCTGGCGAAGGCCGGCCATCGCGTCGACGCGCTTGAGTTCGCGCCGGCGGCGATCGCCAAGAGCCGTAAACTCGCTGCCGAGCAGCAGGTGGCGATCAATCTGATCGAAGCGGACGTGTTCGAGTGGGCGTGGCCCGAGGCCGCCTACGATGCCGTGGTTGCCATTTTCATCCAGTTCGCAGCGCCGGCGCAGCGTCAGGTGCTGTTCAACAAAATGATGGCGGCGCTCAAGCCCGGCGGCTTGTTGCTGTTGCAAGGCTATACGCCGAAGCAGCTTGAATACGCCACCGGTGGACCATCTGCCGTCGAAAATCTCTACACCGAGTCGGTACTGCTCAATGCCTTTGTGGGGCACGATATTTTGCTGCTTCGCACGCACGAATCGGTCATCGACGAAGGCGAGGGGCATCGCGGCATGTCGGCGCTGGTGGATGTTGTCGTGCAGCGCGCTGCGGGTTGAACTGGATTGACGCCACCATGACAAAGGGCACCCGCGGGTGCCCTTTGTCATGGTGCTGGCCTGCTGCTACAAGTACATCACTGCGGGGAATACCGTGATGGCCACGACGTAAAGCAGCCACTCCAGATTCCGGCGGGCAAGAAAGCCGGTGAAATGCATGATCAGGACGGTAATCGCAAAGATGTAGTAGAGCGCAAACAGCATGCAGGGTCTCCAGGTCGGCCGGGCAGGCGGTTCAGTCTTCGATGTGGCGCAGCGACAGGTCGATGGCGCGCACGTCTTTGGTGAGGCCGCCAATGGAGATGCGATCAACCCCGGTCTCGGCGATGGCGCGTACCCGGTCGAGGCTGACGCCGCCCGAGGCTTCGAGTTCGGCCTTGCCGTTTGTGAGCTTGACGGCCTGGGCCATTTCTTCCAGCGTCATGTTGTCGAGCAGGATCATGCGGGCCCCGGCGTCAAGCGCGGCGGCAAGCTGTTCCAGGTTTTCGACTTCGATTTCGATGAACACGTTGGACGGCGCGATGCGCTGGGCTTCGGCCAACACCTCGGCCACACCGCCAGCGGCAATGATGTGGTTTTCCTTGATCAGGATGCCGTCGTAAAGACCCACGCGGTGATTGGTGCCGCCGCCGATGCCCACCGCGTATTTTTGTGCCACACGCAGGCCGGGCAGGGTTTTGCGGGTATCGACAATCTTGGCGCGGGTGCCGACCACAGTGTCAACATAGCGACGGGTGAGCGTCGCGGTACCTGAGAGCAGTTGCAGGAAGTTGAGCGCGGTGCGCTCAGCGGTGAGCAGGGCGCGGGCGCCGGCGACCACGTCGCAGAGGGTCTGACCGGCCTCGACGGGGTCACCATCTTTGGCATGCCACAAAATGGTGGCCGTCGGGTCGAGCGTCTCAAACGCCGCGTTGAACCAGTCGGTGCCGCACAGCACGGCATCTTCGCGGGTAATGACGCGGCCACGCGCTTCGGATGCGTTCGGAATCAGTCTTGCGGTCAGGTCGCCGGTGCCGATGTCTTCGGCCAGGGCGGCGGCCACGCTACGCTGGATTTCTACCCGGAGTTGCTCGATGGATTCCATGCGGCGAATGCTCTTTATGGTCGGGTGTGCATTCTATCACTGCAAATCCGCATGGCGAGGGCTTAAGCGCAATGCGTAGGCACCGTTTACACTCTTTGGATAACGGGTGGAATCGGAGGCGGTATGGAGAGCGTGAGCACGGTGTTCTCGGTCAGTCTGGGCGTGATCGTTGTTGTCGTCCTGATGGCCGGCCTGGTGTTCTGGTATCTGCGCGATATCACCCAGAAGCAACACGCCATTTTGCGCAACTATCCGGTGGTGGGGCATCTGCGCTACTTTTTCGAGCAGATGGGCGAATACTTTCGTCAGTATTTCTTTCTCGGCGACCGCGAGGAGATGCCCTTCAACCGTGCCACGCGTGCCTGGGTCTATCGCCTGGCCAAGGATGAGGGCGGCACCATTGGCTTCGGTTCGACTTACAACCTGCGCGAGCGCGGGGCCATCATTTTCGTCAATTCGCCGTTTCCGGTGCTCAAGGAAGATCAGCTACCCACGCCCACGCTGAGCATCGGCGAGGGCTATTGCACCACGCCCTTTGTGGCCGGTTCGGTGGTCAACATCAGCGGCATGAGTTTTGGCGCCATTTCGCGCCCCGCGGTGCAGGCACTGTCGCGTGGGGCGAAGCTGGCCGGGTGCTGGTTGAACACGGGCGAGGGTGGCGTGAGTCCGTATCACCTCGAAGGCGGTTGCGATCTGATCGTGCAGGTCGGCACGGCAAAATACGGCGTTCGCGATGAAGACGGCGGCCTGTCAGAGGCGCGCTTGCGCGAGTTGGCCGGCATCGAGTCGGTACGTGCGTTTGAGCTCAAACTTTCGCAGGGTGCCAAGCCGGGTAAGGGGGGCATGCTGCCGGCCGACAAGGTGACCGAGGAGATTGCGCGGATTCGCGGTATTCCCGTCGGCAAAGCCTCAATCAGTCCAAACCGGCATCCCGAAATCAAGGATGTGCACGCCTTGCTCGACATGGTGGCGCGGATGCGGCAGATCACTGGCAAGCCGGTCGGTATCAAGGCGGCCATCGGGGGCTGGTACTTCATGAGTGAGTTGTGCGAGGCCATCGTGTTGCGAGGCCGGGAGTTTGCGCCCGACTTCATCACGGTAGATGGCGGCGAAGGCGGCTCGGGCGCCGCCCCTCAGGCGCTGGCCGACCACATGGCCTTGTCGATTGACGAAGCGCTGCCGCGGGTGGTGGATTCATTGATCGAATATGGTTTGCGGGACCGGGTGCGGGTGGTTGCGTCCGGCAAGCTGGTGACCTCGGCGCGCATTGCCTGGGCCTTGTCGGCGGGGGCCGATTTTGTCACCTCGGCGCGTGGCTTCATGTTTTCCATGGGCTGTATTCAGGCCATGCGTTGCCACACCAACACCTGCCCGACCGGGATCACCACACATGACGCAAAGCTTCAGCGCGGCCTGGTGGTCGAAGAAAAATTCGAGCGTGTCGCCCATTACTGCCTCAACCTCAATCACGAGGTGGACATGATCGCCCACGCCTGTGGCCTGAAGCACTCGCGGGAATTCCAGCGCGAACATGTGCGCATTGCGCAGGGCGATGGCGGATCAATCGCGCTCAGCATGCGCTACCCTTATCCCAAGCCGCGCTATTCGAAGATGGTGTCGGAGTTTGCCCCGCTGGAGGATTGACCGGCCGGCGCGCCGACGAAGGCCGCGATTTCTGTCATCAGCCAGTGGCGAAAGGCGGTGAGCAGCGCGGTCTCGGTCTTGCGCTCGGGAATCATCAAATAGTAGGCCTTGCCGCTGTCGTAGGTGGCGTCTACCGGCACCACCAGCCGACCGCTGGCGAGCTCGTCCTGGATCAGAAAGGGCGGGATGAGCGCGACGCCCATGTCGTGCATGGCCGCCTG
>JBFIJC010000110.1:0-10561 GCA_041600915.1 Nitrogeniibacter sp.
CGGCGTCTCAAGGCTGATCTGCCCCAGCGCACCGCTACGGTAGTCACCCAACAGAATCAACGCCGCCTTATCCACATCCACGCCACCGCCCTTGACCAGGCAGCCGCGCCGACGCGCCACTTCTTCGACCAGGCGCACGCCATCGAAGCCGGTCACGTCCGTCTTGTAACGTTCAGCGACGCGCTCGGGATAACGCAACAACAGCAGCTGGCCCAGCGCAACAGCCACATCGAACTCGGCCACGGCATTGACGCCAATCGCGTGGCTGGCAGCCAGCATGAAACCATCCGCGTCATACGCAATCTTGGGCCATAGCATGCCTGGGGTATCAACCAGCGACATGGTGGGGCTGAGATCGAGCCGCTGCTGAGACTTGGTCACCGCCGGCTCATCGCCCACGGCCGCCACGCGCCGCTTGAGCATGGCATTCATCAGCGTCGATTTACCGACGTTTGGAATCCCCATGATCATCATGCGCAGGGGCTTGGTGCCATCGCTGCGATGCGGCGCCAGTTGCTGACAAAGTTTGGGCACACGGGCCACTTCCGCCGGCTTTTTGCACGAAATGGCCACCGCCTTCACGCCTGGCTGGCGATTGAAATAGTCCAGCCACTGTGCCGTCGCAAGCGGATCGGCCAGATCGGACTTGTTGAGCAATTTGAGGCAGGGACGCTGCCGGTGCGCACGCAAGGACTCGATCATCGGATTGGTGCTCGCCGCCGGCAGGCGCGCATCAACCACCTCAATCACCACATCGATCTTCGCCATGACTTCGGCCGCCTTCTTGCGCGCCGAATTCATATGCCCGGGGAACCACTGAATAGTCATGCTTGCCTTCGATACACTTGATTTTGGGCGATTATCCCATTTCGGCGCCCTCACCGGCAGCTCATCGTCAAACAGGGCGCCGAGCCGCCGCTTTGCCCTGCCACAAAGCACTAGACACCCAAGTAAAAAGGTGTATCGTGTCGGGGCAGTCGCTTCAAGCAGTTGTCCTTGCAGGTGTTTCTTCGCGGTGTTTGGTTAAACCGCCCACGTTTGAATCCCTCCAGTACGTTTCTTGATAGTTCCTGCAGGTGGGCTACGCGCCCAGATTTTGTTTTTATTATGGAACACGTATAAATGAGCACTCAAACCGGCACCGTGAAATGGTTCAACGACTCCAAGGGCTTCGGCTTCATTACGCCTGACGAAGGTGGTGACGACCTGTTCGCCCACTTCAGCGAAATTCAGGGCAATGGCTTCCGCACCCTGGCTGAAAACCAGCGCGTCGAGTTCGAAATCCGCACGGGCCCCAAGGGTCTGCAGGCTGCTGCTATCCGCGCTGTCTAATCGGATCTAGCGTCTGACGCAAAAAGCGCGGCTCTGGCCGCGTTTTTTTGTCGACCACTCGCCTGCCGGGCCATTGCCCGATTCGGTCGCTTCGGCTACCTTGGCGCCTCCACCGCACCCACGACGCCCGCCTCTTTTGTCCACCCGAAACGTCATCTCTCTTGGCCAGGTTTTTACGCCACCCGCCATCGTCGACTTGATGCTCGACCTGCGCCAACGCGAGGGCCGCGTGCTTGAGCCATCCGCGGGCGCCGGCGCATTCAGCGAACACATCGAATCCTGCGTCGCCATCGAACTGGACGCCTCGGTCGCCAAAGCGTCGATGCTGCAGACGGACTTCTTCGCCTACCCGCTGACTGAACGCTTCGACACCATCATCGGCAATCCGCCCTATGTGCGTTTCCAGGATATTCCGGAAGCCACGCGCGCACGACTCGACATGCAGCATTTTGACGGGCGCAGCAATCTGTTCCTGTTCTTTATCGAAAAATGCCTGCACCACCTGAGCGACGGCGGCGAGCTGATCTTTATCGTACCGCGCGAGTTCATCAAACTGACCGCCGCACGCAAGCTCAATCGCTGCCTGTTCGACACCGGCACCATTACCCACTGGATCGAAACGGGCGACACACGCATCTTCTCCGGTGCCCTGCCAAATTGCGCGATCTTTCGATTTGAAAAAGGCGACTTCAGCCGCCGCACGCTATACCGTACGCTGCAAAGCATCGACTGGGAGCAACGCCAGTTCATCGAGATGGATGGCCAGCTCGCCTTCTCGCCGGCCCCCATGACCGTAGCGCTGGCTGAACTGTTTTCGGTCAAGGTCGGCGCGGTCTCGGGTGCCGACGATGTGTTCACGCACCCTGAGGGCAATGTCGATTTCGTCTGTTCCCAGACGGTCGACAGCGGTGCCACACGGCGCATGCTCTACAACCAGCCGCACCCGGATCTACTCCCCCACAAGCCACGCCTGCTGTCGCGTCGCGTGCGACGCTTCGACGAAAGCAACTGGTGGCACTGGGGTCGCAGTTATCCGCTCAGCGACGCACCGCGCATCTACGTCAATGGCCGCACCCGACGAGACGCACCCTTCTTTATGCACCCGGCACGCGCCTACGACGGGGCCATTCTCGCGCTCTTCCCCCTCGACACGCGCATGCCGCTCGATGAAGCCGTCCGCTTGCTCAATACGGCGGTCCCGTGGGAAGCGCTGGGTTTTCGGGTCGACGGTCGGTTTCTGTTCACCCAGCGCAGCCTGCAAACGCTTCACCTGCCCGATTGCTTCCGCGCCCTCGCCGCCGAACACGTCTAGAAATAGCCCGAGGGGGTGAGCGCACACGCCGACGCGCCGGAAAAATCAGCCCGAAATTGGTGACAGACGGCACGGCCGTCGATTGTCGTCCACCTTGATGACCACGGTATCCGTGCGCATCCGCTTCCGGCTATGATCAAGAGGCAACAAAAATCAGATATTGGGGCGAACAGTACCCCACTGCCGTCGCCTTTCGCGCCTTCATTTGAGCCTATGCACCGTCCCCATCGATTTACCGCGCATCTCCTGTCAGCTCTGCTACTGGTTCTTACCTTTGCCGTACTTGGCGGACCGGTGCTCGCCCAGACCAAGACCAAGGCGCCGCTGACGGAGCAGGAACGCGATTTTCTGAAATCGGCCGGGCCGATTGTATTTGTCAGCCAAACGCACTATCCACCTTTCGAGTTCGTCGATCCGTCCACCGGCGCCCGCAAAGGGATGATGATCGAACTGGCAACCTGGATCAGTACCGAATTCGGTTTTCACGCCGAGTTCACCGATACCGTATTTCAGGAGGCCCAGAACGCAGTTCTGGAAGAGCGCGTACATGTATTAACCAGTTTCTTTTACAGCGAAGAGCGCGACCGCAGCTTCGATTTCACCGATACGGTCTTCGAGATTCCCGCCACCATTTTTGTCGCGGCCGACCGGCCGGACATCACCGGCCTCAGCAGCCTTCACGGAAAGCGAATCGCCATTCAGCGTGGCGACTATGCGCTGAGTTTTCTCGAGTCCAAGGGCATCGATTTCACCCTTGTGTCGACCAGCTCTTTCGCTCAGGCCACCGCGGCCGTCATTGAGGGCCGCGCCGACGCGCTGATCGGCGACGAGCAAATCGTCTTGCACTACCTCTACAGCAACAATCTCAATTCACGCATGAAGAAGGTCGGCGAGCCTTTGTATATTGGCCGCAACGCCATGGCCGTCAAGGATGGCAACCACCTCCTCCGCTCGATCCTCAACAAAGGCATCGCGCGCGCGCGCAGCACCGGTGCGCTGGAGCAGTTGAACTGGAAGTGGGCCGGCACGCACCTGCCCGACCGCGGAAAAAGTCTTTTGTCATACTGGCCCTATGCGCTGGCATTGGCCGCCTTGTTGGCTTGGATCTTTTTCTGGAATTTGCGACTGCGATATGTCGTCCGCCACAAAACAACACAACTCTTTCAGAACCAGAAGCGCCTCGAAGCCATTCTCCATGGCACACAGACAGGCACCTGGGAGTGGCATGTCCCGAGTGGCCGCATTGCCATCAACAATTTGTACGCAAACATGCTCGGCTACAGCAGCGACGACCTGCAACCCTTCACCGCAACGCGCCGCGACGCGCTGATTCACCCGGACGACCAGGAGCGCTCTGCAAGCCTGCTCGCCCAGCACCTCACCAACCAAAACCCCCACTACGCCTGCGAGATCCGCATGCAGCACCGGGACGGGCATTGGGTGTGGCTACTCGAACGCGGGCAGATCACCGAGCAAACCCCTGCCGGTGAGCCGCTCGTCGTGTCCGGCACCCAAATCGACATCTCGGCCAGCAAGGTCGCCGAAGTCGAACTGCAACTCAACGCCAGCGTTTTTGGAAGTGCCCGCGAGGGGATCGTCATTACTGACGCCGAGGGCACAATTCTCAACGTCAATGACGCATTCACCCGAATCACCGGCTACAGTCGCGACGAAGGCATAGGCAGCAACCCGCGCATTCTGCGCTCAGGCCGGCACGACGAGCGGTTCTACGCATCCATGTGGCAAAACCTCAAGGAAAATGGGTTCTGGGAAGGCGAAATCTGGAACAAACGAAAAAATGGAGAGATTTTTCCGGAGATCCTGACCATCTCAGCCGTCTACGACACAAAAGCTACGGTATCGCACTACGTATCGGTGTTTTCGGACATCAGTCGACAAAAAGACAATGAACACCAGCTCGAACGCCTCGCATTCTTTGACGAGCTGACCAGCTTGCCCAATCGCGTGCTGCTGGTGGACCGCCTCAATCAAACGATGGCGCGGGCACGTCGCAACAAAACCGAACTGGCTCTGGCCTACCTCGACCTCGACGGCTTCAAGGAGATCAACGATGCGTACGGACATTCGACCGGCGACCGTGTGCTGGTCAGCATCGCCGAACGACTCAGCATTGCCTTGCGCGAAGAAGACACGGTGGCGCGCATTGGCGGCGATGAATTTGTCATCGTTCTGCCTGACCAGACCGGTGACGAAGCGCTCGAACCCCTCATCCGTCGATTACTGACGAAAATTGCCGAGCCAATCCACATCGACCAGCTCCGCTTGCAAGTCTCGGGCAGTATCGGCCTCGCCCGCTATCGCGGCGACATCGACATGGACTCGGACCAGCTCATCCGCCAGGCCGACCAGGCGATGTACCAGGCCAAGCAAACAGGGCGGAACTGTTTTCAGGTATTTGATGCAGACGAAGAGCGCGCGATCCAGGGCCGGCACGAAAGCATCGCACGATTTCGCCAGGCACTCGCCAATGACGAGCTTGTCCTGTACTACCAGCCCAAGGTCAATATGCACACCGGTGAAATGACCGGCGCAGAGGCCTTGATTCGCTGGATGCACCCCGAACGGGGCCTGCTCGCACCCGGCCTTTTCCTTCCGCACATCGAGTCTGATCGCACAGGCATTGCGCTGGGCGAATGGGTGATCTCTGCTGCGCTGTCACAAATCGAAGCGTGGCACCAAGCCGGTATCATGCTGGCCGTCAGCGTTAACATCTCGGCGCACCATCTTCAGCAGGTGGACTTCAGCGAGCGACTCAAAACGCTGCTCGAACAACACCCCGCAGTGCCGCCTGAATCGCTCGAGCTCGAAGTACTCGAGAGCAGCGCGCTGGAGGATATCGAGCATGTCTCGAAAGTCATCTCAGCCTGCGCCGAGCTGGGCGTGCGCTTCGCACTCGACGACTTCGGGACGGGCTACTCGTCACTGATTTATCTCAAACGCCTGCCCGTGCACGTACTCAAGATCGATCAGAGCTTCGTGCGAGACATGCTTCACGACCCCGGCGACCTCTCCATCCTCGAAGGCGTTCTGGGGCTGGCCCGCGCCTTCCATCGAGAAGTCATCGCCGAAGGCGTCGAAACCGAAGAGCACGGCCGGCTGCTGCTGCAGTTGGGCTGCGAGCAAGCGCAGGGCTACGCGATCGCGCGTCCAATGCCCGCCGATGCGATCGCTGCGTGGGCGAAGCAATGGACCGCGCCCGACACCTGGAAACAAACCAGCCGCCTCCACGCCCAGGATATTGAAATGCTGTATGCCGCCTCCGAGCACCGCGCCTGGATCGAAGCGCTGGATGCATTTGTGCGCGGTGAGTCCACATCCGCCCCTGAAAGCAACGAGCACCGCTGCCGTTTTGGACAATGGCTCGACCGCAAGAAAGAAGAAACCAACGGAGTCGGCCCACTCGCAAGCATCGACGCGCTTCATCAGGCACTGCACAAACACGGAGAAGACTCCGTGCGCCACCATGCGGCAGGCAATAAGGCGGCGAGCGATGAAGCCATGGCAACGGTGCGTGGATTCAGCAATGCGCTGCTCGCCAGTCTTCGGGACATCACAAATAGCCGATCGCGCCGATAAGCCTGAACGCTCCTCAAAGAACACAAAAAAAACGGAGCCCCGCAGGACCCCGTCCGATCACACGATTCAATCCGCCCCCGTGTCACATCTGGGCGGAAATTTTTTCGAAGCGCATCTTGCCGCCGTCGACATCGACGCGAATCACATCCTTGGCAGCAAACTGCCCCTCCAGAATCGCCTTGGCCAGGGGGTTTTCGAGGCGCTCCTGAATCGCACGCTTGAGCGGCCGCGCGCCAAAGACCGGATCGAAACCCGCCTCGGCAATCAACGCCAGTGCAGCCTCCGACACCTGCATGCCCATCTCCAGCCGCGCCAGGCGCTTCTCGAGATACTGCAGCTGAATGCGCGCGATGTTGGCGATGTGCTTCTCGTCGAGACTGTGGAAGACCACCACCTCGTCGATCCGGTTGATGAACTCGGGGCGGAAGTAGCTCTTCACCTCGGCCATCACGGCCAGCTTGATCACGCCGTAATCATCGCCCGACATCTGCTGAATCATCTGGCTGCCCAGGTTGGAGGTCATGACGATCACAGTGTTCTTGAAGTCCACCGTGCGCCCCTGCCCGTCGGTCATGCGGCCATCGTCCAGCACCTGCAGCAGCACGTTGAACACATCCGGATGCGCCTTCTCGACCTCGTCGAGCAGAATCACCGAATACGGCTTGCGACGCACCAGCTCGGTCAGATAACCGCCTTCTTCATAGCCCACGTAACCCGGCGGCGCGCCGATCAGCCGGGCGACCGAATGCTTCTCCATGAACTCGCTCATGTCGATGCGGATCAGGTGCTCCTCGCTGTCGAACAGGAACTCGGCCAGCGTCTTGCACAGTTCGGTCTTGCCCACGCCGGTCGGACCGAGGAAGAGGAAGGAGCCATACGGGCGGTTCTCGTCCGACAGCCCGGCACGCGAGCGGCGGATCGCATCGGAGACCAGGCGCACCGCCTCGTCCTGACCGATCACCCGCTCGTGCATCTTGTCTTCCATCTTCAGCAACTTGTCGCGCTCACCCTGCATCATCTTCGACACCGGAATGCCTGTCGCACGGGAGACCACCTCGGCGATCTCCTCGGTGCCCACCTGGGTGCGCAGCAGCTTGTTCGGCGCGTCGGTCTCGCCGTTCTGTTCCGCGGCCTTCAGTTGCGCTTCGAGCTGCGGCAACTTGCCGTACTGCAACTCGGCCAGTTGTTCGTACTTGCCACCGCGTTGCAGCTCGGCCATCTTGGCGCGCAGCGCGTCGATCTCTTCCTTGATATGCGCCGAGCCGTGGGCGCGCGCCTTTTCGGCCTTCCAGATTTCTTCGAGGTCGTTGTACTCACGCTGCAACTTTTCAAGCTGCTCGTCGATCAGCTGCAAGCGCTTGATCGACGCTTCGTCCCTCTCCTTCTTGACCGCTTCGCGCTCGATCTTCAGCTGAATCATGCGACGGTCGAGCTTGTCCATCACCTCGGGCTTGGAATCGATCTCCATCTTGATCCGCGATGCTGCTTCGTCGATCAGGTCGATCGCCTTGTCGGGCAAAAAGCGGTCGGTAATGTAGCGGTGCGACAACTCTGCCGCGGCGACGATGGCCGGGTCGGTGATGATCACGCCGTGGTGAATCTCGTACTTCTCCTTCAAGCCGCGCAGGATCGCCACCGTCGACTCCACGCTCGGCTCATCGACCAGCACCTTCTGGAAACGGCGCTCCAGCGCGGCGTCCTTTTCGATGTACTTGCGATACTCGTCCAGGGTGGTCGCGCCAATGCAGTGCAACTCACCGCGCGCCAGCGCCGGCTTGAGCATGTTGCCCGCATCCATCGCGCCCTCGGCCTTGCCGGCGCCCACCATGGTGTGGAGCTCATCGATGAAGAGAATGATCCGCCCTTCGTCCTGCGCAATGTCCTTGAGCACGGCCTTGAGCCGCTCCTCGAACTCGCCGCGGTACTTCGCCCCGGCAAGCAAGGCAGCCATGTCGAGCGAGAGCACTTTCTTGTCCTTCAGCGTCTCGGCCACTTCGCCATTGACGATACGCTGCGCCAGGCCTTCAACGATGGCCGTCTTGCCCACGCCGGGCTCACCGATCAGCACCGGGTTGTTCTTGGTGCGCCGCTGCAGAATCTGCACCGCACGGCGGATCTCGTCATCACGGCCGATGACCGGGTCAAGCTTGCCCAGGCGCGCCCGCTCGGTGAGATCCATGCAGTACTTCGACAGCGCCTCGCGCTGCCCTTCGGCATCCTGCGACCCGACGTTCTGCCCGCCGCGCACCGCAGCGATCGCCGTTTCAAGATGCTTTTTCACCAGCCCGTGTTCGCGCAACAAACGGCCTGTCTCGCCCTTGTCATCAGCCAGTGCCAGCAGGAACATCTCGCTTGCAATAAACGCATCGCCCTGCTTCTGAGCGGCCTTGTCGGTGAGATTGAGCAGATTGTTCAGGTCGCGACCCAGCTGAACGTCACCGCCGTGGCCTTCAACCTTTGCCATTCGATCAATCGCGCCTTTGAGCGCAGCTTTCAGCGGCGCGACGTTCACACCGGCGCGCTGCAACAAGGACGCCGTGCTGCCGTCATCCTGCTCCAGCAGCGCCAGCACCAGATGCGGCGGCTCGATGAACTGCTGGTCATTTCCTACAGCGATGCTGCCCGCATCGGACAACGCCTGCTGAAACTTGGTGGTGAGTTTGTCGAAGCGCATGAAATCATCCTTTTTCGTTTGACCCGTTGCACTCTAGGTGGGGCGTCACCGTGCACATTTCAAGCGGGCCACACATCATTCATCCGGAATCTGTTGCTGCAACGCAACAAACATCTGTTTGAACTTGGAAATAACTGATCCAACGCAGTATTCCTGTATTCCTCAATGTGTTACTTTTCATCAATTGAGACGTCTGTCGCCACTAAAAGACTTCGTTCTGCTACGGCGCAACACCTGTCAGTCGGCTCAACCCTGATCACTTGAGCGAGGAGAAATCACCATGGCAATCAAGCCTGAGCAACTCAACGAACTGCAGAAAAAGAACCTTGAAGCGGCAATGCGCCTGGCGCAGATGTCCATCGAAAACTCGCAGCGCATCATGGAACTGCAGGTCCGCACCGCCAAGACCCTGTTCGAAGACGGCGTCAACAACGCCAAGGCGCTGACCTCCACGCAGGATCCGCAAGACATGCTGCGCCTGCGCACCGAATACGCCCAGGCCTCGACCGAGCGCATGCTCGCTTGCGCCCGTGAAATCGCAGAAGTGGCCGCCCAGGCACAGTCCGAAGTCGGCAAGATGGTCAGCGAGCAGCTGGCCACCGGCGGCAACGACGTGTTCCAGGCCATCAACAAGATGTTCACCGGCATGCCCATCACCGACCAGAACGCCATGGGCGCTGTGCAAGGTGCGATGGACAACGCCCGTGCTGCTTTCGAGCAGATGACGCGTGCCTCGACCGAAGCCTTCCAGGCCTTCTCGCAGGTTGGCACCGCCAGCCAGCCGGCCAAGCGCGCTCCGGCCCGCCGCAAGTAATACCGACCCGGCTTAGTGCCGGGTACGAAAACGGCGTCCTTTCGAGGACGCCGTTTTTTTATGGCTGACGCAAAACAACGCCACGTCAGTGCACCTGCATGTCAGCGGCGAGACTCCACATCCAGCCAACGTGTCGCTGCCGCGTCGTCGGTGTCGCGCGCGTCGACCCACCGGCTGCCCTCGGGCGTCTGTTCCTTTTTCCAGAATGGCGCGCGGGTCTTGAGGAAATCCATGATGAACTCACAGGCCGCAATCGCTTCACCGCGATGCGCACTTGCCACGCCGACAAACACGATCTGGTCCCCCGGCTGGAGGGGTCCGACGCGATGGATCACCCGCACCGCGAGCAGACTCCAGCGCTGCTTTGCCTCTGTGACGATATCGGCGAGCGACTGCTCGGTCATGCCCGGGTAGTGCTCGAGCGTCATGCTCTGCACACCATCGGACGCGCCGCGCACCAGCCCCAGAAAAGTGCTGACCGCGCCGATGTCGGTACGCCCCGCCGACAAGGCGCGGGTTTCGGCACCCACATCAAAATCAGCTTCTTGAACTCGAACTTCCATTGCCTCAGCCTCCCGTCACCGGCGGGAAAAAAGCGACTTCATCGCCGGCGCTCAGCACTTGCTCATCCGTTGCCATCTGCTGATTGACGGCCGCCCGCACGTTGTGACCCGGCGCGAGACGCAACCACGCCTCGCCACGCGCACTCAGATGCTGACGCAAAGCGCCGACGCTGCCGACATCACTGGGCAGAACGAGCGCCTCTTTTGCCATACCCAGCGACTCTCGAAGACTGGCGAAATAAAGAATATTCAGATTCATGCGCGCTTCA
>JBFIJC010000111.1:0-10530 GCA_041600915.1 Nitrogeniibacter sp.
CAAGGCGGAAGCCCGGGAGCGTCTCCACCTTCCTCACAGCGCCCCCGTGTTTGCGCTATTGCCGGGCAGCCGTGAGTCGGAGGTCGCCAATCTTGCGCCGCTGTTCATCGATACCGCCAAGTATTTGCTTGCACGCTATCCCGACGCACGTTTCCTCGTGCCCCTGGCGACGCGCGAGACGCGGATGCTCTTCGAGCGCGCGCAGTACGCAGCTGAGGCGCGTGACTTGCCGCTGAGCCTGCTGTTCGGACATGCAGTCGATGCGATGACGGCGGCCGATGTTGTGCTGGTCGCCAGTGGAACGGCCTCACTCGAGGCCGCGCTGCTCAAACGACCAATGGTAATTGCCTACCGCATGGGTGACTTTCAGTTCCGCATGATGAAGCGCATGGCTTACTTGCCTTGGGTGGGTTTGCCCAACATCCTCTGCAACGAGGGGCTGGTGCCCGAGATGCTGCAAGACAACGCAACGCCGGAAGCGCTGGGTGAAGCCCTTGCTCGCTGGTATGACGATGTCGACGCACGGCATGCGCTGGCCGAGCGCTTCACCGCTTTGCACCACACATTGCGCCAGGACACCGCGCAGCGCGCTGCTGACATCATTCTGCCTTTGCTCGGATCGAAACACGATGACAATGCCTGAGGCCCGTCTGATTTGCGGCGTGGACGAAGCCGGCCGGGGGCCACTCTGCGGCTCGGTCGTGGCCGCTGCAGTCATTCTCGATCCAGCGCGGCCGATTGACGGCCTGGCGGACTCAAAGAAACTCACCGAGAAGCGGCGAGAGCAACTTGCACCGATCATCCGCGAGCGCGCACTGGCCTGGGCGGTGGCGGAGGCGAGTGTTGAGGAGATCGATCAGCTCAACATCCTCCATGCCACCATGCTCGCCATGAAGCGTGCCGTCGAGGCGCTTCAGATCGCGCCAGACGAGGTGCTGATCGATGGCAATCGCTGCCCGCAGATCGCCTATCCGGTACAGGCTATCGTCAAGGGCGACTCGCTGGTTGCTGCCATCTCGGCGGCGTCCATACTCGCCAAAACCGTGCGCGACGCGCAGATGCTGGCGCTCGATGCCGACTACCCGCAATATGGGCTGGCGGCGCACAAGGGCTACCCCACGGCGGCGCATCTGGCGGCAATCCGACAATACGGGGTGAAGGATTTCTACCGCAAGAGCTTTGGCCCGGTCCGCGCCTTATGGCTGAATCCCCCCTTATTCGAGACCTGATGCCATGAACGCACCACATGTTTTTCTCTTCTTTCATCTGTTGGCGGTCATTGTCTGGGTCGGCGGCATGGCCTTCGCCTACCTGTGTTTGCGTCCGGCAGCGGGTATTTTGACGCCGCCGGATCGCCTGCGCTTGTGGCAGGGCGTGTTTTCCCGTTTCTTTCCGATGGTCTGGGTGTCGGTTGCCGCGATCCTCATCACCGGTTTCGGCGGCCTGATCAATGTTGGCTTTGCCGCCGCGCCACGCGCCTGGCACATCATGATGACTGTCGGTCTGGTGATGATCCTCATCTATGCCTACGTCTGGTTTGTGCCCTGGCAGGCGCTGAAGCGCGCCGTTGCTGCCGAGCGCTGGCCTGACGGCGCCGCTTCGCTGGGGCGGATTCGACAGGCTGTGGCAGTTAACACAAGCCTGGGACTGATCAACGTGGCAGTGGCGACGCTCGGCCTGGCGATATGATCGCGATCCAGTCGCGCGACAACCCGCTGGTCAAGCGTATCCATGCGCTATCGACCTCCGGGCGCGAGCGACGAAAAACCGGGCTGACGGTACTCGATGGTGCGCACCTGATTTCTGCTGCGCTCGATGCGGGCATCGCGCTAACACAACTGGTGGTCAGTGACAGCGGGCTGGTGCGTGAAGAGCATCAGGCATTGATCGCGCGGGTTGGCGCGCAGTGTCCGGTTGCCAATCTGCCCGACGCACTTTTTTCCCATGTCAGTGCGGTCGACACACCGTCCGGTCTGCTTGCACTCGTGCTCATGCCGACGCCCGAACTCCCCGCCGATATCGGCAAGGACTCGCTGATTGTGCTGGACGCGGTGCAGGATGCCGGCAATCTCGGCACCTTGCTGAGGACCGCCGCCGCCGCGGGCATCGGTATGGCCTTGCTCACCGAGGGCTGTGCCCAGGCCTGGTCGCCACGGGTCTTGCGCGCCGGGATGGGGGCACATTTTCAGATGCAGGTATTTGAGCGGGTCGACGCCGTCTCGGCGCTTGCGGGCTACTCGGGGCGCATTGCCGCGACCGTGCTTGGCGCGCGCAGCCAGTCCTTGTTTGAGCTCGATCTTGCCGGCGCGACCGCCTGGTTGTTTGGCGCCGAAGGGCAGGGGGTGTCCGACACGCTGCAAGCCCTGGCGACGACCCATGTGCACATTCCGATGCCGGGGCAAGTGGAATCACTCAATGTCGCCGCAGCTGCGGCGATTTGCCTGTTTGAGCAAGTACGGCAACGCCAATGAAGTGCCTCCGGTCGGCCGGAGTGTGCCATGTGTCACGCGCGCGCAGCGGCAGGCTGGCTTTGATGTCATGTTTTGTGAAAAATTGCCGTGAATCTCAAAGTCAAGTTGGAGATGCTCCGAAAGTCGTAACAAAGCTTTAAGCGCTACATCCTTATAGACGGAAGAATCCGCACGGGTTGCAGCGCGTCCACACTTGGAGACAAACGATGATGCTTGCCTATGCCAAAACGGCAAAGGGCGTGGCGGAGGTCGAGACTCGCGCCGACCGCCTCAAACCCGCGCTTCGACGATTGTTGATTCTCGTCGACGGAAAGAAGCCGCTGGACACACTCAAGTCGATGATCGGAATCGACGAGATTGACGAACCGCTGTCGCAACTCGTCGAAGGCGGATACATCGAGGCGGTTGAAGCTGCCAATGACCCGAGTGTGACTTCGGGCTCAAACGCGACGCCTGAGTTTGAGCTTGCCAGCCTGCCGGTCGAGCGTGATCCGAAGGCCCTCGACAAGGCCCGAAACTACATGATCAACACACTCAAGCATTTTCACGGCCCCTACACCAAGCTGGATCTGATGCGCCTGGTGCAAGCCAGCGAAAGTCACGCCCAGCTGCGCGGGCACTACGCCGACTGGCTGCGGTGCATGCATGAGTCCAGCATGGCCGAGCGCCGGCTTGATGAGCTGAACCGGGAACTCTTCGCCGTCCTCTAGTCGAACCGACGGCTTGCGCTGCTCAGGGAGTGTCACAGGCTCGCCACTCACCAGGCGCTTGTGGCGCAATCATCGCGTGTGATCAATCGGCCGTCACCGGCCGGCAGGCCGACGTGTTTTGCGTCACTGCAGGCCGGAGGGCAACACCAGCGTGCGCACCGATTCAGGGGCACCATCTTGCCGGAAGGGCACATGCCCCAGACAGGGCGCACCAAGATGCTGCTGCAAGGCGTAGAGGTTTTCGGTGATGCACTGCATGTCCGGGTCGATCTGATTGGCAACCCAGCCGGCCAGCGTGAGGCCGCGTGCCGCGATGGCCTCGGCGGTAAGTAAGGCGTGGTTGATACAGCCCAGGCGCATGCCCACCACAAGAATGATCGGCAACCCAAGTGCGGCGGCCAGGTCCGCCGTATCGAAAGTGTCGGTGAGTGGCACCCGAAAACCGCCTGCGCCTTCGACCAGCACGAGGTCGGCCTGTGTCGACAACCTGCCAAAAGCCTCGAGAATTTTGGCCGGCTCAATGCGCACGCCTTCGGCAGCAGCGGCAATATGCGGTGCCACGGCGGCACGTAGACACACCGGGTTGAGATCGGCGAGGCCGGGGTCAAAGCTGCCAGCCGCGCGCAGCTGAGCAGCGTCTTCATTGATCCATTCATCGCCGACGCGTTCTGCCCCGGCAGCAATCGGTTTCATGGCAATGGCGGTCAAACCTGCCCGTCGGGCGGTGTGGAGGAGGGCACAGGTCGTGAAGGTTTTACCGACTTCGGTGTCCGTGCCGGCAATGAAGAAGGCGGAGGGCATCAGGCAGTCCTTTGCAGCGCAAGCAGAATCACATCATAGGTCGCAGGCAGGCGCGCATCCGCCCGGCGATGCTGTTCGTAAGTGCGCTCCAGTTGCTGCCATGCCGATTTGCCGAGCGGCTTGCGGCGGCGACCGCTGCCCACCTGATGCGCGCCAATGGCTTTGATGTCTTTGAGCAACTGCCGCAGGCTGTCGGCTGTCGCCGCGGTAGGCGATTGCTGTACGGCCTGGATCTGGAAGCCGGCCTGAATAGCCGATTGCTGCCAGGTATCGGCGTTGTGAAAACCAATGACGTGATCGGCGTCGTCAATGCCGCGAAAAGCATCGCGCAGCTCCCACAAGGTATTTGGCCCGAGCGTGGTGATCCAGGCGATGCCATCGGGTTTGAGCACTCGACCAAGCTCCGCCAGGGCGCGCCCCGGATTGCACCACTGCACCGCGAGGCTGGACCAGATCGCGTCGATTGACGCGTTTGCCAGCGGCAGGGCTTCGAGGTCGCCACACACCGGGTGTTGTTGCCGGCCGCCGGGATGGCGCGCGAGCATGCCCGGCGCAAAGTCGAGCGCCAGGGTATTGGCGGGCTTGAGCCATTCGATCAGCGCAACCGCGCCGGTGCCCGTGCCACAGCCTGCGTCGAGCAAGTAGTCGGTGGTGTTTTTGGGGGGATGAGATTTGGCCAGCGCGAGCAATTGGTCGCAGATCTCCCGCTGCACTGCGGCTGCGGCATCGTAGGTTGGCGCCGCGCGGTCAAACGCTGCGCGCACGTGGCTTTTGCGCTCAGTCATCGGCAAAGCTCTGGAGCAGGCAAGCGCATTCGCCCGCGCGCGAGACAAAGGGCGCATGCCCTGCATCAGCGAACTCCGTGTAGCGCGCGTTGGCCAGCGTGTCAGCCATCTGGCGCGCAGCCTCGGCGGGCATCAGCGCGTCGAGTGCACCATGAAGCACACGCACCGGGCAGCTGATGGTGGCGAGCGATGCGCGCAGATCGGTTTGCGCCAGAATGTTCAGGCCATCGGCCAGCGCGTCGACGTTCTCGGGCGTTACAGTTACCAAAGCGGCGTTGAGATGCCGGGTCACTTCGCGGCGCGCCGTATCGCCCAGTGCCTGCAGCGCGACGAAGCGCCGCTGGATCTTGTCGGGGTCGGCGGCAAAGTCGCGACAAAAGCCATCGACCACTTCGGCACTCAAGGCGGCGGACCAGTCGGGCCGCTGCACAAAACATGGACTCGCCCCGATCAAGGCGATGCGCGCGACCTTGGCGGGGTAGCGATGCGCCATGTCCAGCGCGATCAGCGCACCGAGCGACCAGCCACAAACAACAGCGCCGTCGGGCACGCTGGCGACGAGGGCATCGGTCCAGCCGTTCAGCGTGGCCTCGCCGGGGGCATTGGCCGACTCGGCATGGCCGGGCAATGCGAGTGCGCGGCAGTCCCAGCTTGGGTCGAGTTGCGCGCGCAGTGGCTGCCACACTGCGGGGGTCAGGCCCCAGCCGTGGAGCAGTACAAGAGGCGGGCGGTGCATTACAGGGCTTCGATCCGGAGGAGGGTGTCGGTCAATCGGGTGATGTCGTCTTCAGTATGGGCGGCGCTGAGCGAGATGCGTAGCCGCGACGTGCCTTGCGGCACCGTGGGCGGGCGAATTGCCGGCACCCACAAGCCGGCGTCCCACAGTGCGCCAGCAGCGCCAAGCGCGGCGGCATTATCGCCGATTTTGATGGGCTGGATGGGTGTCGATGAGGGCATGAGCTGCCAGCGGCGCAAAGGCAAAGTATCGCGCAGTTGTTGCTGATGGGTGCTGAGGCGGGCGCGTAGCGGGTCGCCGTGCTCGATCAGATCAATGGCGGTGAGCAGCGCATGGGCCAGCGCAGGTGGTGCGCCGGTCGTAAAAATGTAGGTACGCATGCTTTGCATCAACCATTCGACCACATCGGCGTGCCCGGCCACGAAGGCGCCGGACAAGCCCGCCGCCTTGCCCAGCGTGCCGACCAGCAGCACACGCCAGTGCGCCAGCCCGGCCGCAGCCAGGGCGCCGCGGCCTTGTGGGCCCAGCACACCAAAACCGTGGGCGTCGTCGACCAGCAACCAGGCGTCGTGCGCCTCGGCCAGCGCAAGCAACTCGGCCAGTGGTGCGATGTCGCCGTCCATGCTGAACACGCTGTCGGTGACGATCAGCTTGCGCCGTGCGTTGCTGTTGGCGAGCAATCGGGCCAGGGCCTCGGTGTCGCCGTGCGCGTAGCGGTGAAACTCGGCGCGACTGAGCAGCGCGCCGTCCACCAGCGAGGCATGGTTGAGGCGGTCGGCAAAGATCGCATCGCCACGGCCGACGAGCGCCGCGGCCACGCCCATGTTGACCATGTAGCCGGTCGAGAACACCAAGGCGCGTTCGCAGCCGGTGAAGTCGGCGAGCCGCGCTTCGAGGCGCTCATGCACGCTGTAGTGACCGCTGACCAGATGCGAGGCGCCCGAGCCTGCGCCCCAGCGCGTGGCGCCCTCGGCAATGGCGTGGATGAGGGCGGGGTGCGCAGCGAGGCCGAGGTAGTCATTGCTGCAAAACGACAGCATCTCGCGGCCATCGACGACGGCGTGCGGCCCGCAAGGGGTGTCCAGCGTGCGGCGACGGCGGATCAGGGCTTTTGAGGCGCGGTCGGCCAGGTCCTCGCGCAGGTGTTCCAGCACGTTCATTTCGTTCAACCGATGCAGTGCGTCAAGGCTTTGGCCGCACCGCCGATGAGGTGCGCGATGTCTTCCGCTTCAACGATATACGGCGGCATGAAGTACACCGTGTTGCCGATCGGGCGCAGCAAGACGCCGTGATCGAGCCCGGCCGAAAAAAAGCGCTGGCTGAAGTCACGCTCGGTGGTGTCGACGTCGAACGCGAGGATCATCCCGCGCTGGCGCAGGTGGCGCACGGCCGGGTGGTCGGCAAAAGCCTCGCGTGCGGTGTCGCCCAGCAGTTTGGCGCGGGCCTGGTTGGCGTGGATGACATCATCGGTCTTGAAGATGTCGAGTGTGGCCAGCGCGGCGCGACAGGCCAGCGGGTTGCCGGTGTAGGAGTGCGAGTGCAAAAAACCGCGGTGCACATCGGCATCGTAGAAGCAGTCGTAGATCGCGTCGGTGGACAGCACCAGCGACAGCGGCAGGTAGCCGCCCGAAATGCCTTTTGACAGGCACATCATGTCGGGCCAGATGCCGGCCTGCTCGCACGCGAAGAAGGTGCCGGTGCGACCACAGCCGACGGCGATTTCATCAGCGATGAGGTGCACCCGGTAGGTGTCGCACAGCTCGCGCGCGCGGCGCAGGTAGTGCGGGTGGTACATGGCCATGCCGACGGCGCCTTGCACCAGCGGCTCGACGATCAGCGCAGCGATTTCGTCGTGGTGCTCGGCCAGATAGTGCTCCAGCGCAAGTGCGGCGCGTTCGGCGACGTCTTCGTCGGTCTCACCGGGCTCGGCCTGGCGGGCGTCGGGGCTGGGCACCACGGTGCCGGCGCGCACCAGCGGGGCGTAGGCGTCGCGGAAGAGGGCGACATCGGTCACCGCCAGCGCGCCCACGGTTTCGCCGTGATAGCTGCCGGCGAGGCTGATGAAGCGGTCCTTGCCAACCTCGCCCTGATTGCGCCAGGCGTGCATGCTCATCTTGAGTGCAATCTCGGTCGCCGAGGCGCCGTCGGAGGCATAGAAGGCATGGCCGAGCTGATGGCCCGTCAGCGCCGACAGGCGCTCGGACAACTCGACCACCGGGGCATGGGTAAAGCCTGCGAGCATGACGTGCTCCAGCGTTTCGAGCTGCTCGCTGATCGCGTCATTGATGCGCGGGTTGCAATGGCCAAACAGGTTCACCCACCAGGCGCTGACGCCATCAAGAAAGCGCCGGCCGGCGTCGTCGTACAACCACACGCCTTCGCCACGGGTGATCGGCACCAGCGGCAGGGATTCGTGGCTTTTCATCTGGGTGCAGGGGTGCCACACCGCGCGGCGTGAACGGTCAAGCAGGCGAGATTGCGTCATGGGCATGGGCCGGAAGCTGCAGAATCGTTCAATACTCTGAAATCACCGGGGTGCTGTCAAACGCCAATTTTGCGACGACCGCGCCGGCTGCCCGTTTTGCTACCATGCGGCTTCCAAAGCACGACAGGCAAATCATGTATTTCGTCATTTCCCCCGCCAAATCGCTGGACTACGAAACGCCCGCCCCCAACTGCAAGCCCACCCAGCCCGAGTTCCTGGAGGCGGCTGAGTCGCTGGTCGGCGTAATGCGTGATTACACGCCGGCCGCACTGGGCGCGCTGATGCATATTTCGGACAAGCTGGCCGCGCTGAACGTTGCCCGCTTTGCGGAATGGTCGCGTCCGTTCAATGCCAAAAACGCCAAGCCCTGTGTGTTCGCCTTCAATGGCGATGTCTATGATGGGCTGGACGCCGCCTCGCTGGATGCCGAGGGTGTGGCCTATGCACAGGATCACTTGCGGATTCTGTCGGGTCTTTACGGCGTGCTGCGGCCGCTCGACCTGATGCAGGCTTACCGTCTCGAGATGGGCTCCCGGGTGAAAACGCCTGCGGGGAAGAATCTTTACGACTTCTGGGGGGATCGGCCGACAAGGGCGATCAATGCCTTGCTCAAGAAATCGAAGGATGCGGTGCTGGTCAATCTCGCCTCGGAAGAGTACTTCAAGGTGATCCGGCCGGCCACGCTGAAGGGGCGGCTGGTCACGCCGGTGTTCGAAGACTGGAAGGGCGGTCGCTACAAGATCATCAGCTTTCACGCCAAGCGTGCGCGCGGCCTGATGGTGCGCTACGCGATCGACCACCGCCTGAACGATGTGGACGGGCTCAAGGGCTTCGACACCGATGGCTATGCCTTCGACGCGGCGGCATCCGACGCTGATCGCTGGGTGTTCCGCCGGCGTCTTGATGGCGTGCTCTGATCATCGACGGGAGATAAAACGTGGCCATACACATCAGTCAGGGTTTCGATAGCGGCAGTGTCGAGGTGTTGAGTGCGGCCTCGCCGGACGCCATTCGGCTGCGCTTGCGACAGGACAACGCGGCGAGCTTCTGCCAGTGGTTCCACTTTCGCGTGCATGAGGTGGCGGGCGTGCCGCTGCGCATGGTCTTCGAAAATGCCGCCGAGGCGGCTTACCCGGACGGCTGGCCCGACTACCAGGCCGTGGCGTCATACGATCGTCGTGAGTGGTTCCGGGTGCCGGACACGCGCTTTGAGGACGGGCGCCTGATCATCGAGCACACGCCCGAGCACGACCAGGTCTATTACGCCTACTTCGAGCCCTATTCGCACGAACGTCATCTCGATTTACTCGGTCAGGCGGCGATGTCTCCGCACGCCCGCGTGAAAACGCTGGGCGCGACGGTCGATGGCCGAAGCGTCGATTGCGTCGTCATTGGTCAGCCGGCGCCCGATCGAAAGCCGGTATGGATTACCGCGCGCCAGCATCCGGGCGAGACCATGGCCGAGTGGTTTGTGGAGGGGCTGCTCGCGCGCTTGCTGGACGCGAACGATCCCTTGGCGCGCCGGGTGCGCGAGCTCGCCTGCCTGTACATCGTGCCGAACATGAACCCCGACGGCGCAGCACGTGGCAATTTGCGCACCAATGCGGCGGGCGCGAACCTCAATCGGGAGTGGATGACGCCTACCGCGGCGCGCAGCCCCGAAGTGCTGTGCGTGCGCGAGCATATGGAGGCGACCGGCTGCGCGCTCTTCCTCGATATTCACGGGGACGAGTCGATACCGTATGTTTTTATTGATGGCTCGGAGATGGTGCCTGGCGTGCCCGAGACCATGCCTGCACGGCAAGCGGCCTTTTTATCTGCACTTGCCGATGCGAGTCCGGACTTCCAGACCGACGTCGGTTACACGCCCGACCGTTTCGGCGAAGAAATGCTGACGCTTGCCAGCAAGTGGGTCGCGCACCGGTTCGGGTGCTTGTCATTGACGCTCGAAATGCCGTTCAAGGACAACCGATTGCTGCCCGACGCGCGGACCGGCTGGAGCGCTGAGCGCAGCAAGCGGCTTGGCGCCGCCATGCTACAGCCAGTGCTCCGTGATCTTATGGGCCGATAAACGGCCCGGCGAATTACTCAGGAAATGACCGGGTGGCTGTTCAGCCACTGAACGCCGCGGGCGATGGTGCCGGTGATGCGATTGGCGGTCACGTTCAGGAATTTGGCAAAGGTCGCGCTGCGCAGTTCGTGTGCAAGGGCGATGTATTGCATTGAATTGATTTCGGTCGGTACATGGGTGCCGGGGTTGGCGGTGCGTTTCATTTTTTTGCTGCTCCAGTTGCGCCATCCGATCTGAGTCGGTTGCTGGCGATGGAGGCGACTCTACGCTGCGTTGTGCGGCGCAACAAATGATCATTCGTGTTGTGACGCGTTAGTTTGTCTAAACTGTAGCCATGTCACGATCCATGCCTCCGCTGCAATCGCTGCGTGTATTTGAAACGGCCGCCCGCCACTTGAGCTTCAAACAAGCGGCCGAAGAGCTCCATGTGACACCGGCTGCCGTCAGCCATCAGATCAAGGCGCTTGAAGA
>JBFIJC010000112.1:0-10524 GCA_041600915.1 Nitrogeniibacter sp.
AGCGAGAACTACACCGCGGCCATGCGCTTCCTGCGCGAGGTCGACTCCGCCTCGGTGATGATCAACGCCTCGACCCGCTTTGCCGACGGCTTTGAATACGGCCTGGGCGCGGAAATCGGCATCTCCACCGACAAGATTCACGCCCGCGGCCCGGTCGGCCTCGACGGGCTGACCAGCCAGAAATGGATCGTCTTCGGCAATGGTGAAGTGCGCGGCTAACACCTCGCTACATGTTTTTCGCACGATCGTGCGACGGCTTTGATAGGATGAAGCGTCCGGTGCGCAGGGGCTCCGGACGCTTTTTCAATTACAAATCCGGAGACATCATGAAAAAACTGCTGGCCGCCCTCTGCGCCTCCCTTGCCCTCGCCTCGGCACACGCTGCCGTCGTCATCGAAGGCGTGACATTCGAAGACCAAAGTCAGATCGCCGATCAAAGCCTGCAACTCAACGGCGCCGGCCTGCGGACCAAGTTCGTCTTCAACGTGTACGCAATGGGGCTTTACCTGCCTGCGAAAGCGACCGGCGCCAAGGCCGTTCTGGCGAGCACCGGGCCCCGCCGGATCGACATCACCACACTGCGCGATCTGACCGCCGAGCAGTTCGCCGACGCGCTCTCCGAAGGCCTTCAAAAGAATCTGAGCGAGGCCGAGCAAAGCGCCTTGAAAGCCGACAGCGAAGCCTTCCGGGCCAACCTGCTGTCGCTCAAATCCGCCAAGGAAGGCACGCGCATCCAGATCGACTTCACGCCGTCCGGCGGCACGCAGCTTGTCGTCAATGGCAAACCGCAGGGCAAGGGGGTCGGCAACATCGACTTTGCCAATGCCTTGCTGCGCGTGTGGATCGGGGAGTCGCCCGCGCAAAGCGACTTGAAGCGCGCTTTGATCGGCGAGTGACACACGCAGCCGGGTTCAGGCGCCTCGCGTGCCTGAGGCCACAGGGGCTGCGCAACCGGGTCGGCGTGAGCCTCGCGCCGCGCCGACCCGCCCAAATCGCTTGAAGCCCGTGCGACAGACCCCCACAATGGGGCCATGAGCGCCGCACCCGACACCCCGTTCGACAGCATTCTGCCCACGCCTTTTGGCGCATTGGGCATTCGCGTTCATGGTGATGCGCTCGCCGAAATCTGCTTTCTCCCCCCCGGCACACCCGGCCTCGCCGGCACGCTTGCGCTGGCAAGGGAGGCCGAGCATCAACTGCGGGCCTACCTGACGTCTCCCCAGCACCGATTTGACCTGCCGCTGCAATCGACCGGCACCGACTTCCAGCAGCGCGTCTGGGCTGAAATTGCCGCTATCGCCCCCGGCGAGCTGCGCGCCTACGGGCAGCTGGCACAACGCCTTGGCAGCGCCGCGCGTGCAGTGGGTCAGGCCTGCGGCGCCAACCCGTTTCCCGTCGTCGTGCCCTGCCACCGTGTCGTCGCACAGCACGCCCTCGGTGGATTTGCGCACGCCCGCGATGGCTTTCTGATCGACACCAAGCAATGGCTGATCCAGCACGAACAGAGGCGCTGAGCCTCCCACCCGAGACCATCGCCGATCTCGACGCGTTTTGCGATGGCTTGTGGCTCTCGGACGGACTCTCACGCAACACGCTCGCCGCCTATCGACGCGATCTGACCCTATTCGCACGCTGGCTTCTGGCGAATTACAACATCGCGCCTTGCGATGCCGAGGCAAGCCACCTTCATGCCTATCTGGCCGATTTCAGCCAACGTGCCAAAGCCACCAGCCAGCGCCGACTGCTGTCGACCTGGCGCCGCTATTTTCACGCCTTGATACAGGCCGGCCGTATCCGCAGCGATCCAAGCCAGCGTCTCGCCCCACCCATGGCGGCGCCGCGCTTTCCGAAAAGCCTCTCAGAAGCCGAAGTCGAAGCCCTCCTCAATACGCCCGACATCGACACCGCCTTAGGCATGCGCGACAAGGCCATGCTCGAATTGCTCTACGCCACCGGACTGCGAGTTTCTGAATTAGTCGGTTTGCGTGGTTTTGAAGTCAGCCTCAACGACGGCGCGCTGCGCGTACTCGGTAAAGGCGATAAGGAGCGACTGGTTCCCATCGGGGCCTCCGCCACTGACTGGCTAAAAGACTATCTGGCGCAGGCCCGCGGCGAGATTCTGGCGGGGCGACACAGCGATGCGCTGTTTGTCACCGTGCAAGGCGCCGCGATGAGCCGGCAAATGTTCTGGCGCATCATCAAGCATTACGCCCTGCGTGCCGGCATTGCCGCCAATCGTATTTCGCCGCATACCCTGCGACACGCGTTTGCTACCCATTTACTGAATCATGGGGCCGATTTACGCGTGGTTCAGCTATTGCTGGGGCATGCCGACATTTCGACGACCCAGATATACACACACATCGCCCGTGCACGACTCAAGCAGCTGCACGCCATTCACCATCCACGAGGCTGATTCCAGATTAAGCATGTCAAATACAACTCCTGACACCCCCGCAACACGCGCGCTCAAATCCGCCCATATCGCCTTTGCGAGCTACCTTTATCCCTACGAAGACCACGGCGGCGCCTCATTTGCCGCCCGCTTTTTGAATCTGCCGGAGCACGCGGTGATCAAAACACTGGTCATGGAAAACGAAAACGCGAAGCCGCTGCTGGTGTTGATGCACGGCGATCGTGACGTCGCCACCAAACAACTTGCAGTGGCCAGTGATAACCGTCTAATCCACCCCTGCAAACCCGATGTCGCGCAAAAGCACACCGGCTACCAGGTCGGCGGCACCTCGCCGTTCGGCACGCGTAAGCCGCTACCGATATTCATCGAGCGAAGCATTCTCGATTTGCCGCTCATTTATATCAACGGCGGCAAGCGCGGGTTTCTTGTTGCGCTACACCCGCACGATCTCGTCCGGGCGCTGTCGCCAACGCCTGTCAGCGTCGCAAAGACCACCGGGTCCGAGCATTGAGCACCATGCCTGGCGGGCCCGCTTTCGCGGTTCAAAATGGAGAACGACGGATTCACTTATTGCCCGCCTTTTCGGTGTGCCGCGCACAACTGAGAAAATAATTTTGCCAAGCCGTTGATTTTGGCAAATCAATAATGGCAGAATTGCCCGGAACTTGTTGATTTAAAAACAAGCTTCACCCACACCAGAGCACACCACAAAAACCGAAAAGGAATTGGAATGGACATCAACCTGAGTGAAATGACGGTCCCGGAATTGCGTCGCCTGCAGGGCAAACTCGAAACCGAAATCCGTCGTCGCGACGAATCCGCGCGCCGGGATGTTCTGAAGCAATTCAAGAAAATCGCCGCTGATCACGGCGTCTCCCTTGACGACGTGCTGGGCGAAGCGCCCGCCAAGAGCGCTGCAAAAGCCGCGCCCAAAACCCGTCGCAAAGCCGCCTCGCCGGCTAAAGGCAAGCGCGTTCCAATGAAATACGCCAACCCCGATGATCCGAAAACCGGCTGGACAGGTCGCGGTCGCAAGCCGCGCTGGGTCGAGGCCTGGCTGAGCGAGGGCAAATCGCTCGACGCGCTGCTGATCAAATAAGGCGTAGTTTCAGCGCCAAATAAAAGCCGCCCAATTGGGCGGCTTTTTAATTCAAACCAGCGCGATCAATCCGATTCAAGCGCGCGACCATCCCTGCCGCGCTGAATGAATACCCCCACGCGGCGCACGCCCTTCATGACGCCGATCTTGGCAATACGCAGCTTCACCCATGGCGCGTTGAACTCATTGAACAACAGCGCCACCACGAACTCGCCGAGAGTTTCAATCAGATTGAAATGGCGAGCGGCCAACTCCTCTCGAATACGCTCGATCACCTGCGCGTAATCAATCGTGTCGGCAATATCGTCGCGCTCGGCCGCCGCATCGGGCACACCGAAGGTCAGGTTGAGTTCTACCGTTTGCGATGCAACTCGCTCTCGCGGGTAGATCCCCACACGGGCTTCAACCCGCAATTCCTCAATGAAGATGAAATCCATTTCGGCACTCGTCTAGAATTGTGGCCATTCTAGCCCGAACCGCAGCGATACCCGCCATGACGCTTACCACCGCCCTCCTGACTCTGGCCGCCTACCTGATTGGCTCCGTGCCCTTCGCCGTCGTCGTCAGCAAGGCCTTCGGGCTGAACGACCCCCGCAACTATGGCTCCGGCAACCCGGGGGCCACCAACGTGTTGCGCTCGGGCAACAAGGCGGCGGCCGCGCTGACGCTGATTGGCGATGCAGCCAAGGGGCTGATTGCGGTGTGGGTGATGCGCCAGTTTGGCAGCGACGCGCCATCGGCTGTCGCGCTGGCCGGCATCGCGGCCTTCATCGGCCACATCTTTCCGGTGTTTCTGGGTTTCAAGGGCGGCAAGGGCGTGGCGACCGCGATCGGCGTACTCGGCGCCTTCAGCGGCTGGCTGGCGCTCGCCAGCGCCGTCACCTGGCTGATCATTGCCCTGACCACGCGCTATTCGTCGCTCGCGGCGCTGGTCGCCGCCATCGCGGCGCCGGCCTTCGCCCATGTACTGCTGAATTCGCCCGCCATCACCGGCGCCTGCCTGGTCATGGCGGCCATGCTGCTGTGGCGCCACACCGACAACATCAAGCGCCTGCTGGCGGGCACTGAATCCCGCATCGGCAAAAAGAAGCGCGACGACGCGGGTTGATTCAGACCGGCGCAGCCAGGCTGTCCAGCGGCCAGCGCGGCCGCACCGACACGGCATGCGTGTCATTGCCGCGCTGCCCCTCGGCCAGACGCAGCGCCCCGGCAAAGGCAATCATCGCGCCGTTGTCGGTACACAGCGCCGGCTCCGGGTAGTACACCCGCTGACGGCGGCGTGTCACCGCATCGTCCAGGCGGCTGCGCAGGGACTGATTCGCCCCCACCCCGCCGGCCACCACCAGGCGCGACAAACCAGTCTGCTTGAGCGCAGACAACGATTTTGCGACCAGCACATCCACGACCGCTGCCTGAAACTCGGCCGCCATGTCGGCCGGCGCGGCCGTGCCATCACGCAACTGCGTCATGACGGCGGTTTTGAGCCCGCTGAAGCTGAAATTGAGATCGCCCGAATGCAGCATCGGCCGCGGCAGCTTCACCCGCCCCGCCGTGCCCTGATCTGCCAGGCGGGCCAGCACCGGCCCACCGGGATAGGCCAGCCCCATCAGCTTCGCGGTTTTGTCGAAAGCCTCGCCTGCCGCGTCATCCACCGACTCACCCAGCAAGGCATAGCGGCCAACACCATCGACCCGCATCAGCTGGGTATGCCCGCCCGACACCAGCAGCGCGACAAACGGGAAATCCGGCGGATCGTCGGCCAGCAGCGGCGACAACAGATGCCCCTCAAGATGATGAATCGGCAAGGCCGGGATGCCCAGCGCAGCCGCCAACGCCTGCCCCGTGCCAGCGGCAATCAGCAGCGCACCGGCCAGGCCGGGGCCGGCGGTATAGGCGACGGCGTCGATGTCCTGCATCGACACGCCCGCCTCACTCACCGTCTGTCGGATCAGCGCGGGCATGCGCCGCACATGGTCTCGCGAGGCGAGCTCTGGTACCACACCGCCGTAGGCCGCGTGCAGGTCGATCTGCGAGTGCAACTGCTGGGCGATCAAGCCCCGCTCGGTGTCGTAAAGCGCCACGCCCGTCTCATCGCACGAACTTTCCAGCCCCAGTACAATCATGCCTTCCCCTTGTTCATCGCCGCATTTTAGCGGTTTCCGCCCTTTTCGGAAGGCAATCCCTGAAGGGTGGACTTGGCATGGACGAGTCGAGTCGATATACTGCGCGGTTTCTGTACTTTTGCTATCCAAGGAATCACGCAATGCCGGGGATCCGCGTCAAAGAAAACGAGCCGTTTGAAGTTGCCATCCGTCGCTTCAAGCGCACCATTGAAAAAGCAGGGACGCTCACCGAGTTGCGTTCGCGCGAGTTTTACGAGAAGCCCACAGCTGAGCGCAAGCGCAAGCTGGCCGCTGCCGTGAAGCGTAACCACAAGCGCCTGCGTAGCCAGACACTGCCGCCGAAGATGTACTGATCCGTCTCGGCACGGCACCGCCACGCCTGGTGAAGCAGCCTTGCTTCACCAGGCGTGGTTTTTTGCGTTTCAGCTCAGGGGATTCCGATGTCGCTCAAAGCCCGCCTCCAGGATGACATGAAGACGGCCATGCGCGCCCGCGATGCGGCGCGACTGTCCGCCATCCGGCTGCTGCTCGCCGCCATCCAGCAAAAGGAAGTCGACGGTCAGACGAGCCTGGACGACGCCGGTGTCGCCGCCGTGATCGAAAAGCAGCTCAAGCAACGGCGCGATTCGGCCGCCCAGTACGCCACCGGCGGCCGGGCCGACCTCGAAGCCAAAGAGCGCTTCGAAATCGGCGTGCTCGAGGCCTATATGCCGGCCGGCCTGTCGGACGCGGAAGTCGATGCCGCAGTGGCCGCAGCCATTGCCAGCACGGGCGCCGCCTCGGCGGCCGACATGGGCAAGGTCATGGCCCAGCTCAAACCGGCGCTGGCCGGGCGCGCCGACATGGCGCAGGTGTCCACTCGCGTCAAAGCCGCACTCACCCGTTGAGCGGGCTCGCGCCTTGATCCCCCAGAGCTTCATCCAGGATCTGCTGACGCGCGTCGACATCGTCGAGGTGATCGATCGCCATGTTTCGCTCAAGAAACAAGGTGCGAATTACTTCGCCTGCTGCCCCTTCCATGGCGAGAAAAGCGCTTCTTTCTCGGTCAGCCCGAGCAAGCAGTTCTATCACTGCTTTGGCTGCGGCGCGCACGGCAGCGCCATCGGCTTTCTCATGGAGTACAGCGGCCTCGGCTACGTCGAAGCCATCCAGGAGCTGGCCCGCCAGATCGGCGTCGAAGTCCCCGAAGAACGCAACCCACGGCGTGGCGAGCAGCCAAAAGATCAATCGCTCACCGAGCTGATGGGTGTGGCTGCGCGCTTCTATCGCGAGCAGCTCAAAGGCGCCGATCGCGCCATCGATTACCTCAAACGCCGCGGGCTCACCGGGCAGGTCGCCGCCCGCTTTGGCATCGGCTATGCGCCCGACGGCTGGCAATCGCTGCAGAAAGTGGTGAGCAACTACGCCGACAAGGCCCTCCTTGAAGTCGGCCTGGTCATCGAAAACGACCAGGGGCGGCGCTACGACCGCTTCCGCGATCGCATCATGTTTCCGATCCAGGACAGCCGCGGCAATGTCATCGCCTTTGGCGGGCGCATTCTCGACCAGGGCGAGCCGAAGTACCTCAACTCCCCCGAGACGCCGCTGTTCGAAAAGGGCCGCGAACTGTACGGCCTGTTTCAGGCACGCCAGTCGATTCGCGCCAGCAACACGGTCATCGTCGTCGAAGGCTATATGGACGTGGTGGCCCTGGCCCAGCACGGCGTGCCCAACGCAGTCGCAACGCTCGGCACGGCAACCACCGCAACCCACATCCAGAAGCTCTTCCGCCACGCCGATCGCGTGGTGTTCTGCTTTGACGGTGATGCCGCCGGGCGCAAGGCCGCATGGCGCGGGCTGGAGGCGGCGCTGGAGACCCTGAACGACGTCAAACAGGTCGCCTTTCTGTTCCTGCCCGACCAGCACGACCCCGACACCTATGTGCGCGAGTTCGGCGCCGACGCGTTCACCACACAAGTCACCGACGCCACCCCGCTCACCGAATTTCTGCTCAACGAGCTGGCCGCCGACGCCGACCTGAGCAGCGCCGAAGGCCGCGCCCGCTACGCCCATGAGGCCAAACCCCTGGTGCTGCGCATTGGCGCCGGCGTGCTCAAACTGCAGGTTTTGAAGGCGGTCGCCAAACGCTGCGCCCTGGACGAGCGCGAATTGATGGAAGCCTGGGGCCTGAAAGCCCCGCCGGCACCGCAGACGCGCCGCGACGGCGAGCCGTGGCGCAAAGGCAAGGGGCGGCGGGAAGACGCCGGACCACCCGCCGCACGCGGCCCGCGTCACCAGCCGCGGCCCCTGGAGGCCAACCTGCTGCGCATCGTGTTGCACCACCCGGCCTGGGCGGCGCGCCTGCCCGTCGACCTCATCCCCGCCGGCAGCGACGAAGGTCGTGCGCTGATTGCCATCGTCGACGCCGTCAGCGTGGGCGACCTCGGCAGTCAGAGCGCGCTGGGCACTCTGCTCGAGCACTTCCGCAACACCGGACACGCCGCTACGCTGACACGCATGTGCGCCGAACAGGCCGACGAAGTGATCGACGAAACCGTGGTCGAGACCGTCTTCCACGACACCGTCCACGCCTTGCACACCAAAGCGCTCGCCGACGAGTTCAACCGGCTGGCGGCGCGCGCCGGCGAACTCACGCCGGACGAACGAAAACGCTACGTTCAACTGCTGCAACAAAAAAAGCGGAACCCAACACGGCAACCCAAAGTCTCAGATTCGTAATATAATTTTCTGTTTTTCCGACTTCTCCGAAGTTTCCGAGGAGCATCATGGCCCAGGAACACCCCAAGACGCCACGCAAGAGCACGGCACGCGGTCGTACCGCCAAGCCGCGCGCCAAGAAAAACGCCATCAGTGAGGTACTCGCAGCCACCGCGCCGGCGACCCCGCTCGATGCAGAAGTGCGTCGCACCCAGCTCAAATCGCTGATCACGCTGGGCAAGGAACGGGGATACCTGACCTATGCCGAGATCAACGATCACCTGCCGGACGACCTCGTCGATGCCGAGCAGATCGAATCGATCATTGCCACCTTCAGCAACATGGGCATCCGCGTCTTTGACGAGGCCCCGTCTGCCGAAGATCTGCTGATGTCCGATGGCGTCGCCTCGTCTGGCGACGACGACGCCGAAGAAGAAGCCGAACAGGCCCTGTCTTCCGTCGACACCGAATTCGGCCGCACCACCGACCCGGTCCGCATGTACATGCGCGAAATGGGCACGGTCGAGCTGCTTACGCGTGAAGGCGAGATCGAAATCGCCAAGCGCATCGAAGACGGTCTCAAGCACATGGTTCAGGCGATCTCCGCCTGCCCGACCACCATCGAACGCATGGTTGAGATGGCAGGCAAGGTCGAGCGCGAAGAAATGCGCATCGAAGAAATCATCGACGGCTTGATCAACCCCGACGATGGCGAAGACGAAGACCTGACCCCGCCAAGCGCCGACGACAGCGACGACGACAGCGACGACGACAGCTCGGATGACAGCGACAGCGACGACAACGACGACGACGACGACGACGGCGCGACCGATGCCGAAGACGCTGCTGCCGCCACGCTGAAGGCCCTCAAGGAAGAGGGTCTCAAGCACTTCGCCACGCTGCGCGAGCTGTACGAAAAGCAAGTGGTCATGCTGGCCAAGAAAGGCTCGCAAGACCCGGCTTACGCCGCCTTGCAGCAGCAGATCTCGCACCAGTTGCTGCACCTGCGCTTCAACGCCCGCATGATCGAAAGCCTGTGCGACTCCGTTCGTCACATGGTCGAGCAGGTGCGTGGTCACGAACGCGAAGTGCTGCGCCTGTGCGTTGATCGCGCCGGCATGCCGCGCCCGCACTTCATCAAGCACTTCCCGACCAACGAAACCAATCTGGACTGGCTCAAGGATCAGATTTCGGCGGGCAAGAACTACACCGAAGGCCTGATGCGTGTGCACCCGGCGGTCATGGAAGAGCAGCAGAAGCTGATCGACATGGAAGCCAAGCTGGGCATCTCGCTCAAAGAGCTGAAGGACATCAACAAGCGCATGTCCACCGGCGAAGCCAAGGCCCGCCGTGCCAAGCGCGAGATGACCGAGGCCAACCTGCGCCTGGTGATCTCCATCGCCAAGAAGTACACCAACCGCGGCCTGCAGTTCCTGGATCTGATCCAGGAAGGCAACATCGGTCTGATGAAGGCGGTCGACAAGTTCGAATACCGTCGCGGCTACAAGTTCTCGACCTACGCGACCTGGTGGATCCGTCAGGCCATCACGCGCTCGATCGCCGACCAGGCACGCACCATCCGCATCCCGGTGCACATGATCGAGACAATCAACAAGATGAACCGGATCAGCCGTCAGATCCTGCAGGAAACCGGTCTCGAGCCGGATCCGGCAACGCTGGCCAAGAAAATGGAGATGCCCGAGGAGAAGATCCGCAAGATCATGAAAATCTCCAAAGAGCCGATCTCCATGGAAACGCCGATTGGCGACGACGACGACTCGCATCTGGGCGATTTCATCGAGGACACCTCGACCCTCGCCCCGAACGAAGCGGCGCTGTACTCCAACCTGCGCCACGCCACGGGCGATGTCCTCGACTCGCTCACGCCGCGTGAGGCCAAGGTGCTGCGCATGCGTTTCGGCATCGAAATGAACACCGACCACACCCTTGAGGAAGTCGGAAAGCAGTTCGATGTCACCCGCGAACGCATCCGCCAGATCGAAGCCAAGGCATTGCGCAAACTGCGTCATCCTTCGCGCTCCGAGCGACTGCGCAGCTTCCTCGACAGCGACTCCTGAGCCCTTCGCTGCACGGACCTCCGGGTCCGTGCATCGGGCCTTTAGCTCAATTGGTTAGAGCAGCGGACTCATAATCCGTTGGTTGCGGGTTCAAGTCCCGCAGGGCCCACC
>JBFIJC010000113.1:0-10337 GCA_041600915.1 Nitrogeniibacter sp.
CGAGTCACGCACGCTGCTTGGCCGGATCACCGTCGATGACGTGGTCGACCTCATCCGCGAAAGCTCCGACCGCGCCATGATGAACATGGCCGGTCTCGATCAGGAAGCCGACATCTTCGCCCCGGTGCTCACCAGCTCGCGCCGTCGTGCCGTCTGGCTGGGCATCAACCTCGTCACCGCCTTTCTCGCCGCCTGGGTGATCGGTCTGTTCCAGACCACGCTCGAGCGCGTCGTCGCCCTCGCCGTGCTCATGCCCATCGTCGCCAGCATGGGCGGTATCGCCGGCAGTCAGACGCTCACGCTGGTCATCCGCGGCATGGCGCTCGGCCAGGTGCAGGGCGGCAACGCACGCGCGCTGCTCAGCAAAGAGATGGGCATCGCCGCGCTCAACGGCGTGGTGTGGGCGGTGGTGGTTGCCGGGCTTGCAGTGGCCTGGTTTGGTGACTGGCAGATCGGCGGCGTTATTGGCGCGGCCATCCTCATCAACCTGCTGTTTGCCGCCCTGGCCGGCCTCATCGTACCGCTGGTGCTCGACCGCATGGGCATCGACCCGGCCCTGGCCGGCGGCGTGATCCTCACCACCGTCACCGACGTCATCGGCTTTTTCGCCTTTCTTGGATTGGCCTCGGTGGTGTTGTAGCCGCCAGTATTCAAGCATCCGGGCGAGTGTTCCCCCGCCCGCGAAACAGCCCCACCAGCAACACCAGTAGAAAGATTCCCAGCAAAGGCAGCAGTACCAGATCGAGATAGCCCAGCACCGCCGACACGCCCAGCCCCGCCGCCAGCCACACCAGCACCGGCGTAAAGCAACACAGCGCCGTCACCACGCTGCCAATGCCGCCAATCTTCACCAGACGCCGATTCACTCTGCGCCCTTCGTGCAACACGAAGCGCTCGCCTGAACCGGCGGGCAGGGCACATCGCCATACGAGCAAAACACACAGCAATCGCCCTTGAGCGGCTTCAAAATGCTGCGGCAGCCCTTGCACTCGTAAAAATACTGGCACGCCGCCGTCGGCATGGTTTCGGTCTCGACATGGCCGCAGTGCGGGCAGGTGAGGGTAGATTCGAGGATGGGCGTCATGCCGAAGGCTCCGGGGCTGTCATGACAGTGTGACCCCATGCGATGGGCGGCGGTTCAACGCGGGAGGTGGAGGCCTTGGGCGCCTGTTTGGCGGACGGCGGTGTTGGCGTTCATGGCGTGACCCCGTCTTGCGCCCGAGCTGTTGCGCCATCCGCGTGGGGTATAGACATTCCTTGCGGGTGATGCTTGCCGTTTTTGGTGTGGTCAGGTTTAATCTCTGCGAATATCTGTAGTGGTTTCTGTCAGGCTTGCGCCGGGGTGCTTGGGGCTTCTCTTGGGCATAGCGGCAAGCTGAACGGAAGCCAGGAAAGGTGGGGTGCTAAATGCGTTATCCGACATCATGACGACGAGGTCGGCATGACATGCCAGTGAAATCAATGAATTGCGACATAAAGCTAGATTCTGTGCTTGTCGGATAAATCGTGTACACACCGTTTTGGGGACTACTTAAAAGTTAGCCGTTATGAATCCGCGCCGCGTACACGGCCTCATGCGCAAACACTTTCCTGTGATCAATTTTGTCGAACACAAATGGGGCAACGTTGCGGACGGAAATGGCCCGAGAGTGCCTCTTATCGAAGGCATGCTGTCACAGCACATACCCGCCACGAATTTTGTCGTCGAGATAAATCGAAAAGTCGGTGGCTATTTTCCAAAGGCGGAAGTTCTTGCTTTCATTTGCGAAAACATCGGCAAGGGTCACATCCAGATTGCCAACAGGGAGATCACTTCATTTGTTGTCGTCGCAAGAAATGGTGTTGCTACCAGTTGGCAATCAACGGCTAACACTCCAGTCAAGATCGCGCCCGATGGGCGCTTGGACGTGACGCAAGCGGCACGCCATTTACTTTGAACGTTAGAACTATCGGAGGCCATCGTGCTCACAGCCACACGTGAAAACGACAAGCAAAAAGTACTTGCTCGTGATGCGCAAAAAGCCGAAGCCCCATTTCATTGTCCAAAATGCCAACGTGAAGTCGTCCTACACAAGGGCAACATCCGGGTTCATCACTTTAAACATAAGCCACCCGTTACCTGTACTTGGGGGCAAGGCGAATCGGATCAGCACTATTCGGCGAAATTGGCAATATTCGATGCCTTGAAAGCTGAACAAAATGTTAGAGACGCCGAAGTGGAAAAGGATTTTGGTTCGTCTGTTGCCGATGTTTACGCCGTAATAAATGGAACGCCAGTTGCAATTGAAATCCAGCGTAGCAATTTAAGCGTAACCGACATCACATCGAGAACTAAAAACTACTACAGGCTAGGCATTTGTGTTCTTTGGGTTGCACTTTCAACCGAAGATTTATGGAGCAAGAAATATAGTCCAAGCGCCTGGGAAAAATGGTGTCACGCGGCTTATTTCGGAAGAGTGTACTACTGGGATTCAGGGCAATACTTTCATGCTGTTCACTTCGGCCAACACTTACTGCACGTCGAATACAAAACGTGGTATGAGCCAGGTGGCTACGAGAACTCGGCGGGGGGTTATGACAGAACGTCTAAGCGGTATAAAACACCGCAGCATGGAAAGCGCGTCAAACTCAGTACAGATTTTCGTCTCGCAAATAAAGAAGCTTGGTCAGGCGGCAGTATTGTCGTCCCAGATTGTCGTCTGTATGTTGACCGTCAACAGAAATGGTGGAAGTAGTTCTAACATTTCGGTCAACGGGGGCGCCCCAAAAGCTTCGCTTTCGGGGCGCCCGTTACCTTGAACTTTAGCCCTCGTAGGCGAAGACTATGGCTCTACTTACATTTGCTGAAGCGTTACTCGACTCCTCTGGATATAACCGTCGGCATATTTTGCTTGGCAATGGCTTTAGCATTGCTTGTCGTCCGCATATCTTCACCTACGGCAAGTTGTTTGAGCAGGCAGACTTTTCGAAAATATCGCCAACAGCCAAGAACGCGTTTAGTGCATTAGACACCCAAGATTTCGAGAAGGTCATCAAGGCACTCCGCGATGCAAGCAGAATTGTTTCTGCTTACGGCGGACCAACTGAGCTTGCCGCAAGCCTCGCTGCGGATGCCGACGGACTCAGAGAACTTCTAGTGCAGACTATCGCTGCTACTCACCCTGCGTGGCCCGGTGAGTTGACCGAACCGGAATATCAAGCCTGTCGCGCCTTTTTGGCAAACTTTCATACCATATACACCCTCAACTACGATCTCCTGTTGTACTGGGTACAAATGCACACTGAAAGAGGGGAAGACCCTACTTCAGATGATGGATTTCGTACGCCTCAAGACGACTTCGATTCATCCTACGTCGTGTGGGAACCTGATCAGAGTCATGATCAGAATATGTGGTTTCTTCACGGCGCACTTCATGTGTTTGATTCCGGTATTGAAGTTCAGAAATACACATGGACCAACACTGGCATTCGACTAATTGATCAAATTCGTGATGCGCTAAGCAAGAATTACTTTCCGCTATTTGTGTCCGAAGGCACAAGTGCCGAGAAATACGAACGTATCCGCCACAACGACTACCTCGCAAAGGCATACAGGAGCTTTAGCTCAATCCAAGGCGCCTTATTCATTTTCGGCCACTCTCTTGCAGAGAATGACAACCACTACCTACGGTGTATTCAGCGCGGGAAGGTGTCTCATCTGTACGTTGGTCTATACGGCGACCCTAGCTCTGACTCAAACAAATTCATCACGCGTCGCGCTAATGAGCTTACCAACGGTCGCCGCGTCCGGAATCCTTTGGGCGTCAGTTACTTCGACGCAGCCAGCGCTAAGGTATGGGGAGTGTGATGGCTAACCCTGCAGTCGAAGGGACGCTGCGCGATAAAACCGCGCACCGCTCCTCACTTTGAACGTTGAGGCTGTAGAAAAACCTCCTCACCCTGCCCCCGCCAGATAATGCTTTTCGTATAATCAAGCATCGCCTTTGCGGAGTCTCGCGATGCCACGCTTCAAGACACCCGACTACGGCCTGAAGATGATCCCGGTGGATTTTTCGGCGCAGGTCGTGCCCGGCTCTTTCGAGTTTGCGCTGTGTCATCTGGTCGATCACGAGCTGGATCTGTCCGCGCTTCGCGAGCGCTATTGCAACGATGCCGGCGGCGCGCCTGCTTTCGATCCGGCGGTGCTCCTCAAGATCGTGTTGCTCGGTTATTCACGCGGCTTGAACAGCTCACGCACCATCGCCGCCGCCTGTGCTCACAACGTGCTGTTCATGGCCGTCTCCGGCGACAGCTGCCCGCACTTCACCACCATCGCCGCCTTCGTCTCCGAACTCGGTGACGAGGTGGCCAGGCTGTTCACGCAGGTGCTTCTGGTGTGCGACCGGCAAGGCTTGATCGGTCGGGAGTTGTTTGCCGTCGATGGGATGAAGCTGCCATCCAACGCCTCCAAGACCAGGAGCGGCACACGGGCAGACTTTCTGCGCGAGGCCACGAAGATGGAGGCAGCGGTCAAGCAGATGATGGTCTCGCATGCGGCCGGTGATGCGCTATCTCAGCCCGAAGAAGGCCGCGCCCGGGCCGAGCGCACCCGTGAGCGCCTCACGCGCGAAGCGGCGCAGATCCGCGCCTGGCTGACCGAGCACCCGGAAGATCGCAAGGGCACCAGAGGTGCCGTGCTCCTGTCCAATCGCACCGACAACGAATCGGCCAAGATGGCCACCGGAAAGGGCGTCATTCAAGGCTACACGGGCGTGGCCAGCGTCGATGCCAAGGCGCAGATCGTGCTCGATGCCCAGGCCCATGGCACCGGCAGCGAACAGGCCCTGTTGTTGGGGACAGTCGATGCCACCGAACCGTATCGCAGCGAGCGCACCGCCCTGTGTGCCGATGCCGGATACCACTCGGAAGCTAACCTCAAGCAACTGGCCGAGCGTGGCATCGACGCCTGGATCTGCGACAACCACTATCGCAGTCGCGACCGGCGCTACGCGGGGCAGGCCAAGCACAAGACTAAGCCGGACCCGCTGTGGGACAAGTCGGCCAAAGAGAACAAGACGCGCTGCTTCCGGCCGCAGGACTTCCAGCTTGCCGAAGACCACAGCCACTGCCTGTGCCCGGCGGGCAAGCGGCTGTATGCCAACGGCTCGAACTGCACCATCGGCGGACGCCACGCGATCAAGTTCTGCGGGGCCGAACGCGACTGCCTGCCGTGTGAGCGACGAAGCCAGTGCCAGAGGAAACCCGACACCACCAAGACCCGGCAGGTGGCTTTCTTCATGGGCAAACGGGACGACACCCAAAGCCACACCGAGCGCATGAAGGCGAGGATCGATTCGGACCAAGGCAAACGGATGATCGCGGCGCGCTTCGCGACGGTCGAACCAGTGTTCGGCAATCTGAGGCACAACAAGCGGCTGACCCGCTTCACGCTGCGTGGAAGACAGAAGGTCGATGCTCAGTGGAAGCTTTGGTGCATGATGCACAACATCGAGAAGCTGGCGCATCACGGGTATGCGGGATAGGTTACGGGGGTGGTACACCCCTCGGCACTTGGCACCCTGAGCGGATCGATGAATCAAGGCAGGAATATGCCGAACCGAATGAACTGAACGGATGACGAATTCCCCCGCACCGGCGAACGCCGGGAAGATCGACTCGGCCCGGAAACGGGTTTTTCTACAGCGTCGTTAGAGCGGACACCGTCCGGTTTCCCTACGATTTCATAACTGGCTGAAATCTCCGTCCTCTGCGAATCGCCCCGTAGCCTCGCCCAGCGCCACCGCCATGGCCGGTGCAAACGGGCTGTGACCACAACCCTCAATCAGCTGTAGCACGCTGCCCTCGCAGGCGGCGTGCACCGCGCGGGCATTGTCGGGGTGGCAGATGCGGTCTTGGGTGCCGTGCAGGATCGCCACCGGCAGGCCGGTCATTGTTGCGGCTGCGTCGCGCCACCAGTCGTTTTCCAGAAAGCAGTTGTGATGCAGGTAGTGCGCTTGCACGCGGTATTTGTCGATGGCGGCGGCGAGTGCGTCGCCGGTCGGCGGGGTGAAGTGGGCGGCGGGGCCGTTGTCGAGGGCGTTTTCCCAGGCCATCCAGGCGGTGGTGAGGGCGGCCTGTTCGTTGGGGCGTGCTCCGAGCAGGGCGGCGGGGAGCCAGTTGGCGAGTTTGGATCGTGCGCCGGGCGGGGCGAGGGCGGCGAGGCGGGCGTGGATGGCGGGGGCGTGGTGATGGCTGTCGTCGAAGAAGCGACGAAGGTCGTCGGCCGAGGCGAGAAACACGCCGCGCAAAATGGCGCCGAGGCAGACGCTGCGGTGGGTGGCGACATAGGCGATGGCCAGCGTGGCGCCCCAGGAGCCGCCGAAGACCAGCCAGCGGTCGATGCCCAGGTGCTGGCGAATGCGCTCGATATCGGCAACCAGAGGTGCGGTGGTGTTGTGCTCGAGGCCGCCGCGCGGGGTGCTGCGGCCGCAGCCGCGCTGGTCGAACTGGATGATGTGGTAGCGCGTGGCGTCGAAAAACTGCCGGTGGCCGGCGCTCATGCCGCTGCCCGGCCCGCCGTGCAGGCAGATCACCGGCAGGCCATCGGGCGCACCGCTTTGTTCGACGTGCAGCTGGTGGCCGTCGCCGACGTCGAGCGCGAAGACGGACCAGGGGGCGGGTGGGGTAGGCATGGCCTTCATGCTAGTGCGTGGTGGCGGGATTGTCTGCATTGGCGTGGGTTGGTGGTGTCGTTCTGTGGGCATTCACCGTTGTTGGCCGGATGAATCCGGCCCTACGGAGTGACGCTTCTGCTGCGTAGGGCGGGTTTCAACCCGCCATCGGTGTGGCAAGGCGTGCGCCGGCCTCATGAAAATCTGTAGGCGCGAGTCCACATTCCACGGATGTGTCGCTTGCCGTGTGCCGGCATGCTGGGCTCACGTGGCGCGAAGTCGCCGCGACCTACCCACAAACACCGGAGACACACTATGAAATGGGAAACCCCGACCGCCGCCGATTTTCGTTTCGGCTTTGAAATCACCATGTACATCGCTTCGCGTTAAGCCCGGCGAGGTCCGCGGGCGTCGCTCGCGGACCGCTCGGTGACAGATCATGAAAATACGCGTACTCGGCGCCGGCGCCGGCGGTGGCTTTCCGCAGTGGAACTGCAACTGCCCCAATTGCGCGGGCCTGCGCAGCGGCACCATTCGCGCGACGGCGCGCACGCAGTCGTCGATTATTGTTAGCGGCGACGACGAACACTGGGCGCTGTTCAATGCTTCGCCCGACATCCTCACGCAGATTCAGCGCTGCCCGGTGCTGCAGCCGGGGCGGGCGCTGCGTGACACCGGCATTGCCGCCATTGTGCTGATCGACGCACAGATCGACCACACCACCGGCCTCTACATGCTGCGCGAACACCGCCAGGCGCATGCGCTGTGGTGCACCCGGCCGGTGCGTGACGACCTGAGCACGGGCAACCCGCTGTTTGGCGTGCTCGAACACTATTGCGGCATTGATTGGCACGAGATCGGCCTCGGGCAGGACTTTGCCATCGACGCCATCGCCGGCCTGCGCTTTACGGCGCTGCCGCTGACCAGCAACGCGCCGCCCTATTCGCCACGGCGCGACCGCCCCGAGCCGGGTGACAACATCGGCGTGAGCATCACCGATACCCGCAGCGGCCGCCGGCTGTTTTATGCGCCCGGCCTCGGCGAGATGGAAGACGCGGTGTGGGCGGCCATGCAGGCGGCCGACGTGGTGCTGGTGGACGGCACGCTGTGGACCGACGACGAGATGATCCGCCTCGGCGCCTCGGCCAAGACCTCGCGCGCCATGGGCCACATGCCGCAGTCCGGCCCCGGCGGCATGCTCGAATGGCTGGACCGCCTGCCGGCCACCACCCGCAAGATTCTCATCCACATCAACAACACCAATCCCATCCTTAATGAAGACAGCGCCGAGCGCGCCGAGCTGGGTCGTCATGGCATCGAGGTGGCTTTTGACGGCATGGAGATCGTGTTGTGAAAGGCGCGGCCGCGCTGTGTCTGGCGATGGCCTGCACGCCGGTGGCGGCTGCGCTTGACGAGGACACGCTGGCCGACATTGTCCGCAAGCCGAGCACCGGCCTCTACAAGGGCTACGCCGAATTCAAGATGGCGCACTACGCCGAGGCGCGGCAGATCTGGACGGCGCTGGCTGAGCGCGGTGTGGCCGAGGCGTGGTTCAACCTTGGCTTGCTGGCCGAAGACGGATTGGGCGAGGCGCAAGACGCGGTGCGCGCGCTCATGTGCTACACCCGCGGCGCCGAGGGTGGCTCAAGCAAAGCGCAGTACCGGCTCGCCCAGTTGTACCTGGAAGGGCGCATCGTTGCCGCCGACCCGGCCCGTGCCGAACACTGGCTGGCCCGCGCCGCCGCGCAGGGCGACGATGGCGCGGCCGAGCAATTAGCGGCCCTGCGTAGTGGCGCAACGGATGACCCCTACCTGGCCGCGCGTCGGCTTGAATCAAACGGCGACGCCAGCACGGCGGCGCAGCACTACGCGCGCCTGTCCGACGCCGGCCACCTGCGCGCCCGAACCCGTCTGGCCTGGCTCCATGAAGCCGGTCGTGGTGTGCCGCGTGATCTAGCGCGCGCGGCCGATTTGTTTGAATCGGCCGCCGCCGGTGGCGAGGCGGAGGCGCAGTTTGCCTTGTCGGTAATGCTGCGTACCGGCGTTGGGCGCGGGCAAGACGCCGCAGCCGCCGACGCATGGCTGAACAAAGCGGCTGCGGCGGGCTACCCCGAAGCGGTCGAGGCGCTGCGCGAACACGCGGGCCGTTAAACCGAGGACTCCTCATGAAATACGACGACATCCCCACCCCGCACCTGGCCGCCATTGCCGGCGAAGCGCCGTGGAGCACGCAGGACTTCGAAGCCCGGCTGCGCGAGAAGGGCACCAGTTACCACATCTACCACCCTTTCCACGTGATGATGGCCGAGGGCAAGCTCAGCCAGGCGCAGCTGCAGCGCTGGGTGGCCAACCGCTATCTGTATCAGGTGGCGATCCCGGTGAAAGACGCCAACATCCTCGCCAACTGCCCCGATCGCGACATTCGCCGCGAGTGGATCCAGCGCATTCTCGACCACGACGGCTACGCCATTGGCGGGGTGCAGGACGACGGCGGCATCGAGGCGTGGATTCGGCTCGGCGAGGCCGTGGGCCTGAGTCGCGACGACGTGGTGTCCGAGCGGTTGGTGTCGCCGGCGGCGCGTTTTGCGGTTGAGGCCTATGTGAACTTCGCCCGCCAGCGCCCCTGGCAGGACGCCGTGGCCTCCAGCCTCACCGAGCTGTTCGCCCCGCACATCCACCAGCAGCGCCTCGACACCTGGCCCGACAAATATCCGTGGATCGAAACCGAGGGTTTGCAGTACTTCCGCAACCGCCTCACCCAGGCGCGACGCGACGTGGCCCACGGCCTGCGCTTTACGCTCGACTACTTCGGCCAGAACCGCGCCCTGCAGCAACGCGCGCTCGATATCCTGCAATTCAAGCTCGATGTGCTGTGGTCGCTGGCCGACGCGATCATGCTGCAAAGCTGCGAGATCGAGATCGGGGGGCCGAAAGCATGAGCGCCGAAACCCCCCAACTCTCGTCGCGCTTTCGCATGCAGTGGGAAGAAGCCCAGCAGGCCTGGGTGCTGCTCTACCCCGAAGGCATGGTCAAGCTCAACGCCAGCGCGGCCGAGATCCTCAAGCGCTGCGACGGCAAGCGCGACGTGCCGGCACTGGTTGCCGATCTTGAGACCGCGTTTGACGCTACCGGGCTGGCGCCCGACGTGCGTGCCTTTCTCGACATGGCGCGTCAGCAGCAGTGGGTGGTATGAGCTCGCCCACCGACCGCCCCGGCCCGCCGCTGTGGCTGCTCGCCGAGCTGACTTACCGCTGCCCGCTGCATTGTGCGTTTTGCTACAACCCGGTGGATTTCGCCCGCACGAGTGCAGACGACGAACTCGACACCGAAGCCTGGCTGCGCGTGCTGAACGAGGCGCGCGCGCAGGGAAGCGTGCAGTGCGGCTTTTCGGGCGGCGAGCCGCTGGTGCGCGACGATCTCGAAGTGCTGGTGGCCGAAGCGCACCGGCTCGGTTTCTACACCAACTTGCTCACCTCCGGCGTCGGCCTGACCGATGACCGCGCCGAGGCGCTAAAGCGCGCCGGGCTCGACCACATCCAGCTCTCGTTTCAGGACACCACCCGCGAGCTGAACGATTTTCTCTCGCATACGCGCACCTTCGATCTCAAGCAGAAAGTGGCGCAGACCATCAAGGCCAACGGCTGGCCGATGGTGATGAACTGCGTCATCCACCGGCTCAACATCGAC
>JBFIJC010000114.1:0-10262 GCA_041600915.1 Nitrogeniibacter sp.
GCGATTGACCAGATTCAGCTCGGTGCCCACCAGCCAGCGCGAGCCGTCCGGGCCGGCCTTGATGGTCTTGATGATGTACTCGGTCGAGCCGACATAGTCGGAGTTCTTGCACACCTCGAGGTTGCTCTCGGGGTGGGAGATGACGAAGCCGTCCGGATGCTGCATGCGCCAGCGGCGGATGTGGCTCTCCTGGAACATCTGGTGCACCGAGCAGTGGCCTTTCCAGAGCAGGATGCGCGCCTTCTTGATTTGCTCGGGCGTGAGGCCGCCGTATTCCTGGTCCGGGTCCCAGACCACCATTTCGTCGAGCGGGATGTCTTGCTTGTAGCCCGTCCAGCGGCCGAGGTGCTGGTCGGGGAAGAACAGTACCTTCTCACGCTGCTTGAATGACCAGTCGAGGATGGTGGGGGCGTTGGTGGAGGTGCACACGATGCCGCCGTGCTCGCCACAGAAGGCTTTGAGGTCGGCCGCCGAGTTGATGTAGGTGACCGGGGTGATGTGCTCATCGGGGTTGCCGAGCACTTCGGTCAGCTCGCGCCAGCAGCGTTCAACCTTGGCCAGATTGGCCATGTCGGCCATCGAACAGCCGGCGGCCAGATCGGGCAGGATGGCGATCTGCTTGTCGCTGGACAGGATGTCGGCCACTTCGGCCATGAAGTGCACACCGCAAAACACGATGTATTCGGCGCTGGTCTCGGAGGCCAGCTTGGCGAGCTTGAGCGAGTCGCCGGTCAGGTCGGCGTATTGATAGACGTCGGCACGCTGGTAGTGATGGCACAACAGCACCGCCTTGTCGCCAAGCTTGGCGCGCGCGGCGCGAATGCGTGCGTGGGCGTCCTCGTCCTTGAGGGCGTTGAAGCGGTCAAAACTGATGGTGGCGACTTCCATGTCGGTCCTTGTGTTCGGGTACGCGTGTCAGACAGTGTGCGGGATGGCTTGGTTCTCAGCCCTGTTGCCAGGGGAGCCCGGCCTTGCGCCAGCCGCCAATCGCATTGCGGTGGCCGCGCGCATCCTTGTCGCCCTCGAAACCTTCGAGCACGTTGTAGCTATTGGTGTAGCCAGCCTCGGTGGCCACCGTGGCGGCCTTGCTTGAGCGTTGGCCGCTGCGGCAGATGAACAGCACCATCGCTTCCGGATCGATCTGACGCTTGAGCTCGGTCAGGAAGTGCGGGTTGGGCTGGTTGCCGGGGTAGCTCATCCACTCGATTTCAGCGGCGCCGGGAATGCGCCCGACCCAGTCCCACTCGGCGCGGGTTCGGACGTCGACCAGGCGTGTGCCCGGCGCGGCTTGCCACACCTGGTTCGCTTCGGTCGGTGTCAGCGCGCCAGCGTAGGGCAGGTTCAGGTCGCGGGCGCGTTGTTGTGCCAGCGAAAGTATGTCGGTAAGTGTGCCCATGGCGGCGATCCGGCTAGAATGGCGGACTCACAAGTATACCCGTTCAGCCATGACTGGCGAAGCCAAGCCAACCCCCTTGCCGATCGATGATGCGCAGCGCTCGCGGCAGACGCAGCGGGTGACGCTCGTCGCGATGGCGACCAACCTGACGCTGACCGTGTTTCAGCTGATTGTCGGCCTGTTCGCCAACGCGTTCAGTCTGGTGGCTGACGCCATGCACACGCTGTCCGATCTGTTGACCGACGGTCTGGTGCTGCTCGCGGCGCGCAAGGGCGCCGACCCGGCCGACGCCAATCACCCCTATGGGCACGATCGCATCGAAACCGTCGTGTCGATGTTTCTCGGCATCGTGCTGGTGGTCGTCGGCTGCGGATTCTTATGGAGCGCCGGCGTGCGCATCCAGGGCGCCGACGCCTTGCCGCCGCTTCATTCCGTCGCCCTGTGGATGGCGCTGGCCACCCTGGCGGCCAAAGAGGCCTTGTTCCGCTACACGCTGGCGGCCAGCCGCCGGCTCAATTCGCGCATGCTCGAGGCCAATGCCTGGCATGCTCGCACCGACGCGGCCTCGTCGCTGGTGGTGGCCGTCGGCATTGGCGGCGGCCTGCTCGGCTACCGCTTTGTCGAGCCGCTGGCGGCAGCGCTGGTCGGTTTCATGATTTTGCGCATGGGCGTCATGCTGGCGGCGGCCGCGATCCGCGAGCTGGTCGACACGGCCGTCTCGGAAGAGGTGGTGAGCAAGATTCGCGACACCATCGCCGCAACCCCCGGCGCGCGCGGCGTGCATGACTTGCGCACCCGGCGTATGGCGCACCGCATTTTGTGCGACGCGCATGTGCTGGTGGACCCGCGTATCAGCGTGTCCGAGGGGCATGCCATTGCCGAGGCGGTGCGGTTGCGGGTGTGTCAGCAGCATGCCAACGTGCAGGACGTGCTGGTGCACATCGATGCCGAGGACGATCTCGATACGCCGGTCGTGCCCGCCGGGCCGCTACCCGATCGACAGGTGCTGGCCGGCTGGCTGCGTGAAATGCTGGGCGAGGACGTGCCCGAGCCCAAGCGGATGTTGATCCACCATCTGGGTGGCCGGGTGGAGGTCGAACTGTTTTTTCCGATGCCATGGCTGGCGGCGGATGACCGGGCCGCACAGTTGTGCACCCTGCTGAATACCCGCTTGTCGGCGCACCCGGAGATCCGCGCTGTACGCATACATGGGTTGTTTGCACCATAACGGTGCGGTTCAAGAATTGACGCACCGATTGGGTGCGCAGGCGTTCCGGTTTGGCCCCGAAATGGGGCGGAAAGGGTCGTCGTTTCGCAGGGGTTAGTCGTGGCATGATATCTGCTAAGAAAAACCCCGTTGATTTGTCAGTATTGGCAGGTTTTGTCTAATTCGTCTCACCACGCTAGGAGTGACCATGAGTCCTGAGAATGTCATGAAGATGATCGAAGACAACGAAGCGCGCTTCGTTGACTTCCGTTTTACCGATACCCGCGGCAAGGAGCAGCACGTTACCGTGCCGGTGTCCGCTTTTGAGCTCGATCACTTCGAGCATGGTCACCCCTTCGATGGTTCGTCCATCGCCGGCTGGAAGGGCATTCAGGCCTCCGACATGATCCTCATGCCGGAAGCGTCCTCTGCTTACATCGACCCGTTCTACGACGAAACCACGCTGGTGTTGTCCTGCGACGTGATCGAGCCGTCCGACGGCAAGGGCTACGACCGCGACCCGCGTTCGATCGCCAAGCGCGCCGAAGCCTATCTGAAGAGCTCCGGCATTGGTGACACTGCCTACTTTGGCCCGGAACCCGAGTTCTTCATTTTTGACGCAGTGGAATGGTCGGTCGATATGTCCGGCGTCTACAGCAAGATCATCTCGGAAGAGGCCGCTTGGTCGACCGCCGACAAGTTCGAAGGCGGCAACACCGGTCACCGTCCGCGCGTCAAGGGTGGTTACTTTCCCGTACCGCCGGTCGACAGCCTGAACGACATCCGTGCCGCCATGTGCTTGGCCCTCGAAGCCTGCGGCGTGCCAGTTGAAGTGCATCACCACGAAGTGGCCAACGCTGGCCAGTGCGAAATCGGCACCAAGTTCAGCACCCTGACCCAGCGCGCTGACTGGACTCAGCTGCTCAAGTACATCGTGCACAACGTGGCTCACCAGTACGGCAAGACCGCCACCTTCATGCCCAAGCCCATCGTTGGTGACAACGGTTCCGGCATGCATGTGCACCAGTCGATCTGGAAAGACGGTCAGAACCTGTTCGCCGGCAACGGCTACGCCGGTCTGTCCGACATGGCGCTGTACTACATCGGCGGCATCATCAAGCATGCACGCGCGCTGAACGCCATCACCAACCCGGGTACCAACTCGTACAAGCGTCTCGTGCCGCACTACGAAGCACCGACCAAGCTGGCTTACTCGGCACGCAACCGCTCGGCTTCGATCCGTATTCCGTACGTTGCCAACCCGAAGGGCCGTCGTATCGAAGCCCGCTTCCCGGATCCTTTGGCCAACCCGTACCTGTGCTTTGCCGCGCTGCTGATGGCCGGCCTCGACGGTATCCAGAACAAGATCCACCCGGGCGATGCGGCCGACAAGAACCTGTACGACCTGCCGCCGGAAGAAGATGCACTGATCCCGACCGTGTGTACCAGCCTCGACCAGGCACTGGAGTACCTCGACAAGGATCGCGAGTTCCTGACCCGCGGTGGCGTGTTCTCCAACGACTTCATCGATGCCTACATCGCACTGAAGTCGGAAGAAGTTGATCGTCTGCGTACCACCACGCACCCGGTCGAATTCGATCTGTACTACAGCCTGTAAGCCGAATTCAGGCTGATGCGTTGTAAAAGGACGGGGCATGCCCCGTCCTTTTTTCTTTTTGGGGGCTGCAGCTGAAGCAAACCGCTGCGCGGGTTGTTACACTGAGCCATCCAACAAACCGTATGGACATGCCAATGAAATGTGTTTTTGTGCTTGCCGCTGCGCTGATCAGCCCGCTGGCGCTGGCCGATGTCTATAAATGCGTCGAGACCGATCCGGCCACTGGCCAGAAGCGGGTGACGTACACGAATTCGCGCGACGCCAAAGACTGTGAGCGCCTGAGCCGCGACCTGCCGGTGTCCTCGGTGCCCGGTACATCGACCAGCAAGGCGCCGGCGGCATCGCCATCGTCCGGAAGCTTTCCCAAGGTGTCGTCGGATGACCAGCGTGCCCGCGACAGTGATCGTCGCAAACTGCTCGAAACCGAGCTGGCGACCGAAGAGGCTGCGCTCGAGGCGGCCCGCAAGGCGCTGGAAGAGGCCGATGCAGTGCGCTATGGCAACGAACGCAACTACCAAAAAAAGCTCGATCGAATGCAGCCTTTTCAGGACGCGGTGGCGCAACATGAGCGCAATATCGAAGCCTTGCGCAAAGAGCTATCCAATTTGCGCTGATCGTCCGGCAGGAAGTGGCGCGTATTTTGCTCTGTCTTCCTGCATATGACCCAGGACACCTCTCGAAACAATCAGTTTGCCGGCCTCGACCTGCTGTCGACGGCCGTGGTGCTGGTCGATGACAAACTGATCGTTCAGTACCTCAACGCCGGTGCCGAGAATCTGTTCGGTGTCAGCGCCCGCCGTCACGCCGGGCGCACGCTCGATGCCTTGCTCGGAGAACCGCCGGGGCTGGCGCCCGCGCTCTACAACGCGCTCAACAACAACTGGAGCTATACGGGCAAGGATCTGCGCATCGTGCCGCCCGGGCGCGAGTATTCGATCGAAGTCGATTGCACCGTCAGTCCGGTCGAGGCGCCGGGCGTTCGCCTGCTGCTGGAGTTCCGGCCGATTGAAGCCCAGTTGCGTGTCACGCGCGAAGAGGTGTTGCTGCAGCAACAGCAGGCCAACCGCGAGCTGATCCGCAATCTGGCGCACGAAATCAAGAATCCGCTGGGCGGTATTCGCGGCTCGGCGCAGTTGCTCGAGGGCGAGCTGGACGACCCGCAGCTCAAGGAATACACCCAGGTCATCATCGCCGAATCCGACCGGCTCCAGGCGCTGATGAAGCGGCTGCTCGGCACCCACGCCGTCATGCGCCCGGCGCCCCTCAATTTTCATGATGTACTCGAACGCGTCCGGCGGCTGATTCTCGCCGAGTTCCCGGGCGTCATCGTGCGGCGCGATTACGACACCAGCCTGCCGGATCTCACCGGCGATCGCGAGCAACTCATTCAAGCCGTGCTCAATATCGTGCGCAACGCCGCCCAGGCCGTGGAGGGTGCGGGCGAGATCATTTTGCGCACGCGGGCGGCCCGCCAGGTCACCTTGGCCAAGCGCCGTCACAAACTGGCACTCGAATTGCAAGTGATCGACAACGGCCCGGGGATTCCTGAAGAGATTCGTGACCAGATCTTCTACCCGCTGGTATCGGGCCGGGACGGAGGGAGCGGACTGGGGTTGTCGTTGGCGCAGGGCTTTGTCGAGCAGCACCACGGCATGATCGAAGTCGATAGCGTCCCCGGACGTACTTGTTTCACCTTGCTGTTGCCGATTGCGGACCGTCACTGAACCGCAATCGTGCAGCTCGCACCAAAATAGTGCATAAATTATGGAAACCGTCTGGATCGTTGATGATGATCGCTCCATCCGCTGGGTGCTTGAAAAAGCGCTGGCGCGGGAGAACATCACCCACCGCAGTTTCGAGTCCGCGGTTGAGGCCGGCGAGGCGCTCGAAGCGCTCAGCCGACCGCCCAAGGTGCTGGTGTCCGACATCCGCATGCCGGGCGAATCGGGTCTGAGTCTGCTGGAGAAAGCCAAGGCCCGTTTTCCGGATCTGCCGGTCATCATCATGACCGCCTATTCCGATCTGGACAGCGCGGTATCGGCCTTCCAGGGCGGCGCCTTCGAATACCTGCCAAAGCCTTTCGATCTCGAACAGGCTCTGAGCCTGGTGCGGCGGGCGGTCGAGCAGGGCGACGAGCAGGTGGACGACACCGAAGAATCGGTGCTGACCCCCGAGATTCTTGGCCAGGCACCCTCCATGCAAGAGGTGTTTCGCGCCATCGGCCGGCTGGCGCAGTCGCATGCCACAGTGCTGATCAACGGCGAATCCGGCTCCGGCAAGGAGTTGGTGGCGCGCGCCTTGCACCGTCACAGCCCGCGCCGCGACGCGCCCTTTATCGCCATCAATACGGCGGCCATTCCGCGCGACCTGCTCGAATCCGAACTCTTTGGCCATGAGCGCGGCGCCTTCACCGGCGCCGCAGCCCAGCGCCGGGGGCGCTTCGAGCAAGCCGACGGCGGCACGCTGTTTCTCGACGAAATCGGCGACATGCCGGCCGAGCTGCAAACCCGGCTGCTGCGGGTGCTCTCCGATGGCAACTTCTACCGCGTCGGCGGCCATCAGCCGATCCGCGCCAATGTGCGGGTCATTGCCGCGACCCACCAGGATCTGGACGAGCGGGTCAAGGACGGCCTGTTCCGCGAAGATCTTTATCACCGTCTCAACGTCATCCGCCTGCGCCTGCCGCCACTGCGCGAGCGACGTGAAGACGTCCCCCTGTTGGTGCAGCACTTTCTCAAGAAGAGCGCGCGCGAGCTCGATGTTGAAGCCAAGCGGATCTCCAGCGCGGCGCTCCAGCATCTGCAAAACCAGGTGTTTCCCGGCAACGTACGCCAGCTCGAAAACCTGTGTCACTGGCTGACCGTGATGGCGCCGGGCCAGGTCGTGGAAGTGGCTGACCTCCCCGTCGAGTTTCGCGAAGCGTCGCCGCATGAGTCGGGTGGCGGTGATTGGTGCGCTTCGCTCGGGCGGGAGGCAGACCGCCTGCTCGCCGCCGTGCCGGGCGAAGTCTTCGAGCAACTCACCCGGGCGTTTGAGAAGACCCTGATCGAGCGCGCACTCGAAACCACCGGCGGGCGCCGCATCGAGGCGGCGCAACTGCTTGGCATCGGGCGCAACACCATTACGCGCAAGATTCAGGAGCTCGGGCTGGACGGCCCCCGCGACGACGCCAGCACGGCCGCGCCGGCCGACTGATCCGCGCGGTGTCGGCAGGCCGCCGTGCCAGGCGGGCTGCCGACGGCCGGCGATTGGGACATAATGCAGTTTTACGACTGTACGCTCCCGACCCGTGCCCGCTACCGCGACTCCACCGCTCAATATCGACACCCTGCGTACCCATCTGGGGCCAGACGCTGCCGCCTTTTCGCTCGACCTGCGTGCCGAGTGCGACTCCACCAATTCCGTCCTGATCAATGCCGTGCCGGCCGATGACGGCCGCGTGCCGGTCCTAGCCTGCGAGCTGCAGCGCGCCGGGCGAGGGCGGCGAGGCCGCGAGTGGCAGGCCTGGCCGGGCGCCAGCCTCACCTTTTCGGCGCTGTGGCGTTTTCCTGCGGGCGCACCGGTGCCGGCCGGGCTCTCGCTGGTGGCCGGCATCGCCGTTGCGACGGTGCTTGAGAATGCCGGCGTGGCCGGGGTCGAGCTCAAGTGGCCGAACGATATCCAGGTGCACGGGCGCAAGCTCGGCGGCATTCTGGTCGAGCTGGCTTCGGCGCGGCAGGTGGCGGCGGTGGTCGGCATCGGGCTCAATTTGTCCTTGCCCGACGACGCCAGCATCCCCGGGCGCAGTGATGTGACGGCGCTCGATCAGGTGATTGACGATGTGCCGAGCCGCGAAGCCTTGCTGGCCGAGCTGCTGCGTGTGCAGCGCTGCCTGTTCGAGACCTATGCCAACAGCGGCTTTGCCGCGTTTCAGGGCGCCTGGAATCAGCGCAATGCCTACGCCGATTTGCCGGTGCGCCTGATCGGCGAGACCGACAGCATCGAAGGCATCTGCCTTGGCGTGGATGTTGACGGCGCTTTGCGTCTGCAAACCGATGCCGGTGTGCGTCGGGTGCTCGCCGGTGACGTGAGCTTGCGAGCCGCCGGATGATTCTGCTGCTGGATGTGGGCAACACCCGTCTTAAATGGGGGCTGCGCGACGCCGACCAATGGCACGCACAGGGCGCTTTTGCGCATACCGACACCTGGTCCTTTGACGCCGTGCTGCCGCCGCCGGGTCAGATTGAGGGGGTGTTCGGCGCTTCGGTGGTATCGGCAGAATTGCGCCGCCGGGTCGCCGACTCGCTCGCGCCGTGGGGGCATGCGCCCCAGTGGCTGACGCCGACGCGCGAGGCCTGTGGTGTGCGTAACAGTTATGAGAATCCCGCTCAGCTGGGGGCAGACCGCTGGGCCGCGCTGATTGGCGCGCATGCCCATGGCGCAGCGCCGTGCCTGGTGGTGACCGCCGGCACCGCCACCACCATCGACGTGCTCGATGCCGAGGGCGTGTTTCGCGGCGGGCTGATCGCCCCCGGCGTCGACCTCATGCGTCGCGCACTGGCGGGCAACACCGCCCAGCTGCCTTTGGCCGACGGCCGCGTAATCGACCTGCCCACCTGCACCGCCGACGCCATCACCATGGGCTGCCTGCACGCCCAGGCCGGCGCCATCGAACGCATGTATCGGCAAGTGGGTGATCTGCCGGGTGCGTCCTGCCTGCTTAACGGGGGGGCCGCGTCGCAGATTGCACCACTGCTGGATGTACCCTTGCGGATTATCGACAATCTGGTGCTCGATGGCGTCGCGGTGGCGCAGGCACAGGGATGCTTTCGATGAGGCGCCAGACGGGCTAAGATGCCCGCCGGATACGGAAGACGGCGGGCCTGCCCGGCGTCATCAAAAAAAGACCATAAAGGAGAACCGCCGATGAGCGAGCCGACACGCATTCTGATGACCGAAGAGGACATCCCGACCCACTGGTACAACATTGCGGCCGACATGCCGAACGCGCCGTTGCCGCCGCTGGGACCGGACGGCTCGCCCGCCACGCCGGAGCAGATGAGCGCGATCTTCCCCGACGCAATCATCGAGCAGGAGATGACCTCGCAGCGCTGGATCGAGATCCCCGACGAAGTGCGCGAGATCTACAAGATCTGGCGGCCGACACCGTTGGTGCGGGCCGTGCGCCTCGAAAAAGCGCTGGGTACGCCGGCCAAGATCTTCTTCAAGTACGAAGGCGTCTCGCCGGCCGGCTCGCACAAGCCCAACTCCGCCGTGCCGCAGGCCTATTACAACAAGCAGGCCGGCATCAAGCGCCTGACCACTGAGACCGGCGCCGGTCAGTGGGGCTCGTCCATCGCCTTCGCCGGCGGCATGTTCGGCATCGACGTGCGGGTGTTCATGGTCAATGTGAGCTACCAGCAAAAACCCTTCCGCCGCTCGATGATGCAGACCTGGGGCGCCGAGGTGTTTTCCAGCCCCTCGAACGAAACCCAGACCGGCCGCACGATTCTCGAAAAAGACCCGGACAATCAGGGCTCGCTCGGCATCGCCATTTCCGAGGCGGTGGAAGAAGCCGCCGGCCGCGCCGACACCAAATACACGCTCGGCTCGGTGCTCAACCATGTGCTGCTGCACCAGACCGTGATCGGCCAGGAGTCCAAGAAGCAGCTGGAGAAAATCGGCCTTTACCCGGACGTGGTGATTGGCCCCTGCGGCGGTGGCTCAAGCTTTGGCGGCATTGCCTTCCCCTTCCTGTGCGATCAGATCGCGGGCGAGAAGCGCGCTGAAAAACTGCGCTGCGTGGCGGTCGAGCCGGCCTCATGCCCCACGCTCACCAAGGGTGCCTACGCCTATGACTACGGCGACGCCTCCGGTTTCACGCCGCTGATGAAGATGTACACCCTCGGTCACGACTTCATGCCCCCGGGCATCCACGCCGGTGGCCTGCGCTACCACGGCGATTCGCCGCTGGTCTCGCAGTTCTACCACGAGAAGCTGGTCGAAGCGGTGGCCGTGCCCCAGCTGGCCACCTTTGAAGCCGGCGTGCTGTTTGCGCGTCA
>JBFIJC010000115.1:0-10130 GCA_041600915.1 Nitrogeniibacter sp.
ACCGGACGACGCCGAAAGCGCAGCCGCTGTCGCCCGCTTGCTGCACACACTCAAGGGCAGCGCACGCATGACCGGGGCGATGAGCCTTGGCGAGCACCTGCACGCGCTCGAAAGTCGGCTCGAAGCCAGCGAAGCCACCTCCGACGAGCTCTTCGACAGCCTCGACCAGGGCGCTGATATCGCGCAGCAATATCTGGATCGGCTGGCACATGGCCAGCCCACGCTCGAAGCGGCCGACACCGACGCGCCCGAAGCGGCATCCGTGGCCATCACGGCCGACGAGGTCGGCGCCGCGACCGGCGGCACCCTGCGGGTACGTGCCGACCTGGTCGACCGCTTCGTCAACGACGCGGGCGAAATCGGCATCACCCGCACCCGCGTCGAAGGCGAACTGCGCACCCAGCGCCGCGCCCTGCTCGACCTGACCGAGAACGTCATTCGTCTGCGCAACCAGTTGCGCGAGCTCGAGATCCAGGCTGACACGCAGATGCAGACCCGCATCGCGCAGGCCGAGTCGGAACACGCCGAGTTCGATCCGCTGGAAATGGACCGCTACACCCGGCTGCAGGAACTGACCCGGATGATGGCCGAGAGCGTCAACGACGTCACCACCGTCCAGCACACCCTGCTGCGCAACCTCGACGGCGCCGACGCCGCGCTGACCTCGCAGGGCCGCCTCAACCGCGACCTGCAGCAGGCACTGATGTCGGTGCGCATGACGCCTTTCGACAGCCTCGCCGACCGTCTCTATCGCGTCGTTCGTCAAAGTGCCAAGGATCTGGGCAAGCGCGCCAACCTCGATTTGCGCGGCGGCCGGATCGAACTCGACCGCTCGGTGCTCGAACGCATCACCAGCCCCATCGAGCACTTGCTGCGCAACGCCATCGCCCACGGCATTGAAACACCCGAGGCACGCAAGGCGGCCGGCAAGCCGGAAATCGGCGAGATCCAGCTCACCGTTCGCCACGAAAGCAACGAAGTGGTCATCGATATGACCGACGACGGCGCCGGCCTGGATTTCGCGCGCATCGAAGCCCGCGCCCGTGAAAACGGCCAGCTCGGCCCCGACGAAGTCGCCGATGAAAGCCGGCTCACCAACCTGATCTTCATGCCCGGCTTCTCTACCGCCGGCAGCCTGTCGGCGGTGTCGGGACGCGGCGTCGGCATGGACGTGGTCAAATCCGAAACCGCCGCCGTCGGTGGCCGGATCGACGTCACCTCCACGCCGGGCAATGGCACGCGCTTCCGTCTCTATCTGCCGCTCACGCTGGCGGTCACGCAGGCGCTGCTGGTGCGCGCCGCCGGGCGCACCTATGCCATCCCGTCCAACATGGTGGCACAGGTCATGGAGCTCAAGACCGAGCCGCTGACCGCATTGCAGGCCGAAGGCGGTACCACCTGGCAGGACACTGAATACCGGTATCGCTACCTGCCACGATTGCTTGGCGACAACGACACCCAGCCCGAGGCACAGCGCTTCAACTGGGTTCTGCTGCTGCGCTCGGGCACCCAGACACTCGCGCTGCATGTCGACGCACTGCGCGGCAACCAGGAAATCGTGGTCAAGAAGGCCGGACCGCAGCTCGCCCGCCTGGTGGGCTACACCGGCGCGACCGTGCTTGGCGATGGCGAGATCGTGCTCATCATCAACCCGGTGGCGCTGGCCAGCATTCAGACCAGCCAGAGCACCGAGGGCGGCGCGGCAGTGCCGGTGGCACAAAAGGCCGCAGCCAGCCTGGAGCCCACCGTGATGGTGGTCGATGACTCGCTGACGGTGCGCAAGATTACCGGCCGCCTGCTCGAACGCGAAGGCTTCCGCGTGGTCACGGCCAAGGACGGCGTCGATGCGCTCGAACAGCTCCTCGACACCTTGCCCGACGTCATCCTGTCGGACATCGAAATGCCGCGCATGGACGGCTTCGATCTGGCGCGCAATATCCGCAACGATCCGCGCCTCAAGGCGGTGCCCATCGTCATGATCACCTCGCGTCTGGCCGACAAGCACCGCGAATACGCACGCCAGATCGGGGTCGATCATTACCTCGGCAAGCCCTACCAGGAAGAAGAGCTGCTCGCGCTGATTCGCGAGTACACCGGGCCGGCCAGGCACTAAGCGGCCAAGCCCGCCGACGCATTACGGTGCGTCGGCGGGCGCAGCGTCTGCTGGCATCACCGATCGAAACCGCGCCAGCGTTCTTGCACGCGCGTCGGCGTGATCAACCATTGGCGCGGGATAGGTCTCGCCAATCCGGACGCCCAGCGCCGCCTGGCTCAGTGGCGGCAGCTTCCATGGCGCGTGGATATCACGATCAGACACCGCCGCCAGCTCGGGCACATAACGGCGAATGAACACGCCGGCCGGGTCGAATTTCTGTGACTGCGTGACCGGGTTGAAAATGCGAAACCACGGCTGTGCATCGCAGCCCGTCGACGCGGCCCACTGCCAGCCTCCGTTATTTGCCGCCAGATCGTAATCGAGTAGTTGCGCGGCAAAATAGCGCTCACCGAGCCGCCAATCGATGCCCAGATCCTTGGTCAGAAACGAGGCGGCGATCATGCGCAGCCGGTTGTGCATGTAGCCGCTGTGATTGAGCTGGCGCATCGCCGCATCGACCAGCGGATAGCCCGTGCGGCCCTCGCACCAGGCCGCAAAGCCCTCGGGCCAGTTGTCCCACTGCAGCGCGTCATACACCGGCCGATAACAGTGATCGACGACCTCCGGACGGTGCCACAGCACCATCTGGTAGAACTCGCGCCAGATCAGCTCACCAAGCCAAGTCTCGGCCCCCTGCCCGCCCCTGAACCACGCATAGCTCGCCAACTGACGAATCGAGACGGTGCCAAAGCGCAGATGGGCCGACAGATAGGACACGCCCTTCTGGGCCGGAAAATCGCGCTTCAAGCGGTACGCGTCGATGCGGTCCCGAAAGTCGTCAAACAGAAGCTCGCCACCCGACATGCCTGTCGGCAGCGCCAGATCCGCCAAATTGCCCGCAGAAAAACCCAGCGCCGCCATCGTCGGCACCGCTTCACCCGTGGGCGGCGGGCACAGGCCGGCGATGTGGTCCGCGACCGCATACGACTGCAGACGATCCGGCGTCAGGGCCGCCTGCCATGCGCGCCGATAAGGCGTGAACACACTGTACGGCGTGCTGCTTTTCGTCAGGATTTCATCCTGCTCGAAGATCACCTGGTCCTTGAAGCTGCGCAGCGCCCGCCCCTCGGCGGCCAGTGCAGTGGCGACGGCGGCATCCCGGGCGATGGCCTGCGGTTCATAGTCGCGATTGACATAAACCGCATCAACACCAAGATCGGCAGCCAGTCGCGGGATGTCATCGACCGCCCGGCCATGACGCACAATCAGCCCGCCCCCTTGTGCGCGCAAGGCGGCATCGAGCTCGAGCAGCGCCGCATGGATGAAGCCCACCCGTCTATCCACACGCGAGGGCAGCGCATCCAGAATGTCGCGATCGAAAACGAACACGCAGAACACCGCCGCACTGTCGCGCAAGGCGTGATACAAGGCTGCGTGATCGAAATGGCGCAGGTCGCGCCGAAACCATACCAATGCCTTTTGCCCCATTCATCCTGCTCCCGCAGCGTGCTTCAGTGTAAATTGTGACTCACAAGGTGCCCAAACGGGTGCGCCGCGCTTTCCCCCGAAAATCCGTGTGTTTAAAATGCACGGTGTGACGACCCTCGACATGAACCTGACCCACCACTTCCTGATCGCCATGCCCGCCATGGCCGACACAAACTTCGCCCGCACGCTCACCTACATTGCCGAGCACAATGAGGGCGGCGCGCTGGGTGTCATTGTCAATCGCCCCATCGACATGAGTCTGGCGGCGCTGTTCGAGCGCGTCGACATGGCACTCGAGAGTGAGCGATACGCCCAGCAACCCGTTTATTTTGGTGGTCCGGTGCAGACCGATCGCGGCTTTGTCCTGCATCGCCCGACCGGCGACTGGAGCGCCACGCTCAAAGTTAATGACGAAGTCGGCCTCACCAGCTCCAAAGACATTCTTCAGGCCATGGCCGCCGAAGGCTGTGAGCTCGATGTGCTGGTCACCCTCGGTTACGCCGGCTGGGACGCGGGCCAGCTTGAGCAGGAACTGGCCGACAATGCCTGGCTGACCACCCCGGCCGACCTCTCCATCGTATTCGATCTGCCCGCCGAAGAGCGCTTTGCTGCCGCCATGCAACTGCTCGGTGTCGACTTCGCCAACCTGTCGGAATCTGCCGGTCATGCCTGAGGGCGCGCCGCGGCCCGCGCGCGGCTCTGTGCTCGGCTTTGATTTCGGCCTGGCACGCATCGGCGTCGCCGTGGGCGAATTCGAAACCGGTCGGGCCAACGCCCTGACCACCCTCACCGTCGAAGCGAATGCCGCACGTTTCGAAGCCATTGCCCGCCTGATCGACGAATGGCGACCGGTGCAACTGGTGGTCGGCCTGCCGCTGTCGGACGATGGCAGCCCCCAGGAACACACACAGCGCTGCCGCCGCTTCGGCAATCAGCTGAATGGCCGTTTCGGCCTGCCGGTTGCCCTGATGGACGAGCGCTTCAGCTCGGCCGAAGCCGAACACCAACTGGCCGACGCCGGTCAGCACCGATGGACCGAGCGCAAGGCCGTGCTCGATGCCGTGGCCGCTCAAATCATTCTTCAGCACTACCTGGACCAAAGCACCCATGCCCCAACTGCCTGACGCAGACACCCTGTTTGCCGCGCTGATCGAACAGATGGCGCCGCACATCACCGACGACACCGCCCTGGTCGGTATTCACACCGGCGGCGCCTGGCTGGCCGAGCGGCTGCACGAGGCGCTCGGCATCCGCCACCCGCTGGGCACCATCGATGTGTCCTTCTACCGCGACGACTACGCGGCCAAGGGCCTGCATCCGCAACTGCGCCGCTCCGACATTCCCTTCGACATGGAAGGACGTTCGGTCATTCTGGTCGATGACGTGCTGTTTACCGGGCGCACCACCCGTGCCGCGCTCAACGAGCTGTTCGATTACGGCCGCCCCGCGCGCATCGATCTCGCCGTGCTGGTCGACCGCGGCGAGCGCGAACTACCCATCGCCGCGCGCTTCTGCGCGCATACCCTGGCCGAGCCGCTGTGCGGCAAGCAGAACCTGCAACTTGAAAAAGCCGAAAACGGCAACCTGTCACTGAGGTTGATCGATGCATAACCCCCAACTCAACGCCCACGGCGAACTCCAGCATTTGCTGTCGCTCGACGGTCTGCCGCGCGACATCCTCACCGCCATTCTCGATACGGCCGAGCCCTTCACCGAAGTGGCCGAGCGTGAGATCAAGAAGCTGCCCATCCTGCGTGGCAAGAGCATCTTCAACCTGTTCTTCGAGAACTCGACGCGCACGCGCACGACCTTCGAGATCGCGGCCAAGCGCCTGTCGGCCGACGTCATCAACCTCAACGTCGCCACCTCGTCCACCAACAAAGGCGAAACCCTGCTAGACACGGTGGATAACCTGTGTGCGATGCAGGCCGACATGTTCGTGGTGCGCCACGCGTCCAGCGGCGCGCCCTACCTGATTGCCGACCACCTTCACAGCACAAAACGCCACCACATCCATGTCATCAACGCAGGCGATGGCCGTCATGCGCACCCCACGCAGGGGCTGCTCGACATGTACACCATCCGCCACTATAAAAAAGACTTCACCCAACTGGTGATCGCCATCGTCGGCGACGTGCTGCACTCGCGCGTAGCGCGCTCGCAGATCGCGGCGCTGACCACACTCGGTGTGCCCGAAGTGCGCGTCATCGGCCCAAAGACCTTGATGCCGACCGATCTCGAAAAGCTCGGCGTGCGCGTCTTCCACGACATGCGTGAAGGCCTGCGCGATGTCGATGTCGTCATGATGCTGCGCCTGCAAAACGAGCGCATGAACGGCCCCTTGCTGCCCAGCGGCCAGGAGTTTTTCAAGGTCTGGGGGCTTACCCCCGAAAAGCTCGCCGTCGCCCGCCCGGACGCCATCGTGATGCACCCCGGACCGATGAACCGCGGCGTCGAGATCGACTCCGCCGTCGCCGACGGCGCCCAGGCCGTCATTCTCCCGCAGGTCACCTTCGGCATTGCCGTCCGCATGGCTGTCATGAGCATGCTGGCCAGCAGCTAAGCCAGGCACAGAACACGAGCACATCCATGAAGATTCATATCGCCAACGGCCGACTCATCGATCCGGCCCATGAGATCGATCAGCAGCAGGATCTATACATCGCCAGGGGCAAGGTCGTCGGCATCGGCAGCGCGCCAGACGATTTCGTCGCCACGCAAACCATCGATGCCAGCGGCAAGATCGTCTGCCCCGGTTTGGTCGATCTGGCCGCCCGCCTGCGCGAACCCGGCTTCGAATACCTCGCCACACTGGAGTCCGAAATGGAGGCCGCCATGGCTGGCGGGGTCACCAGCCTGGCCATTCCGCCCGACACCGACCCGCCGCTGGACGAGCCCGGTCTGGTCGAGATGCTGTGCTACCGCGCCAAGAAGCTCAACCGCGCCCACGTGTATCCCGTCGGCGCACTCACCGAGCGGCTCGAAGGCAAGCGCCTGTCGGAGATGGCCGAACTCGTCGATGCCGGCTGCGTCGCCTTCAGCCAGGCCAACACCCCCATCGTCGATACCCAGGTACTGTTCTGCGCACTGCAATACGCCGCCACCTTTGGGTATCGCGTCTGGCTTCAGCCCATTGCGCCGCGCTTCGGCCACGAAGGCGTGGCGCACGACGGTGAGGTCGCCACCCGCCTCGGCCTGCCCGGCATCCCCACGGCCGCCGAAACCATTGCCCTGTTCACCTATATCGAACTGGCTCGCCTGACCGGCGCCAAGCTGCACATCACGCGGCTCTCCAGTGCCGAAGGCCTGGCACTGGTGCGCGCCGCCAAGGCCGAAGGCCTGGACATCACCTGCGACGTGTCAATCAACCATCTGCACCTGTCGGACCGGGACATCGGCTACTTCAACGCCCACTGCCGCCTCAACCCGCCGCTGCGCAGCCTGCGCGACCGCGACGCGCTGCAAGCCGCGCTGGTCGCTGGCGATATCGACGCGCTGTGTTCAAACCATTCCCCGATCGACGACGATGCCAAACAAGTCCCGTTCGCCGAAGCCGAACCCGGTGCCACCGGCATCGAACTGCTGCTGCCCCTCGCACTGAAATGGGGAAACACTCACAAGCTCAGCCTGCTCGATACACTGCGCCGCGTCACCATCAACCCGGCGCGAATCATTGGCTCCAAGGCCGGCCAGCTGAACCTGGGCGCCCGCGCGGATATCTGTATTTTTGACGCAGAAGGCGAAATCACCGTTACGCGCGAACGGCTGCGCAGCCAGGGCAAGAACACACCCTTCCTCGGGCTCAACCTGCCCGGGCGCGTGTGCTACACCGTCGTCGAAGGCAAGGTGATGTTCGCCGAACCCTGAGAATCACACCACAACCGGGCGAGAGTGAGACGATTTTCACCACAGATAGCGCAGGTTTTGTTGCACTGCAACACAAAACGCGCTATGGTTGGGCTGTCTCCTCCACGCGCAACGATTTGGTGTGGATTTAGGCCCGGGTCTCTGACCCGGGCTTTTTTTCGTGCAGCGCCAAGTCCCTGTCGCAAGGAGCCGCTCAGCGCTCTTCAAGAAACGGCCTGCTCGGCCGTCTACGCCTGCCCTTCTGACCTGGCAATCTCGCGCAAACGCAGGAGCCGACGCTGCACCTTGCCGGTAGTTGTCATCGGCAGCGCGTCGATAAATTCAATTTCCTTCGGATACTCATAGGGCGCCAACTGGGCGCGCACATGTTGCTGCAGCGCATCAATCAGCGCCGGTGTCGGATCAAACCCCTCAGCCAGCACCACGAAAGCCTTCACCACGGCACCACGCTCGGCATCCGGTTTTGGCACGACCGCGGCATTGGCGACGGCCGGGTGTTTGACCAGGCAATTCTCCACTTCACCCGGCCCGATCCGATAGCCCGCTGCCTTGAACACATCGTCAGCGCGCCCCTTGTACCAGAGGTAGCCGTCAGCATCTTGCGTCGCCAGGTCGCCGGTACGGCACCAGCCATCGGTGTATTTACTGGTGGTCGCCTCGGGCTTTTTCCAGTAGCCGAGGAAGAACACCGGGTCGGGGTCGCCGTGAATATCTTCGCGATGCACCGCGACCTCGCCCTCCTCGCCAGGCGGCAGCACCTGCCCGGCGTCATCGATCACCGCCACCCGGTGCCCCGGGTAGGCTCGACCCATCGAGCCGGGGCGCGCCGGCCATTCGGTCGCGCTGTTGCCAACGATGTAGTTGATCTCGGTCTGGCCAAACATTTCGTTAACCGTGACTCCCAGCGCCGACTGACACCAATCGAACACCGCATCGCCCACCGCTTCACCAGCGCTCATGATGGCGCGCAGGTGCAGATCAAACTGCGCGCGCGGCGCAGGAAAGGCCTTCATCATCGCCTTGAGCGCAGTCGGAAACAAAAAGGTATGCGTCACCCGATAGCGCGCCATCAAGGACAGCGCCGTCTCGGGTGAGAAGCGGCCGCTGAAGGCAAGGATCGGCTGGCCGAAATACAGCGTTGGCAGCAGTGCGTCCCACAGCCCGCCGGTCCAGGCCCAGTCGGCGGGTGACCAGAACACCGCGTCGACTTGCGGGAAACCGTTCTGGCTGGCAACAAAGCCCGGCAGATTGCCGAGCATCGCGCGATGCGGCACCAGCGCGCCTTTGGGTGCGCCCGTCGTGCCGCTGGTGTAGATCAGCACCGCGGGGTCATCCGGCGCGGTCACCTCGCACGGGAATTCGTCGCTCGCAGCGGCCAGCAGGGCCGACCAGTCCAGCGCATCAACTGCAGTGCAATCGACACAGATGAGCGTGCTCAATGCGGGGCACTCAGCGCGCACTGCCCCTAGCGTCTCGACGCCGCGCCCATCAACGATCGCCGCTACCGCATCGCTGTCTTGCAGGCGATAAGCCATGGCCTCGGGGCCGAACAGCGTCGACAACGGCATCGCCACGGCACCGAGTTGAAACAGGGCGATCAGCGTGACGGCGGCCTCAAAGCGCTGCGGCATCACCATGGCCACACGATCACCCGCCTGAATGCCCTGCGCGCGCAAGGCATTCGACAGCCGGTTGGCCGCCCGCATCAGATCGATATAGCTGTAGCTCGCCTGACGGCCATCGCTGTCCTCGGACAATATGGCCACCCGCTCGGGCGCGTCGGCCCATCGCCGACAGCACACGTCGGCAATATTGAACGCGGGGGGAATCTTCCAGCGATGCGCGGCATAGCGCTCCGCATAAGTGTCCTGGACCATACGCAATCTCCCTGAGCCAGCCTGAACACGCAGCGTATCACGCGCGCATAGCGCTAACCGAGGGCTTGCAGACGCGCCCTGAGCGCCGCATCAACCGCGTCGAGCCGCACGCGTTTGGCCCGCGCACTGTGACCGCTCACGAGCGTGACAGCGCTTTTCGGCAGCGCGCAGAACTTGGCCAGAAACGCGATCAGCGCGGCATTGGCCTTGCCATCGACCGGCGGCGCGGCGAGGCGCAGTTTCATCGCCTCGCCATGCAACCCGACAAACTCGGTCGACTTTGCACCCGGCTGAACATGCAGGCTGAGCACCAGCGCTGCCTCGCCATCCGGGCGCAGCCACACGCTCATCGGGAGAACATCATCCCCGAAAAATTCGCGGCAAAGCCGGACAGGAACATGAGCACGATCTGCAGCAGCAACAAAAGAATCAGCGGCGAAATGTCGACATTGGCAATCGGCGGAATCACCTTGCGCAAGGGGCGCAGGAACGGCGCCGACAAGCTGTAAAACAGCGGCGCCATCGGCGCATGCGGATTGACCCACGAGAACACGGCCGAGATCAGCACGATGCCGATCACCATATACACCATCATCTTGAGCAAACCGACCAGGCCCACGCCCCACGACCCGAGCAGCAAGGCCAGCGGATTGCCATCCAGGCTGGCGCCGAAGAGCATCGCCTGCAGCAGCACCAGCAAGGTCTGGATCGCCCAGGCCGGCACCAGACTGGCCAGATCCATGCCAAACAGTCCCGGCAAGACCCGGCGCAAGGGCCGCACGCACCAATCGGTGGTGGCCAGC